>DAIOFH010000106.1:0-13847 GCA_036745875.1 Planctomycetota bacterium | reverse complement strand
TATTATGAATATTAGCAAATAATTACATGGGATGATTTTTAGTTTCCGTATAAGCGAAGTTTTTTCCTCTGTATAGTAATATGGAAGTGATCGTTGACGTGTTTCTTGCATTTTTTTATGCGGTAGCTATACTCGTTTCTTTCGTTTGGAGAGTGAATTCGTGACAAGCATCCAAATAATCCTAATATTTCATAAATATCTCTTGAGGAGTGGAGCGATATGACGTTGACGAATATCGGAATTGAACTGGGCAGAAAAAGCATACGTTGCGTTATAATTGATGATACTCAAAAAATACTTTCCAGGTCGGAAATCCCATCACCCAGTGATCAGGGATCAGACGCGGTTATTGTCCGTATGGCCAAGCTTATTAACGATATGATTACGGAATTGGGTATGCAGGCTAGCGATATCCATTCCATTGGTGCCGGCGTTCCCGGCCCTCTGAACAATAAGGCAGGCATGGTTTACGGCCCTCCGAACATGAAGGGCTGGGACCGGGTTCCCTTGGGGCCTCGTTTGACGGTATTGACCGGGATTCCGGTGCATGTCGAGAACGACGCAAAAGCCCTAGGCTGGGCTGAATACCTTTTTGGTGCTGGAAAGGGATGCCGTAACATGGTCTCCATTAATTTAGGAACCGGAGTTGGAGGCGCTGTCATTATTGATGGCGAACTTTTCATCGGCAAAGACGGCATGGCCGGCGAAATAGGGCATATTCCCATCGAAAGGGACGGAAGACTCTGTCCTTGCGGGAATCGCGGTTGCGCCGAAGCATATATTTCGCCCTCCGCTATCGTCTCCCGTTTTCGTAGTAAGGTCGCCGAAGGCTGGACGACAAACCTTCTTGGCCGTGGAGAAGCGATCACTTCCAGCGATATTTTTGCCGCTGCCGAAGAGGGCGATCCATTGTCGAAGTATATTGTCATGCGAACTGGAAAAAGCCTGGGTGCGCTTGCGGCGATCATCATGAATTTCATCAATCCTGATCGGATCATTGTCGCTGGCAGCCTTCTGCAATATGGCTCTGCTTTACTTGACGCCATGCGTAACGAGTGCCGCGCCCGCTGCTTTGGCCCCAATATTTCCGTGGATATCCTTCCTGCCTCCCTTGGGAGCAACGCGGGGGTTATCGGCGTCGCCAACCTTGCCATTATGCGGACAGAGCAAAGAGTAAACGGCCAAAAGGAGCCGAATAATGTCGGTTAACGTTTGGCTTGTGGAGGACGCCAGGGATATTCGGGAGGAAGCGATTTGGGCACTGTCATCTTCCGGGCTCTTGGTCTCTTGTTTCAGTCACGGCGCGGAGGCACTCGAAGCGCTGGGCGCTTCGGGGGCGCAAGCGGCTTTCATGCCCGACTTGCTGCTTGTCGACGACGTCCTTCCCGATATGATGGTCGAGGAATTTTGCAGGACTGCGCAAAAAAACACGCGCACCAAACTTCCACCGATCGTCGTGATCGCCGCCGACGCCGAACGGGCGGCCGAGCTTTTATCGCGGAATATCACCATAGAAGACTGTATCGTCAAGCCTTTTGCACCGGCAACGCTTGTCGCACGTCTCAATGGCGTTCTCCACCGCTTGCACCCCGCGACGATATCAGGACGATTCCTAATGCAAGGGAAAGGCGAACCGAATCTTGTCTGCAGTCCGGACAGCAGGCAAATCAGAGTGGACGGGGTCGCCGTACAACTAGCCCCCATAGAGCATCGCTTACTTGTCACTCTCTTGGCGAAAAAAGGAATGGCGTTGTCACGAGCAGAGCTGCTGGCGGCGATCTGGAGCGGCGATACGGAGGTCTCACCGAGGTCGGTTGACGTTACCATGTTTTCCCTGCGCAAAAAGCTTGGTAGGATTGGAGCTTCGATCAAGACTGTTCGCGGTTCCGGCTATAAATTCATTCAGTAAAGGTAACTATGCGCATTTTTATTCTTGGGACATCCGAAGCGCTGTGGTTGGCGGCCAGGCATATCCATCTGACCGGTTGCGGCGAAATTGCTGGAGTGTTGACGCGGAAATCTTCGCCGCTGTCGGTACGGACAGAAAGCGATTTTAAGTCGATGGCCAGGGAGTTTTCGGCTGAATTCTTCATCCGGGAAGGACTTGACCACAAAACGCGGGAAGAAATAAAGAAAATTGGCGCCGATCTTTGCATTGCCTTGTGCTGGCCAGGATCATTGATGGAAGCGGCGTCCCTTTTTCGATTGGGGGCTGTTTCCGCCGCCTTCGGTACCGATGCGTTACAATCCGGGTCTGATCTAGATATTTGGGGAATCCTGGGCGGATCGCCCGAATTGAATCTGTCAGTGCAGTATGTTTCGCCGGAAGACGGCAGAACGCGCAAGTTGCCGGTCGAGGCCATTCTTGGCCTGAACAATGACGCCACCATCGCGGACATCCGACGTTTTCACGAAACACGCCTACCCACGCTATTTTGCGAAGCAATTGCCATGGTATCGTCTCCTGCCTTCTCGGCAAAGGATGTTCCGGCTTTGGACACTGCCGGCCGCTCGCATTTTCTTCCCATAGAGAATCGCGACCGGCGCATAGTTTGGAGTGATTCGGCGGTGAATATTCATGCAAAGATCCGGGCCTTTACCCGCCCACTTTTTGGTGCGTATACATATATGCGAGACCCTGGCGGAAGAATAATCAGGTTGCACATCTGGAAGTCGCGGTTGGCGATGAACAGACAAAAGGAAATTGGCCGTTATGGACAAGTAAGCCATTGCGATCCCGATAGCGGTGAGGCGTTGGTTGTTACCGGGGACGGCATTCTGGCTCTCCAAACGGTGTCGGAGGATGCTGATGGACCCTGGTTCGAACCTGGCAAATACTGGGTCAACAATAGCATAAACTTGGGCCTATCGCTTGAGGACGAGGTGTTCGCCCTAATTTCTCGCGGAACGATGTTTCGCTAGCTAGAACAAGAACGTAGCGTTTCTTCGCAAAAAAAAAGACAGACGGACCGTTACAATTAATACCCTCCCACCGGCCGAAGCGACAGGACGTGACAGGAGCCTTTTCCCAACACTGCCTCCATGCCCGTGATAAAGTTATCGTAGTCATGCATCGATAGCGCCGCTAGCCAGCGTCGGTGGTATAAGGTGTGTACGCGATGAGGGTAACCTTTCCTGTTCTACACGTTTTGAAGAAAATCATCCAATTGATCGAGAGAGGGGCATCCCTCTTGACCTCCACGTTTGCGGACCTTTAACGCGGCGGCGGCGGCGGCGCGTTTAATGCACTGGCGTGGTGGATACTTTTTCACCAGCGATGCAGCGTAAGCGCCATGGAAAACATCGCCGCAGCCATTGGTATCTATCACCGGCTCCACCGTGAAGGCCGGTTGATGGAAAAATTCATCTGGCGCATTGGCGAGCGTGAACCACGAACCACGCACACCATCGGTTATACATGCCAAGGTTTTACGACCGAACCGAATGGCTTTTGCCAAGGCGGCGGCGGGCTCAGTTTCACCGAAAAGCTCAGTTGTCACCGACAAGGGAATAATGAAGTGGTCCGCCAATTCCATCGCTTCGCGGAGGGCTTCTGTCGTCATATGTTCGATATCGGATACTATGGGGATTCCATGTCCCGCAGCGTGCCTTGCAGCGGCAAGTTGTACTTCCGGCGTGCATTGATCCATAAAAAGGCATGATGCTGCTTCAATCATCGCAAACGCATCGGCGTTGATAACATAGGGAATGATCTTGTCGTCGTTCCACAATAGCGTCCTGGAACCGTCCAATTGATCGTTGATGATAATAGAGTGCGTAGGGGCGGCGTCTGCATGTGGAATTGAAGGATCAAAGACAATCCCTTCTGTGGTAAAGACCCGCCGGGTGAAGGAAGAAAGAGCGTTGTCTCCAAGATAGCCGAACCAATGACAGGAGCAACCAAGCCTAGCCGCTGCCACCAATGCAGTGGCCGACTGCCCGCCACCCGATCGGCGGGAGGAAAGATATTTTTTTTTACTGTCGGGAGCGGGAATGCCGTCGACCACATAGGTATCATCTACGGCGACAACGCCAAAACTGACAATTTCCGATGGATTCATTTTAATTGTTACTCCGAGAGCAAGGAAGACCATAAAAAGGTGTGCCACCCGGCCGAATTGGGTGATTACATGTGACGCAGAGCAAAAATCATTGAACTACGGCGGCGGGTTCGGAAACAGTGATGATTTCCACGCCTTTCCCTGCGATGCTTTTTTTGGCCGGTACGGGCAGAAAGGAATCGGTCAGGAAGATATCAACATCATCCCAACCGCAAAACAAGAAGCAACAACGCCTAGTGTATTTTGTCGAGTCCGCGACAAAAATTTTCCGATTCGAACGGGACAGGAGAATTTTCCTGGTCGTAGCACCACCGAGGTATTTGTTGTCGAGGCGCTCTTCGTCGAAAGAATCGGCGGAAAAGAAGCAGACATCAAGCGTAACCCGGGAAGCCGCATCAGCCGCGAAGGGGCCATCCAGAGTTGTCATGTCGTCACTAAGGTTGCCGCCGAGCAGGGTGGCATTGATGGTGCTGGCGCTCTTCAGCTCGTGTACTACCTTAAAGCTGTCGGTGATGATATTCACCTTTTTGTCGCTGGCTGCAAGTCGCTTGACTATAGCAAAACATGTAGTGCCGGAATCCAGGTAGATGCTGGCATTTTCGGGCATAAATTCCAAAGCCTTCTCGGCCAGCAGTGCTTTAATATTAGTGTTGAGGTGATGGCGCATGGCGGAATAACGACTTTCCGCATCCTCGATGAGCACTGCTCCGCCATGAAACCGGCGAATCAAACCGTCCGCCGCCATAGCATTAAGGCAGCGACGTACGGTCATATCACTAACCCCAAGGATTTCCTGCAGCTCCACCACCCGCATTGATCCTTTTTTTACCAGAAGCTGGTAAACAGCTTCCATGCGCTCCCGATACGAACCATTCTCAGAAGCATTATTTTCCGAAAAATCAGTCATTTCAAGAAATCCTCGAACAAAAAAGAGTTTGTTTTTTGTCTTCACGTTTGATAGTATATCGCAGATGTTTGATTTAGTCCAGTCAAATTTGGCTGAGAAATTTATTTTTATCCTAGCGATATGGGGATGAAAAATTATTTATTAATCCAGTTAAACTTTTATATTTTAGTATTTTATGTGTAAATAACGAAATTTTCTATATACAATCGGAAAAATAAAAAAACACTTGATTCTCAAATTTGAGATGGTATAGTAATTCTGTTCGATAATTTAAATCAAACATTGGATCATGTTTGAATTTCAGTCGCCGTACCCATTGCATTTGACGCCGCGCATGGCCACCTACCGTACATTTGCACCGGCCCGGAATACCATACGATATCTCAAGGCAAAAATAACGTCCTTACTCGACTCTGTATACGGTGTTGAGACAGGAAAACCATTGTACATACGCAAATAACACGCAACTCGAGCTCTTCGGAGAGATACTCTCCGCGGCAAGGCTAGCTATTGTCCATTGTTATGGAATTTGGGAAGTATTGAATCTTTCGTTGGAACCGATTGGAGGAAATGTATGCGTTATTTTCGTAATCTTAGCTTAGTGGCCATGTTGGTATGTTTGGTCGGCACAGCTTGTGCCGGGCAGACCACGCTGACGATCGGCACAATCAACAACAATGATATGATCATCATGCAGGAGCTATCCAAAGATTTTGAAACGAAAAACCCAGACATCAAACTGAATTGGGTCGTCCTTGAGGAAAACACCCTCCGCCAGCGCGTCACTACGGACATTGCCACCAATTCCGGTCAATTCGACATCATGACCATCGGCGTGTACGAAGCGGTCCTCTGGGGACAACGCAATTGGCTGCATCCTCTCTCCAATTTTCCGGCGTCATACGAGTATGAGGACCTTATTCCGACGGTTCGGGAAGCCCTTTCCTATGATGGCAAGCAGTATGCCCTTCCTTTCTACGCGGAAAGTCAGATGCTCTTTTACCGGAAGGATCTGCTCGAAAAGGCAGGGCTTACCATGCCCGAGTCGCCCACATGGGATGAGGTGGAAAACATCGCGGCAAAGTTGAACGATCCCGCCAATGGCATGTATGGCATTGTCTTGCGTGGTAAACCAGGTTGGGGTGAAGCTACCGGCCAGGTTACCCCCATGGTTTATAGTTATGGCGGCCGCTGGTTCGATATGGATTGGAAACCGCAGTTCGACACTCCGGAGTTCAAGCAGGCCCTTACGAAATACACCGACCTCATCAGGAAATATGGCCCTCCCGGCTCCACCTCGAACGGCTTTAACGAATGCTTGATGGTTTTCGCCTCGGGAAAAGCGGCAATGTGGTCTGACGCGACAATCGCCGCCGCTTTCCTCGCCGATCCGGAACAGTCATCTGTCATCGGCAAGGTCGGCTATGCCGAACAGCCTTATGGAAAGTTCAAAAAAGGGCGGAACTATCTGTGGGCGTGGTCTCTCGCCGTTCCATCGAGTTCAAAGAACAAGGACGCTGCCCAGAAATTTATCTTGTGGGCGACCTCACCAGAGTATATTCGGATGGTTGCGGACTCCCGCGGGTGGGGACAGGTTCCCGCCGGCACCCGAGAGTCCATATATAAGAACCCCGAGTACATTGAAGCCGCTCCCTTTGCCGAAATGACCTACAGAATGCTTATGGAAGCCGAAACACAGGACCCCGCCCAAGAACCGGTCCCCTACACCGGCAACAGCGCCGCCAGCATTCCCGAACTCCCCAGCATAGGCAATTTTGCCGGTCAGAAATACGCTGCTGTTATCTCTGGCGACAAAACTGTAGACGAGGCATTGAAAGCTGTTCAAGCCTTTACTGAGCGTACCATGCGCGATGCCGGCTATTACGATAAATAATAAGTCACCATTCTCTGCTGCGCGTCGAAGCTTGACCACCTTTATCTCAGATCGGCGCGCAGCATTACATAAATACAATCGATACTCTCCGAATACTCCTGGAGGTTGCTGCAATGCACACTAGCAAAAACGCCGCATCCGCCGGTCCCATCATCAACACGAAGCCGCTTATGGCTCCTTCGGTGATCCTTCTCCTTCTGTGGATGCTGGCGCCATTATTGATGACCCTGTATTTTTCCACTTTGCGCTACACACTTCTCAATCAAGACAACATTGGTTTTGTCGGCCTGGCCAATTATGTCCATTTTGCAACTGATCCTTCCCTATGGATTGCAATATACAATACGATCCGCCTTGTCGGAGGCGTATTAATCGCCAGTATCGTTTTAGGCACCATTCTAACGGTCATTTTTTACGAAGCATTTCCCGGTCGTTCCGTAGCCCGGCTCCTAGTAATAGCGCCGTTTTTCGTCATGCCGACTGTGGCTGCGTTGATCTGGAAAAACATGTTGATGCATCCCCTGAACGGACTGTTGGCTTGGATTGCGCGGTCGCTTGGGTGTGCTCCCATAGACTGGTTCTCTCAATATCCTCTCACCGCGATTGGAATCATTGTCGCCTGGCAGTGGGTGCCGTTCGCCACCCTTATCCTTCTGACATCGATTCAGTCTTTGGACAGCGAGCAGCTCGAATCCGCCCGCATGGACGGCGCAAGGGGTTTTACCCTTTTCCGGTATATCACATTGCCGCATCTTGGGCGGTCTATCGGCGTAGTTGCCATGATCGAGGCAATCTTCCTGCTTGCTGTTTTCGCTGAAATTCTCGTTACCACCAATGGAGGTCCCGGCGCGGCCACCACCATTCTTCCTTTCCTGATCTACCGTACCGCTTTATTGGAGTTCAACGTGGGCGTGGCTTCTACTGGTGGAATCTTCGCGGTAGTGTTGGCAAATATTGTCGGGTACTTTTTAATCCGGACCGTCTCCCGCAATTTAGACGCCTAAGGCATTGAGGGCTAGACCATGAAAAAATCGCTGACGATTAGGACTATCACATTTTTTGCAGGTTGGCTGGCCGCATTGGTATTCTTCTTCCCGATTCTCTGGATGGGTCTGACAGCCTTCAAGCGCGAAGCGGACGCCGTGGCGACTCCGCCACTGATACTTTTCGAGCCGACGCTGAACAACTTCCGGACAGTTTTCGCCCGGTCCGATTACGGCCTGTTCGTGCAGAACAGCATAGTGATCGCGGTAGCCGCAACATTCCTGGCAATTATTATTGGTGCGCCGGCAGCCTATGCCATGGCATTCTATCCCAACAAGAAAACCAAGGATGTTCTTGTGTGGATGTTATCCACCAAAATGATGCCGGCAGTGGGCGTACTTATGCCAATTTATCTATGGTTCCGTGATTGGCAACTTCTCGATACGCGCCTCGGTCTCATCATCATTTATACATTGATGAATTTACCCATTGTCGTATGGCTTATTTACACGTTCTTCAAGGAGATCCCCAAAGATCTGATCGAGGCCGCACGCATGGATGGCGCTAAACCGTTGAAGCAACTCATTTACGTTCTTTTGCCTCTGACCGCGCCCGGTTTCGCCTCCACGATTCTCCTGTCCATAATCTTCATCTGGAACGAGGCTTTCTGGAGCATCAACCTCACTGTCACCAATGCAACCCCGCTCACAGCGTTCATCTCGTCCTATTCAAGCCCGCAAGGTTTGTTTTGGGCGAAATTGTCGGCCGCGTCGTTGCTGGCCGTGGCGCCGATAATGATTCTCGGCTGGCTCACCCAAAAGCAATTGGTACGGGGTCTCACCTTTGGTGCTGTGAAGTAAGAACACTACTTTTACGAGGATTACACGATGGGAACTATAAGCCTGGAATTGAAGAATGTTCAAAAATCCTTTGGCGAAAACAAGGTGATTAAAGGTGTCAGTTTTAAAGTAATCGATGGGGAGTTTGTCGTTTTCGTCGGCCCCTCCGGATGCGGCAAATCAACACTGCTTCGCATGATCGCAGGCCTTGAGGAAATTACATCCGGCGACATCCTCATCGATGGAGTGCGCGTCAACGACACTCCCCCGGATCGACGTGGCCTGGCCATGGTGTTCCAAAGCTATGCTCTCTATCCGCACATGACCGTTGAGGACAACATGGGTTTCGCCCTCAAACTGGCAGGTGTTAAAAAAGAGGAACGACGTCAAAAAGTGTTGGATGCGGCTCGAATCCTCCAATTGGAGGAATTCCTCCAACGCAAACCGGGACAGCTTTCAGGCGGCCAGCGGCAGCGCGTCGCCATTGGACGAGCAATAGTCCGTCATCCCAAAATATTCCTTTTTGACGAACCCCTGTCCAATCTCGACGCGGCCCTTCGCTCCGCAACACGCATGGAATTGGCCGCTTTGCATAGAAAGGTGCAGCGAAGCATAATTTATGTTACTCACGATCAGGTCGAGGCAATGACCATGGCTGACCGCATCGTGGTATTGCGATTGGGTATTGCGGAACAGATCGGTCCCCCTCTGGAACTATACAATGAGCCGGCCAATATGTTTGTCGCAGGGTTTATCGGCTCGCCTAAAATGAATTTTCTCCCGGTCGCAGTGGACTCGCTTTCGGACAACAAAGCACATATCGAACTCGGTAATGCTACGATCCTCGACTTTACCTATGGCGGCGGCAGGTTGGAAAAAGGTCAGCGGTTGACGCTTGGAGTACGCCCGGACATGGTAAAGATCTCGCCCGAAGGCAAGATTCTAGGCAAGGTGGCGATGGTTGAGCGTCTTGGCAACGAAACGCTGATGTATATCAACATCAACTCGATCCCGGAGCCTATCACGGTAAGTCGAACAGGACAATACAATGTTTCAGTTGGCGATGAAGTAAAGTTGGCAGTCGATGAATTGCGGGCGCATTTTTTCGCGGAAGACGAAAGGCGTGTTAATCGCGGCATCGACGTTCCTTCAGCCCGCATGTTGGCGCCTTCCAGAAGATTTTAATTTTACCTTCAGTTATTCCTATCGCGCTATTGGTGTCTTGTCGTCCTTTTGAAAGGAAGGAATCATGTATCTGGAAAAACAGAGAGTGGATGGTAGATACGCAATTATCACCGGTGGCGGCGGCGGCATCGGCTATTGCACTGCCGAGGCCTTATGTGAAGCGGGGGCGGCAGGCGTTGCTCTTGCTGACGTGAATCTTGCCAAGGTGGAGGAAGTAGCGGGTACGCTTCGCGCCAAAGGATATAAAATCGAGGCAGTGGAACTCGATGTTGGCGATTCCGCCGCTATCACGGCGGCCGCGGATAGATTGAACAAGGATTTTGGCCCTGTTGACATTCTTGTCGCCAACGCTGGCATCACTGGGCCTGACACCGGCTGTGAGGATATGTCTGACGAATTTTGGCAGAAGATGATCGACATAGATTTGACAAGCGTGTTCACCTCAACGCGTGCGTTCGGAAAACATATGCTCGCACGTGGGAAAGGTTCCATTATTGCTTCCGGCTCCATGTCCGGCATTGTTTCCAATTGTCCACAGCGCCAGTCGAATTATAACGCAGCAAAAGCCGGTGTTCACATGTTCGTGAAATCCGTTGCAGCGGAGTGGGCAATGAGAGGCGTACGCATAAACGCCACAGCGCCAGGTTACGTCAATACTCCCATGTCCAATATCGCGTTCAAGGATCCAAGTATGGGACCGATATGGATGAGCATGTCCCCAACCAAGCGTATGGTTGAACCAGAAGAAGTCGCATCACTAAACCTGTTCCTCGCTTCGGATGCATCGAGCGGCATGACGGGTGCAGTAGTGTCGATCGATCTTGGCTACACTGTTTGGTAGTGGATGTCTGGGAAGGCTAAACTATTCAAAAAAACAGCCTGCGCGTTCGCACGGCATGGCGAATTTCACACAGAGGAGAAGTCTTTTGGCTCTTATCGGCATGAAGGAAACACTGATGAAGGCGCGCGCTGAAGGTTACGGCGTGGGTTGTTTCGATGGATTTGACTCGCTGTCCATTATGGCAGTACTCGAGGAGTGCAAACAGAAGAACTCACCGGCAGTTTTGATCTGCGCGAAGGCGGAATGGGTTGCGACTGGTGCACGTGGAGTAGCGGAAATAGCGCGTTCACTCTCGGATATCGTGGGAATGGACGTGTGCTTGCATCTGGATCATGGCGACAGCTTTGAAACAGTTGTAGAGGCGATTGAAGGGGGTTTTTCTTCAGTTATGATAGACGGTTCGAGTTTATCTTTCGCTGACAACATAGCTTTGACAAGTAAGGTAGTGGACTATGCCCATGCGAAGGATATCATGGTTGAAGCCGAACTCGGCGCTGTTGGCCGAGTTGACAACACCACTCACGAGGGGGGCCATGGCTCTATGCTGACCAATCCCGATGAGGCCGCAGAATTTGTCGAAAAAACCGGTTGTGACTATCTCGCGGTTTCCATCGGCAATGCGCATGGCCTTTATACCGCTGCCCCAAAATTTGATTTCGAAGTTCTTCAGCGCATTCATGACACCATTTCCATACCACTCGCACTGCATGGCGGTTCCGGAACTCCGGTTGATCAACTCCAAAAAGCCGTATCTTTGGGCATGGCGAAGGTCAATGTCGCAAGTGAAATTGGTAAAGTATTCACGCAGGCGTATGTTGAAGCGGCTGTGGATCATAAGATTTGGTGGGCATTATCAAAGAATGAAGCCAAGGTGGCCATGCGCCAGGTTATTGGCAGGTGGATCGACAATCTAGGTTCGGCCGGAAAAGCGTAGCCATAACGCGAAACCTAACTTTTGATGAATTATCGCGTCTTACAGAAATCGCGGTATCGGTATCCTTCCGCCCAAGCGGAAAACATAGAAGCTAAACCGTATGTTTTTGCCTATAACTTGTTGTCATCGTCAACGCCGGGGGAGCTGCGCCAAGTGGTTCCCTGGAGCGTCTTGAGCGGCAATTGTACCCAAACGACAGCCTGTAAAGCCCTGTAACATAGTATAAATAAGGATGAAACGAATAACCCCCGGCCTCTCGCCAAGAGACCGGGGGTTATTCGTTTCATCTGTCAAACCGGGTTTCTATTTTTCTTGCCCAAAGTGACGTACATTTCATTATGTCGCGACACGGCACAACCTCAAACAAGCAGCCTGGTTGAATGAAAAGAAAGGAAAACCAGCTCATGAAAAACATGATCTAAACCCCGGCCGCCGCCGAGTTCCTTGGCGTCCGACCCAACACCCTGGAAATCTGGCGGCACCAGAAGCGCGGCCCCAAGTTCTACCGCGTCAACCGCTGCATCGTCTACGACCGGGAAGACCTGGAGGCGTTTGTGAAAGCCAACTGCGTTCACACTGTCGACTCCATACAAAACAGCACCAGCAAGGAGGGCTGATCGTATGTCAAAAATTCATCTGGTCATGCAGGGCAGGGTGGTGTCGGCAAAAGTCCGCTCGCCTTACCTTGCTCGATAAGCTGGACAAGCATGTCGTCCAGCTTCGACGCGAGCAAAGTGAAATCATGGCGAACCTTGAACAAAAACATAAGGAGTTTCGTGAAACCGCGATGGACTTCAGAAAAGCGGTAAAGTATGCGGCAATCGGCGGGGCAATGCTTTTGGGCATCCTTATGTTCCTTGCGTTCTACCTCACTGGAAGGTAACCGCGCAAATAGCGGGCGCTGGCGGTGCGGCAGGTGTTTTGCCATTGGTGCCGGGCATGTTCTGCCGCCACCGTCAATCCCGGAAATGCGGGCTGGCATTTGTGTCGACGCGGCAAGCCGCTTTCGACACCCTCCGCGCATCGGTTGCGCTTAGCGCGTGATTTCATGACGCCCGCATTATGAGAAGCGTACCTGGTTGGAACAAGTGCCGATGGCTATCCGAACAGTTCCCTGTTTTCCTCTTGGCGGGTTTTCGGCTTGTCGATCAGCGGGCAGGTTGGTTTTGGTGGCCGGACGGCCGCGAACGCCTCTTCCTTCAGGAGGTCAAGGCGTTCTTTTTCCGTGAGCTTCTTTGCCGGTTTCCTGGCGTCCGCGGCATGAGCCGGTGAGCAATTGCGCCTCATGCGTCGTTCGCACCGCAGCACGGAACAAACCGCAAGGCCGACACCGACATTTCCACTTGGCGGACAATCTACTTGCCGTCGTTTCTTTCCCGCTGGCTGTCGACGTACAGGACGCCGAACTTACTGAACGCCGAGGCGGCGTGTTTTTTGACAGTGCTTTCGGAAATGCGCAACTCCAGGGCGATACCGCGGTAGCTGCTGCCCTTGATGAGCAACTCGGCCGTTTCCCGCTCGCGCGGCGTCAAGCCGACCGATTCGAGAAACGCGACCATCCCAGGCCCGCTGGTGTGTTCCGTTCTCGTGGCGGGCGGGACGAAGTCGCCGCCATCGGGGCCGGCTATGACGAAATCCACCCGCCGCATGGTCCTGAACAGCATGTAGGCGAGGATGGTGGACAGGAGAACCGCCACCCCGCCGAGGCGGAGGCCCCTCAGCGTCACCAGGTAAAAGAGGACGGGCAACATCCACATGATGGAAGGGAGGCAGGCATACAGGGTGGCCCGCTTCGCGTCCGGCACCAGCCCGGCCAGCGACACGGTGAACACGACGAACACCGCGAATTGCCCGGCCCCGACCAGCGCCTCGAGCATGTCGCGCAGGCCGCGTTCCGCGCCCAGCGCCGCCAGCGACGGGGCGAGGATGAACAGTACGCAGCACGCCGGCAGCACTTTCCGGTAGACCATTTCCGGCCAGCGGTCCAGCAGCCATCCCGCCAGGGGAAGACAGACGACGAGCAGCGCGTACGCCGCCGGCGCGATGGCCGGCTGGGGCAGCGCCGGCATGGGGAACAGGCGGATGTCGAGAAGGCTGTTCATCAACTGGAGAAGCAGCACGGCGGCGATGGCCGACACCGCCAGCCACACCCCCTCGACGAGAAGAAAGGCCGGATGAGGGCGAAGGGGCGCGGCGGCGCGG
>DAIOFH010000105.1:0-13861 GCA_036745875.1 Planctomycetota bacterium | reverse complement strand
TCGTTGTCGGGCTTGACCTTGACCCAGTATTCGTTTTTGTCGGCGAGCCAATCGTCCACTTCGAACATTGAATGGGCGTTGAAGCCGCTGAACTCGATGCCGGTTACCTGGTAGACGCGGATGATCAGGCGGTTTTTGGAGAAAAAGTCGTCGCCGAATTTCTCTATCAGCTCCGTGCGGGTGGCGTCGCCGACTTCCCAAAGGACGAAGATGTCTTCCGGGTCCTTGGGAACGAGATAGACGTATGTGTCATTATACAGCGGGTCGAGGAACGGCACTTCCTTGAGGATGTTGAGGTCGACCTTGACGCGCACGCCTTCTTCCCCGGGTATGGCCTGACCGGGTTTGAGTCCGTCGTCATCGCCTTCGCTGGCGGCTTTCTGGATGCCGGTATTTGCGGAAACGCGGCCGCCGGAGCGGATGACTTCGTGATGTTCCGGCCCATCGGCGTCGGAATCCTTCCCTTTTGCCGCAGCCTTGGCTTTTCCCATAGCTTCTATGTCTTCTTCGACATCTCTTGATCTGGATTTAAGTATGGTCTCGGTGTTGTGCGGAGGTTTTTTCGTTTTTTCAGTGATTTCAATCTGTTCGTTTTTCTCATCGGCGTGATCGGGCGTGTGATCGTCGTTCATGTCATATTCTCCTATGACCGAGACATACCTGAATTTTCAGGAATATCTATCCCCCACCAAGAAGCCAATCGCTCCTCTCTACAGCATAGAGTATGTTTTCAGTTTGCGCAACAAGGAATTGAACATTAACGGGCAGCCATTTTCAAGCGTTGCGATCGCGTCCCCTGGTGGGTGATTACCAAATCGTTCGTCCCGATGACGGCGAGGGTTCCGGGCGGGACAGATTCTGTAAGCCATACGCTGCCGCCAATCGTAGAGCCGCGCCCGATTACCGTGTCCCCGCCGAGAATTGTTGCTCCGGCGTAAATGATCACGTCGTCTTCGATGGTCGGATGGCGCTTGACGTTTTTCAGGTTTTGCCCCTTGATCGGCGACAATGCGCCAAGGGTGACGCCTTGGTAGAGGCTGACGTTGTTGCCGATGACAGTGCTTTCGCCAATCACGATGCCGGTGCCATGGTCGATGAAGAAACGCTTGCCGATCCTTGCACCGGGGTTGATGTCGATGCCGGTGCGGGAATGGGCGCGCTCGGTCCACAGGCGCGGGATGATCGGGACGCCCTGCTCGTATAGGATATGGGCGAGGCGCTGCGTCGCGACCGCGTCCAGACCCGGATAGCAGAAGATGATGAGGTCAAGGCTTTCCGCCGCCGGATCGCGTTCAAAATAGGCCTGCACGTCCTCCTTCATGAGCTGGCGCAGGGCGGGCAGTTCGTGCAGCAGATTCTTCACCGCTGTGCTGGCGCGATTGCAGGCGTTGCAGATGGTGTCGGTCTTCTTGCGCTGGCGGCAGTCGTACGCCATCGCCCGCTCGACCTGGCTGGTCAGTTCGCATTCGATGCGGATCAACAGGTCGCCGAAATAGTACGGCAACCTGGCGGGAGACAATGCCTTGCCGTGAGTATAACCAGGGAATAGTATGCCGAGAAGCATGTCAAGGACGTATTCGACAGATTCCTTGTCCGGAAGGTCGTGGCCTTCGACATGGTTGACGGCGAGATTGTCTTCGCAACTTTCCACCAGGCTGTTGACAAGCAGCGACAGTTCCGAGTTTCCATTATTATTGTTCATGCGTGCTCCTGATTGATTTCATCTCATAAATTTCATTGCCGCCCCATTATAGCCGAATCCCCACAAAAACCCTATACTTTCCCGCGTGTCGCGGAAAAAAGTGCATCCCTGGAAAAAAGTGCATGGAATTGGCGTAAAAAGTGCATTGGCAAGCGGTAATTTTTCACTATAGTGTGCAACATCGGTTTTCGCTGAAAAAGCGCTAATGGGATACGGGAGATGTAAACGGTTTCATTGTCCGAACAACCGCGAATCATTGCCTGTTTTTAAAGTTCGCCGGAGACTCACCCGTCTTCTTCTTGAATATACGAGAAAAATAATACGGCGAATCAAAACACAACCTATACGATGTCTCTTTGACAGACAACCCCGACCTGAGCAGGCTTACGGCTTTTTGAATCTTCTTATCCAGGTAATATTGATGCGGCGTCATGCCGGTCGCCTGTTGAAACAACGGCGAAAGCCTGTCGTAACGCATCCCGGCAATAACCGGCAGTTCGCTCATGTCGATGTCTGTTTCGATGTTGGCGTCAAGATAACCAGTGATTTTTTCAACCACCCTGGTTATGCCGTCGTCCTCGAATGCGGGAGGCGCATTGTGGATCACCAGCATCCGGCCGAGAAGGCGATTGATAAGGCCGCCGAGAAGTTGCGACTTTATGGCCAGCGAATGCTTGGCAAGCGATAAATGGCACAGTTGAAGGAAATCGTCCCTCAAACTGTCGTAACGGCCGAGTTTGAAGACTGAATTCTTCTTGTCCCTGAACGCGTCCTCCTTGACCAGCCACTTTGGATAGGAACCGTCGCAGCCGACCCAGTACTCGCTCCAGCCAACGTCGGAATCGGGTTTATAGGAATGGTAAACATTCGGGTAAAGGATAAGGACAGTCCCCGGAGTCACCCTGAAGCGGTCGCCCTGATCGTTTGTGTACCAGCCGGAACCGGAGTCGATATATACGAGGTGGAGCTCGTCCAAACGCCTGCCGACGACCACTTCCTGATAGACATAAGGAAGCTTTTCGGGATACGGAGGATATTGGGTGTTCGGGGCGCTGTGGATCCGCCCCATATCAATGCAACGGGAACCGCTGGTTGGTTCTCTTTTGAAGTTAAAATACTTAACTAAAGCATTGACATCGTTCATGTCCGGCCTCCGAGATGACCGCGGTCATGACAAACAGAATTGTTTATCACAGTATAGCCCAAGGCTTAGCTTAAATCAAAAATAAAAACTATTTTGCGGCATATTTACACTTCATTAACGAAACGGCAATTTCATCAGCAAAACTGGAGAAAACCATGGCACGCAACCTGATTAACATTCCCGAAGTAAAGCTTGGTGTAGTCGGTGTTTCCCGCGACTGCTTCCCCGCCAGCCTCACGAAAAGGCGCCTTCAGGCCCTCGAAAAGAGCATGACGGCGGACAAGATCCCCTACCATGTCTGCCCCGTCGTCGTCGAAAACGAAAAAGATGCCATGGCGGCGCTTGAGGATCTGAAAAAGACCGGCGTAAACGCGCTCCTCGTTTATCTCGGCAATTTCGGTCCCGAAGGCCCGACCACCCTGCTGATGCAAAAGTTCGACGGACCGGCCATGGCGGCGGCCGCAGCCGAAGAAGACAAAAACGTCCTCCAGGCCGACCGCGGCGACGCCTTGTGCGGACTTTTGAACAATTCGTACAACCAACACCTCAGGGGCATCAGATCCTATATCCCGCAGTATCCGGTCGGGTTGCCGGACCAGATTTCCAAACAAGCCGCCGATTTCGTCAAGATAGCCCGCATCATCATCGGCGTCAAACACCTCAAGATATTCACCTTCGGCCCCCGCCCCTATGATTTCCTCGCCTGCAATGCGCCCATCAAGCCGTTTTATGACATGGGCATCGAGGTCATGGAAAACAGCGAACTCGACCTTCTCGAACACTACAAGGCCGCCGAATCGGAAAAAGACCTGATCAAGCACACCGTCGCCGATATGGAAGCGGAACTGAACAAGTGCGGATCCGTCCCCTACCCTGACCTCCTCCCGAAGCTTGCCCAGCTCGAAGTCGCCATCCTGAAATTCATGGAAAACAACCTCGGCGCCAGCAAGTACGCCGTCTTTGCGGACAAGTGCTGGCCCGCCTTTGAGCCTGCTTTCGGTTTCGTCCCCTGCTACGTCAACTCACGACTCACCGGTCGCGGCATTCCGGTCGCCTGCGAAGTGGACATGTATGGAGCGCTATCGGAATATATGTGCCAGTGCGCCACCCTTGTCCCCGCGACCCTCCTCGACATCAACAATTCGGTTCCCGGCGACGTCATGCCGGGCGGCACCAGCCTCGAAGGCGCTAAAACAGCGGACCTCTTCATGGGCTTCCACTGCGGCAACACCTGTTCCGAATGCCTGGAAAGCTGCGAGATGAAGTACCAGCTCATCATGAACCGCGGCCTCGAAAACGGCAAGGAACCGGTCATCACCCGCGGCACCCTTGAAGGCCAGCTCAAGCACGGCCCCATCACTTTCTTCCGCCTCCAATCGAACCCGGCCGGACAACTGTCCAGCTATATTGCCGAAGGAACTATCCTCAATGTCCCGCCACAAACCTTCGGCGGCACCGGCATCTTCGCGATTCCCGGCTTCGCCAGGTTCTACCGGCACATCCTTGTCGGCAAGGGCTATCCGCACCATGGCGCAGTGGCCTTCGACAAGGCGGGCAAGATCCTATTCGAGGCGGTTAAGCTGCTCGGCGTCGACGACATCGGCGTTCCGCACCCGGACCATCTCCCCTATCCGGGCGAAAACATGTTTGAACTGTTCGGCTAAACATGAGCGAGTTTGCCAGTCATAATAAGGGAAGGAGCGCCAAAGAGTGGGCTCTCAGGCTGATCCTTATGCTGATCGGCCTGACGATAGCCCACCTTGGCGTTACGTTGTTCATATTGCCCGCACTCGGCTCCGACCCGTTCACCATCTTTGTCCAGGGTTGGGCGCGTATCTTCGGGACATCCATAGGCACGTTCCACGTCATTATCCTGTGCCTCTTGATGATTGTCATGCTCTTGACGACAAAAGGCTATGTATTGCCCGGAACCGTCGTCTGCTCCTTTTTCGGCGGTCCGATCATCGACCTGTTCTCCTGGCTCCTCAGGGATCTCATCAGGCCGGATTCGTCGATGGCGCTCAGGATCGCCTCGATGCTGGCAGGCTGCGTCGTACTGGCTGCCGGTATGGCCCTGGTCATCAAATCCGACGCCGGAACGGGCGCAAACGATCTTGTTGCCGTCATCCTCACGGACAAACTCAAACGCTTCCAGTTCCGTTGGGTCAGGGTTGGTTGCGACGTGTTTTTCGCCATAACCGGTTTTCTTCTTGGCGGCGTGTTGGGGATAGGGTCGCTGGCGGCGTGCCTGCTCGTCGGTCCTGTAGCGCAGTTCTTTTTCCCTTTTTGGGAACGCACCATAAAAAAAGTTATGAGTTAAGAGTGAAAAGCGAAAAGTTTTTAACTCTTGGCTCTTAACTATATTTCTGCGCCCCTTCGTGTGGGGTGAAAAAGTTCTCGGTAAAGGAGAGTTATAATGGCAAAAATGCGCATGTTCCTCCTCGGACTCGTCATGTCGGGTCTCATGCTGAGCGGTATCGTGGCCGCCGGCGAAAACATCAAGATCGGCTTCCTGGTGAAACAGCCGGAAGAGCCCTGGTTCCAGGTTGAATGGAAGTTCGCGGACAAGGCTGCGGCCGACCTAGGCTTCGAACTCATCAAGATCGGCGTGCCGGACGGCGAAAAAACCCTCACCGCCATCGACTCCATTGCCGCCAACGGCGGCCAGGGCTTCGTCATCTGCACCCCCGACGTCCGCCTCGGTCCCGCCATCATGGCCAAGGCCAACTCCAACAACCTCAAGGTCTTCACCGTCGATGACCGCTTTGTCAATGCCAAGGGCGAATATATGGAAGAAGTGCCCTACATCGGCATGTCCGCCACCAAGTTCGGCGAACAGATGGGCGAAGCGCTCATGGATCAGCTGAAGGCCAAGGGCTGGCCCATCGCCGAAGTCGGCTTCATGATCACCACTTTTGAAGAACTCGACACCACCCGCGAACGCACCGAAGGCGCCATTGCCAAGGCCAAGGCCATGGGCTTCCCGGAAGCGCAGATGTACAAAGCGCCGATCCAGCAGCGCATGGAAATCCCCACCGCCCTTGACGCCGCCAACGTCGTCCTCACCCGCCACCCCAACGTCAAGTACTGGCTCGTCGCCGGCCCGAACGACAACTCCGTCCTCGGCGCCGTCCGCGCCCTCGAAGGCAACGGCCACCCGGCCGAAAACGCCATCGCCATCGGCATCAACGGCACCGATTGCCTTGACGAACTCGCGAAACCGTTCACATCCTTCTACGGCTCCATCCTCGGCCTCGCCGGCGTCGAAGGCTACGAATCCTCCCGCATGATGTACGAATGGATCAAGGACGGCAAGCAGCCGCCCCTGGACACCCGCACCACGGGCAGGCTCATCACCCGCGAAAACTTCCGCACGGTCCTCAAAGAAGAAGGCATGGATTGATCGTAACGCTGACCCGACAGGGTGTTTGTACGTAGCAAAATATTGATTATCGCACTCGCAGGATAACGGGCGGCCCTCCCGTCCGTTACCCTGCGAACCTTAAGGAAGGATACCAATCGTGAGTTCGATTTCTTCCGATTACATGGAATTCGTCAACATCTCCAAGGAATTTCCGGGGGTAAAAGCTCTTTCAGACATCAACTTCAGCGTAGCCGAGGGGTCGGTGAGGGCTCTTGTGGGGGAAAACGGCGCCGGCAAATCAACGCTCTTGAAGATCCTCTCCGGAGCGCACGCGCCGACGACCGGGCATATTCGCATCGCAGACAAAAATGTGGTGTTCGAAAACACCACCGAAGCCATAGAAGCGGGAATCGCGGTTATTTACCAGGAGCTCCAGCTCGTTTCAGAACTCAGCATCGCCGAAAACATCTATCTCGGACACCTCCCGGCGGGGCAGGTTTTCCTCAACCACAACAAGCTGCTGGAAGAAGCGAAAAAACAGATGGTCGAGGTCGGCCTCGAGGACGTCAGCCCGTCCGTTCGCGTAGGCAGGCTCTCTATAGGCCAGCGGCAGATGGTGGAAATCGCCAAGGCGCTCACAAGGAACGCCAAGATCATCGCCTTCGACGAACCGACAAGCTCACTTTCCAGCCGCGAAACGGAAGTCCTCTTCGGCATTATCAGAAAGCTGAAGGAACAAGGGAAAGTCATTTTCTACGTATCCCACCGCCTTGAGGAAATTTTCGAAATCTGCGACAGCGTCACCGTCTTCCGCGACGGCCGACATATCAAGACCACCCGAGACATGAAGGAACTGACCCGCGACATGATCGTCAAGGACATGGTCGGCCGCGAAATCCAGAATATCTACAACTATACCCCGCGCCAAGCGGGCGAAGTCGCCCTGAAAGTAAAGGACGTCATGGGCCCCGGCATCAACAAGCCCATGTCCTTCGAAGTACGAAAAGGCGAAATCGTCGGTTGTTTCGGCCTTGTCGGGGCGGGACGCACCGAACTGATGCGCGTCCTCTTTGGCGCTGCACCCAGGACACAGGGCGCTGTCGAACTGTTCGGCCAGCCGATCAACACCACCCACCCGGCGGAAGCGATCCAGGCCGGCATCATGCTCTGCCCCGAAGATCGGAAAAGGGAAGGCATCATTCCCGGGCTTTCAGTCCAGGAAAACGCCAATATCTCCGCGCGCCGGCACCATAAAAACCTCTGCTTCCTTGACTCCAAATGGGAGTACGACAATGTGATCGGTAAAATCAAGGAGCTGGGGATCAAAACCCCGTCGCAACGGCAACTGGTCGGCAACCTCTCCGGCGGCAACCAGCAAAAAGTGGTCCTTGCCCGCTGGCTGGCGGAAAAGATCAAGGTGCTTCTCCTCGACGAACCAACCCGCGGCATCGACGTCGGCGCGAAATCCGAAATCTACGACATCATCTACCGTTTGGCGGCGGAAGGGATCGCAGTGGTTGTCGTCTCCTCCGACCTTCCTGAAGTCATGGGAATATCCGACCGAATCGTCGTCTTCTCGGAAGGCGAGATCGTCGGCGAAGTGCCGAGAGACCAGGCGACGCCGGAAGGCATCCTGTCGATGGCCCTCCCCCGCGAGTCCAAACTGAATTTCCATGGTTCGGAAAAATAACAATATTCGTATTCGTAATTTATTTGGAAGGAACGGTATGAGTAATGACAATACAGGCGGCCAGGCTGCTGCCGCAAAACCGGGGAAGTTGAACGATTCGCTGGCCAGGAAGATATGGGGCGAGTACGGCATGGTGGTTATCCTGGTGATCCTGTTCATCGTTTGCAGCGGCGTCGTAGACAACTTCCTCAGCAAAGCCAACATGAAGGCGCTGTCCCTCGCCGTGTCCATGACCGGCATGGTCGCCTGTACGATGATGCTCGTCCTCGCCAGCGGAAATTTCGACATGTCCTGCGGCGCGGTCATCGCCTGTACCGGCATGGTCGCCGCCTATGTCACCAACTGGTTCTCGAACAGCATGGGATCGGGAGCGGTGTACGTCGGCATTCTCGCCGCGCTGATAGTCGGCCTTTTTGTCGGCAGCATCAACGGCATAGTCATTGCCTACGCGAGGATCAACGCCCTCATCACCACCCTCGCCACGATGCAGATCACCCGCGGTTTCGGCTATCTCATCGGCGAAGGCAAATCCATCGGCGTTGTCGAAGCCAGCTTCTTCACCCTCGGCACCGGCCATTTCCTCAGCATTCCGATCCCCGTATGGATCACGATCGCCTGCTTCATCCTCTTCGGCATCATCCTCGAGAAAACAGCGTTCGGCAGAAACTCCCTCGCCATCGGCGGCAACGAGGAAGCGGCCAACCTCGCCGGCATCAGGGTGTCCTGGCACAAAATGAAATTGTTCATGATCCACGGCGTGATGTCAGGCTTCGCCGGCGTCGTCCTCGCCAGCCGCATGACCTCCGGCCAGCCAATGACTTCACAGGGCTTCGAACTCGACGTCATCTCCGCCTGCGTGCTTGGCGGCGTCTCCATGGCCGGCGGCATCGCCTCCATCTGGTTCGTCTTCTCCGGCGTCCTCATCATGGGCATTGTGCAAAACTCCATGAATCTCGGGAATGTCCAGACCTTCTACCAATACATCGTCCGAGGCAGTATCCTTCTCGCCGCCGTCATCTTCGACCGCTACAAACAGAGGCGCTAGACACCCAACCCAAACGCCCGAGAAAAAGGACATTTCCATGCTACTGCAAGAACTGCGAGAAGCGGTCTTCAGGGCCAACTCCATGCTGGTCGAAAACGGACTCGTGGTGCTGACCTGGGGCAACGCCAGCGGCATAGATAGGGATGCGGAACTTGTCGTGATCAAACCGTCCGGCCTATCCTACGACGATATGCGCCCCCACAACCTGACTATCGTCAACCTTGAGGGCAAGGTTGTGGAAGGAAGCCTGCGTCCCAGTTCCGATACGCCGACCCATCTCGAACTGTACAAGGCCTGGCCGAAGATATGCGGAGTCGTGCACACCCACTCGACCTATGCGACCTCGTTCGCACAGGCTTGCGCGCCGATTCCCTGCTACGGCACGACGCATGCCGATTTTTGCCCCGGCGAGATTCCCTGCATCCGTCCCCTGTCCCGGCTTGAAGTGGAGACAAATTACGAAAAAAACGCCGGCATAGCCATTGTCGAACAGTATGAGGAAATAGGCATCGAGCCGACGGAATACCCTGGCGCGGTGCTGGCGCACCACGGCCCGTTCACCTGGGGGAAAGGCGCGGTCGACGCCGCCAACAACGCCTTGATCCTGGAAAATATCGCCAAGATGGCCATGAATTCCCGGAATATCAATTCCGGCATGTCGCCGATTCCGGAATACATCATTCAGAAACATTACTTGCGAAAGCATGGGTTGAACGCATACTATGGGCAAAATTGATACTGTACTTTTATGCGAATCCTGAAAGAGCGGGTGGACGGCAAAAGCCGTCCACCCGTTTTCACTTATCCGGTTTTATCGGAAATTACGCGTATGGTTCCTCTACAGACAGTACAGTTTATCTGTGAGTAGGTGCCTCATGATTTCGCTTGTCCGCAAACGCGCAGGGATCATGCAATGGCAGTGAAAGGAGTTCTTGTTGCTTTACAAATTATGAGGATTGCGTCCCGCTGCCGTCCTGGTTCGCGCATCCGGCCGGGGGGTGATCCTGTTTAAAGGAGATACCCCTATGCTTCGGTCATTTTCCGCAACTATTGCGATTTTGGTTATGACATGCGCCTTTAGCGCAAATGCAGCACAATACCGCGGCGACAATACTGGATTTCAAATCGTCCCGGTCACAAATGTGAATGTCAACTATATCCCCGGCGACGAATCCGCTCCCCAGGTTTTTGAAATAATCCGTCCTTATGACGAACCTTTCACCATCGGCAGGCTCAATACTTCCTGCTCCTGCGTGCAGCTCGAAGCGCCCAAAACCACCTTCTCGCGCGGTGAACGCGCTTTCGTCACCTTGCGCAACGTCCGCCCAACTCCACCGAACGGCCAGAATTACGCCTTTTACGTCCAGATCAACTCGCCGGTGAGGACCACCCTGCGACATGATTTCTTTTTGCAGTCCGACCGCTTTCGCGGTCAGCAGCCGACCTATACAAACTTTGCAACCTATTAGCATCAACGGTTGAAACGGGCTGAGATCCGGGCCGACTCCGTCACATTCACCAGCCCAATCTCTTCCACAGGCATGGACAACTCGATTGTCCGTGCCTGGCCTTTTGACGTGAGGTGATGGAATTCGCGGTGGACAAGGATAAAGGCGAGGAGAAAACTGAGTCCGTCGGTGACCGGCCCGGCATAAAGAACGCCGTCAATGCCCCAGAACAGCGGAAGGATGCTTGCAGCCGGTATCATTAGGAGAATCTGACGCGACAAGGATATCACCGACGCCTTGACCATCCGGCCCATGGATTGGAAAAATGTCCCGGAAAGCACCGTAAAACCGTTAAGCATAATGCAGAAAAGGAATATCTGAAAACACTTCCGGGCGAATTCGTTATAGAGCTCGTTCTCGTTGCCGAACAGGTTGATGATATACTGGGGAAAAAAGAAAAATACAATAAACGCCAGCGACCCGACAGCCAGGTTGATTGTCACGGCAGTGAGAAAGATCTTTTTGATGCGGTCGTAATTTTTCGCGCCGAAATTATAGCCGAGGAGCGGCTGCGATCCCATCGATATGCCGAGAAGAACCGAAAAAAGGATTTGGTTGACTTTCATCACGACGCCGTGGGCGGCAAGAGTGATCTCCGCTCCATAAACGGACGCCGCGCCATAGGATGTCAGGGCTCGATTTAAAATGATGATGACGATCGTGATGGCCAACTGGTTGAAACAGCTTGCCAGCCCGAGGACGACGATCCCGGACATGACCTTCCGAACCAGGCGGAAATGCCCCCATTCGACGCCAAATCCGTTCTTTTTGAAAAAATAGGCCAGCGCGACCAACAGCGACGAAAATTGCGCGATGGCGGTGGCGATCGCCGCCCCCTTCACTCCCATACCGAAGGAGAAAATAAATATCGGGTCAAGAATGGTATTGACAATCGCGCCGGTGATCATGACTTTCATCGAATAACCGGGCGAACCGTTCGACCTGATAAGCGCGGCAAGGCCGGGACCAATGACCATGAAGGGCAGTGCGAACACGATGGGGGCTGCATAATCGATGGCATAGGGCATGATCACGTCGTTCGCGCCGAAAAAGCCCAGCATTTGCGGCAGAAAGATAAAGCATACAGTGCACATCAGTACGCCGATGACGGTGAACATGACAAGGGCGTTGGCAACGCAGCGCTTGGCCAGCTCACGGTTTCCTTCCCCGAGGCGCATGCTGTAATAGGTCGCGGCCCCTTCGCCGACCAGCATGGAAACGGCGATCGTGGCGATGTTCACGGGAAAGACCACGGTCGTCGCGGCATTGCCGAGATAGCCCACGCCGTGCCCGATAAACAACTGGTCGACGATGTTGTACAATGACATGACCAACATGGCGATAACGCTGGGGATGGCGAACTTGGCGATCAGCCGCCCCACCGGCGCGGTACCCATGATATCTTGTTGGTTTGAAAGAATTCTTACTGACATACCTACCGCTTTCCGTTCAAGTTAGCTAACAAACAATCTCCGCAATTATACTCATGAGCCGACAAAGTCAACTTTTTACCGGTAAAATACCTCATATAGCATTTTAAAAATTACCATGAACGTCATTGCTTAGGAGCTGGAAGAAGCGTAACGGTGATTTCGCCGGTGGTTTAGCTAAAGCGCCAGAATTATCACAAGGCTATAAGGAATAATCTCCAAGAAGCGAATAATGCCAATGTGCATATGCAAAAGGAGAAGCCATGAACACCATCGGAACGTGCGGGATGCACTGCGGGGCTTGCCAGGAGTTTGGAAAAAAGTGTCCTGGTTGCAGGGAGGTGCGTGGAGAAGTCTATTGGGCAAAGGAGGCGGACATGCCTGTCTGCCCCCTGTATGAATGCCCGGTCATGACCATGGAGTTCGCCGACTGCGGCGAGTGTCCCGACCTGCCGTGTTCGTTATTCTACACTCTGCGCGATCCGTCCATCCCGGAGGAGGAACACACGAAGGAGATAGGGAAACGGGTCGAGCGCCTGAAGAATCTCAGTCGGCGATGATCACTTCAACCCCGCGCGACTTGAAAAGGTCGACATATTGTTGCGGTACGTCAGAATCGGTGATGATATGGCGCACAAGATCGATATCGCCCAGGTGGGCGAAGGCAATCTTGCCCATCTTGGTGGAATCCGCGACCAGGTAAACGTCCTTCGCCGCCGCGATCATGGCTTTTTTCAAGGGGATGTCCGAAAGTCCCGGGTAGGTGATCCTGCCTTCCTCGGAAATCCCGGTTGCCGCGAGGAACAGCTTTGAGGCGAAGATGGTGTTGTCGAAGAATTTGGCCGCCGATTCACCGGTGACGGAGAGTGTGGGAGCTTTGAATTCACCGCCGGTCATCATGACTTGCGCATTGAAGCGCGCACCTATGATAAGTGCTATATTCAGGGCGGAAGTTACGATGTTGAGGTTTTGCACATGTTCGAGCTGGTTTGCCACTTCGGTGGTGGTGGTTCCCGCATCAAGGATTATGGAATCGCCGTCGTTGATGAATTCTGCCGCCTTCTTGCCTATCCTAACCTTTTTATCCATATTCTGGCGGTGCTGAAGATCGAGGTTCTTCACCTGGTTGGGGATGGTCTTAAGAAATGCGCCACCATGACTACGAACAACAAACCCCTCTTCTTCCAGTTTGTCCAGGTCCTGGCGGATGGTGGGTTCGGTGACGGAGAACAAGTCTTTGAGATACGCAACTTTGGCCGAACCTTCTTCCTGAAGCAATTCCAAAATTTTGCGGCGGCGTTGTTCTGGCAGCATAATCCGGTTCTTTCATGGCAAAACATTTGGGGAGCGCACCGGGTCCGAGAGAGCAAAAGACCATTCTCAATATTTTTGATAACACCCAGAGAATTCAAATCTCAAAGAGATATTCAAAAACATCCTCGCTCCACAGCAATTTCTACATTACATCGTTATCTGTATATATCACAATTAGTTAAAAAAGGCATACATGTGCCCGACACGAATTTTATGAATTCCAGCGATTACCTTTTATATATATATCGCAAAATTTAAAAAAGGAAAGGAGAATTTTCAAAAACAAAGAGAAAATTGTTTGACGACGCTATCGCTCCCCTCCCAAACGTCAAGAGGATGAAATTACTACCAACTGTCACACCAAACCTTGGAATACTACTATGGACTCCGCTGTAAACAATGCCTTAATAAAATACTCTTATGAACGTTATATCAATATTTTCTAAAATTTTCATTTTAGATAGGGCAAGATTCTCTCCCTTGTAAAACACGCTGTTTTATTCCTAAATATTGGTATTTCCGAACAAATTATAAAGAGAAATAACAAATTATAGAAAATAAAAAAAATATTTGACAAATAAAGTCAAATACGTTAGAAATAAAAGTAGAATTCAAATAGAGTGTTTCAAAGACACGCATCGAGTTGCGTAACATAGTATTTATT
>DAIOFH010000104.1:0-13892 GCA_036745875.1 Planctomycetota bacterium | reverse complement strand
GCGCCAGCCGGAATTGGCTTCGCCTGGGCTGTTGAGGTTTTTCAGGTCCGACTAATTATACCCGCAGAAATACCCATAAAAACAGCGGATGTCAAGGGAATTGCCCGTCACCTCCCGAACCAACCGCCATTATAAAGCTAAACCCGCTATAGCTTTTCAGCTTATGGCGGGTTATCGCAAACTAATAATTGGCGGAGAGACAGGGATTCGAACCCTGGGTACAGTTGCCCGTACACACGCTTTCCAAGCGTGCCCGTTCGACCACTCCGGCATCTCTCCGCACGCAATTTTAGTTGTTGAAAAAAACAAAACGCGGTTTACCCGCGTTTTGTTATGAGAATATAATAATGCGAAATTTGCTTTCGCTGTCAAGTATTTTCCTGCAATTATTAACTGTCTTTCAAAAGGCGGCTCGATACCCAGTTGGTCAGGGCGGAACTGCCAAAGTTGTTCAGCCCCACGGCATTGTCGCTTTGGGTCGTCTTGCTGCCGCTGTCCAGGAGTGCGCTGGTGTTGCTCGTGAGAGCCTTCGCTTCATCCAGGTCAAGGCCTTTCAGAACCGCATCGCCGCTGAAAATATCCCTGAGGGCCTGGTCGATGATCATGACGGCCGCATTGGGGTTCTTATCGAGGCTGGCGCGCCCTCCCGGAGCCAGGTCGGCGAAGCTGTATGTTTCGTTGCCGATCGTGACCTTGCCCAGCTGGTCAAGTGAATTGATCTTGTTCGCGCCAGTCGGGTTTTCGCTCTTGCCCTGGACGCTGACGCTGCTTCCCGGAGAAGCGAAGAGATAGCCTTCCGCCTGCGAGATGCGGATGCGCTGGTCATCACCTAGGCTGTCCGACTCGAGGCCGATGCCTTCCAAGTCGCCGTTGACATTGCGAATGGCGCTGGCAGTGATGCCGAGGTTGGCGTCGTTAATAGCGGTGATGACGTCTTCCGCGCTGGTTTCGCCCTCAAACTTGAAGGTTTTCGAGCCGCTCGGGCCTTCGATGGTGAATTCCTGGTCGCCGCTGAGTTTGCCGCCATAGACGCCGGTGGCGACTGCCGCGCGGGCATCGCCGCCCCTGGCGACGACATCGTCTTTCTTTTCCGTGGCGTCGACCCCGGTGGTGCCCCTGGTGCCGCCGGCGGTGGTGAAGAGGCCGCCTGTATCCTGGTCGACCCTGACCATCGCATCCTTGCCTTTTGTCTCTGAGGTAAGGGTGATGTTGATGACTTGGCCGGAAGCGTCCTTCTCCAGCTCGGCAATGACGCCGGTGTCGGCTGTATCCGCATTGATCGCGTCGGCAATGGATTGCAGGGACGCGCCTTCTTCGAATGAATAGGACTTGCTGCCCTTATTGCCGGTGACCTTGAAAGACTGCGCCTCGTCAAGATAGCGGAAATCAGCCGTGCCTTTGAGGGATGCGGCCTGGGCTTCCGTGGTAGAGGTGGAGGAGGACGAGTCGGATTTCGTTACAAGGGCGCTGGCGATATTTTTCCGCAGCGTCTCGAAGAGGGAATAGTGATTGTCGTTGAGGCTGTCCGGGTTGCTGGCGGCGGCCTTGGCGAGGTTCTGGATCGATTCCAGCTGTTTGGAAAGATCTTCCGTCGCGGCTGTGGCGGTGGTTGGGGAAGTATAGGTGGCCTGCTTGATTTTCCCGGTGCTTTTGTCATAATAATCGTTCAGCAATTTGTCCGAAAGCAGGGTCATATCCTGCTTTTGGCGGATAGTGCCCGTTTCCTGCGCTTTTAGAAGCGCGGAGTAGGCTTTGCTGTTGGCTTTCAGCATGTTCCATTGGTTGATCATGTCTCCGGACAGACCACCCAAGCCGCTCTGGCTCTGGGAGCCGCTGCCGAAAAGACTGTTCATGCTGTTGGCCCAGTTCTGGTTGTATAGGCCCTTCCAATCGGTTCCATCAATAGCCATTTTGATCCCTCCGTGAGACAATCCGTTAAGAAATCCATTTAATCAATATTATCGGTAGCGGAAGCTCGTCCTTGAGAAAATATTGAAAAAAGAGCAATTTAATCCGTAAAACTTTCAAGGTGTGTGAAGTAACGGTTGCTGGCTTCTTTTTGAAATTGACGGCTGATTGGAATGGATTGTTCCCTATCGGAAATCATGCAATTTCTTCTCATTGCCTTGACTCTGAATAGGTTAATTATATAGCTTTTATGAATCTGCACGAACGATTCAGGAAGTTTTGTCAGTAGATCACTGAGTTTTCCATTGTATATTATTGTCTCATTATCAGTATGGACAAGTACCTGTTTATTTTTACTTTCCATATAGATTGTTCTGGCCAAATCGATTTTTTGGTTGAACGTACCAGTTTTGACAAAAAGGTGGCGGGTGCTTTTTTTCCTGATCCGCGCTATGCAGGTATCCAGCAAATCACCGACTTTTTTCTTCGTTGGGGGCTTCAACATATAGGCCACCGCATTGACGCCGTAGCCCATTATGGCGTAGTCGGGGGAAGAGGTCAGAAAGGCGATGACGCAATTCTTGTCCTCGTCGAAAATTTTCTGGGAGAGTTCCAGACCGGTCTGTTCAGGCATGACGATGTCAAGTATGACTATGTTGTATTTTCCTGGCTCGAACGTCTGCAGGAAGTCCGAGGCGCTGTTGAACGAGGAAAGGGTAAAATCTTGCTCCACTGCGTAGAGGTGTTCTTCGATCAGTTGCTTCATTGCGTCAAGATGAAGTCGCTCATCGTCACAGATCGCAATTCTCAGCATTGGCGAGAACCTTAATAAAGTGCGTCAGCCAACTCCCCGGATTGGCGGTAGCGCGTTTGAAGCCGTTTAGCCCATCCACCGGCAATATTGCCCAAGACACAGCATGACCTTAAGCATCCAGTTATACCAAACTGGAACAGGATAATGCAAGAGTGTATTCTAAAATCGGGGTATTTTTTGGGCAGTCTTACTGATGAGGATCCGTCTTCACGTAGGCATGGTCCGCCAAGCCGGAAGCTTGCCGCCGTCAAAGGATGCTTGACTGGTTTTATGACGGCGGCAGATATTTGTCCCTCGGTCCAGGGAGCGTCGGGACGCGTGGGTTTGTGTCCGAGCCGGATCGTTTGATATACACGGACTTGTCCAGGAGCGAGCTTAATTGGTTTGCCATTTCCGAAAGCATCATCGTCGTCGAGGCGATGCGGCGCGCTTCCTCTATGCCCTGGCTGGCTATCGTGGCTATCCTGTCCATGTTGGTGTTGGCGAGCCGCACGCCTTCAAGCTGCTCGTTCGAAGAATTCATGACCGTGTCCAGCGCCTGCGTGACTTCCTGCGTCGATTCGGAAATTACCGTCAACGCATCGGCCGTCAGTTTCGACCTGTTCATAGCCTCTTCCATCTGCCTGTCGGCGTTGGCGACTTCGTTTCTCGCTTGTGTGGCCGCTTGGGCCGAATGGGCGGAAAGGGTGCGCACCTCGTCGGCGACCACGGAAAACCCTTTGCCATAGCGCCCGGCGTGCGCCGCCTCCACAGAAGCGTTCAGCGCCAGGAGGTTGGTCTGGAAAGCGATGTCGTCGATTGTTTTCACCATGCCGGTCAGCCGTGCATAGACGTCCGTGACAACGCTCATCGATTCGGTGGCCGCCTGCATCTCGTGGCTTCCTTCGCTCGCCCGCGCAAACGCCTCCTTGGACATGGAACTGACGCGCGAAGCGTTTTCGGCATTTTCCGCCGAATGCCGTTCCATTTCGCTCATGGTGCCGGAAATCTCCACCAGCGCCTTGCCAAGATCGGCAAAGCCGGCGGTAAAGCTGTTGCTGGAATCGGCGATGTCCCTGGCGCTGTGGCCCAGGCGTTCGGCGATACGGTTGACGCGGGTTAATACCTCCCGCAGTTCGGATAGGGCGCCCTGCGTTTCCTTGCCGCGCGCTTCGAGGGCGTCGGCCATGGCATTCAGGGCCAGGGTGAGGCGTTTGGCATCGTATTGTTCGTTCGGTTCGAGCCGGCGCGAAAGATCGCCCTCGCCAAGCCGAGCGGCAAACACCGTGGCATCCTGGAGCGGTTTCAAGAGGCGGGCGGACAGGAGGGCGATGGCGGTCAACGAACAGATCAACACGCCAAGTATGACCAGGCCGGTAGTGCTGTTCAACCGCCAATCGGATTGTTCGCCTTCCAGTTCAAACTGTTTCATGGTTTTGTCCATGAGTTCGCCCTGTATGCGAAGTTGCTGGCTCGATTCAGCGGCGAGCGAACGCATCGTCTCCCGCTGTAAGGAGTCGGAGCGCTCCGCAAGCTGCTCCGCCTCGCGGACCACTCGGTCATTGAGCATGATCAGCCTGGTCCACCCGATGCGCTGGGTGACGTCCCTCGGGGAATATATGGGCGCTCTTTCCTCATATACTGAATCCTGGTGCTCTTCCATCAGGGTTCGGGCAACCCTGTCCGGGCCGAATGGGAGCGACTCGCCATCGGCGGACAGGCGTTTTATCAAGCCGGGATGGTCTTCACGGTAGTATCCGCCGTAGTAATAGCCCTCGTCGTCCTCCACCAGCAGGACGCCGATGTCGGAATCGTATGCGGCGCTGCGGCAGACGTCATCTATTTGGGCGTCGTCGTTTCGGACAAGGTACGGGGCGACAAAGGAGGATATGAGCTGCGCCAGTTGCGTGGCGCGTTCGCGCTGGTGCTGGACCGATTCGTCGGACTGTTTTGCTTGGATTACGGCGATTTCGGCACTGATTATACCGCTTACCGCCGTGTCCGTCTGTTGCAGGCTCGCATTGTTGGAGTACGACATGTCGCGGAAAAGCGCCGCCAGTTGTTCGTTCCTGCTTTCGCGCGCGTTTCGCTGCATGATGACAAGGATGATGGTAAGGATGACCATGCCGCCGACCATCAATAGGCCGACGATTCCCATGAGACTTCGTTGAATGCTCAACTTGCCCAGCATTGTCGCTCCTTGAGGCCGTGTTTTGCCGGCGGCGGAGGTAAACCGTCCAAGGCGGCGGCCACTGTCGATATACCGTTTCCAGTTGGTATTTTCCGTTTCTACTTACCGATTTAAGTATGTTATCTTCTTACTGGACGGAAATTCTCCGCTGAAATCGGTATTAATTGTTGTCGATTGCGTCCAGGCGAACGAAATCGTCATAGGAAAACGCTTGCCGCAACTGCCCGTTCTCGCTCAGGAAGTCATGCATGACGTCAAAGTCGTTGCGGGACAGCACGCCTATCCTCCTGCCTTTGTCTTCGGGAATAAACACGCTGTCGATGCATACCCCGAGCATCCACTTTTGATGCTCCTCGGTGACGAGTTCATCCGGGTCGTCGGCGACTTCCCGCATGACCACGGCAAGCGCCTCTTCCGGATGCTCCTGTGCGTAACGCCAACCCTCGAAGGTAGCGGCGACAAATGCTCGGCAAATATCCGGGTTCGTATCCGCCGTTTCCTCTGTCGTATAAATCGCGTCTTCGGGGAAGTCCATGCCCATTTCGCGGAGACGGAAAAAGACAAGGTCGTCCTTGTCGACTTCGGGGGAGGTAATGATAAGGTTGTATTCGTTGTATTCCATGGCGGAGCAGGCGGCAACCTGTTTGGAGGTGAATTGCGACACTGTCAGTCCCATAGGGCGTTCGCGCAGGTTGGTGACGCCCTGATTCTTGAAAAACGATTTGAAAATGAAGCGGTAATAGCCGTCCCAGAAACACACGGCCTTGCCGGACAGGTCGGTAATCTTATCCACACCATCCGAGTGCCTGGCCACAACCATAAGGTTCGACCTGTTGAACACCTGGCCTATGTGGACCACGGGTTGTTTGGCGCCCCTCAGGCCGACGCCTGCGGAAAGGAAGTGCGTCGCGAAAGTGACCCTGCCGTCCATAAGGAGGTCAAGGGGGTCGCTGCGCCCCTTTCGGGTAATGAGGGTGACGTCCAGGCCGTGTTCGGCATAAATCCCCTTTTCCTTGGCCATGTAGTAGCCAGCCCATTGGGCTTGTGCTTTCCAGTGGAAGACGACGGAGACCTCGCGAAGGGATGAAGGTTCTCCGGCGGAAAGAACAAATCCAAGGCTGTAGGTGACCCGGAGGAATGCGACGCAGGCTATAAACCTATGGCCAATTTTCATATTTCTTTCCCTTCGTGCGAGTGGTCAGGTATATTAACGGTATTACTTAATATTATTTACTATACACTAATAATATTTCGATTGGGGGAGCAAATCAATCTTTTCGTTCAAATGTGCTATCTTAAAGTATTTCAGGAAGGTACATTCTCGAGCGTTTTTATCGACAAGACCTCTTTAACTGGGGGAATGATGTCAACTACTCAGCGGTGTCGTCATTGAGCCTGAAGACGATTTCAAAGCTTTCCTGTGACGGCATTGGCCGGCCGTCAATGGTTTGGGGGTGGAAGCGCGCATTCCTCACCGCCTCGAGCGCCGCCAGGTCGAGGCCGGGAAAACCGCTGGATTGCACCACCGTTATCTTTTCGCTTCTGCCTTCCGCGGTTATCACCGCCGTCAACACCACGGTCCCCATTTCTTTCAGCCGCATCGACCTTTCCGGGTAGATGACGGCGAATCCGCCAGCGATCCTCACCGCCTCCTTCGCGCCATACGCATCGTCATGACCTTCCTCTTTCGATGCGGCAAACGAGGAGTAATCTTCGTAGGTTTCAGGCAGCGGGAAATTGGCTTCGCGCTCTTTTACCGTTCGGCTGTGGTTTGGCTCGCTGTCTTTCCCGGGCATGTCTATGCGGGCGGCAGCCGCTTCGCGCTGACCGACCAGGAGCGTCTTGTTCGGTTCGACGATGATCACAGTGGGAGACAGCGCAGCCAGGAGAGCGTCGGCTGTTGCGGTAGGTGATGTCAACGCCAAATCGAAACGCGCTTCTTCAACCTGCCAAGTCTTGGTCTTCTTCGGCTTGATCGCCTGCGGCACTTCGAATCGGAGGTTGTCCGCCGGCAGATCGATGCCGCCACGGGGCTGGACCAGCCCGCGACGTTGAGGATACTGCTCAGGCGGGACATATGGGGTGTTGGGTTGGGTGGAAAACGCCTCGTTACTGTCGCGCGGCGGCAGACCGGAAGGAGCTGCTTCATCATCATTCTCCCCACCGAAACGGGAAAGGGGTGGGGCGGTGGACGTCATGTCGTAGCGCCCTTCCGAAATCGCTGCATCCTTGGCAAAGCGGGGCATGGCAGGCTTGACCTCATAGGCCGGGCCGATACGCATCTCGAAGGCGGATTCCTTGTGGATCAACAGGTAAAATGCATGGTCCTTGATAGAATAACTCAACTGTCCCAGAAAGTGGATGGCAAGTCCGTTCAGGCACACGGAAAGAAGCAGGCTGAGAAAAAACAGCCTGCCGCTTCTCTTTGCATAGGTGCTGTCCGGTGCGGCCAACATCGCTTATACCTTCCACTCTTTGGAATGCCCCCTATACTAACAGCTAATGGAGGAAAGAAAAGCGCTAAAATTCAGTGCTCCGTAAAAGGCGGATAACGCTTTTGAATTATGAAAGTTATGTTGACAAATAACCGGAATTTCGGGACACTATACAGTTTAGGTTGCCATTTTTGGCAAATACGGATTTACTTGGAAACGACATTAAATGACCACCATTCACAAAAAAACCGAAGAGCGGAAAAAGCCTGGTTTTTTTACGCGATATAAACGTTTTATCCACTGGCTTATACCTTTGGTTGTTGTTGTGGGAGGCGTCTTTCTGGCGGCTTGGCTGGCGCAGCGCGCCATGAACTCTAACGTGAGGCAACGAGCTTTCCAGGATTGGCTGGATGAAAACCTCAATGCTGATGTCTCGCTTCTGAACTACACTCGCCTCCGCCTGAACATTTTGCGCGACTCGCGCTTCTATATCCGCAACCTTGAGGTAGAACATCCCACACCGTTGTTTTCCGGGAAATTTTTCACTCTGGGAGAAATGATCGCCAGAGTGCCTTTCTATTCCTTCTACCGGTTGAAGCCTGGTATTGTGCAGTTGGATTTAAAAGCGCCAAAAGTCCAGATTGAGCAGGGCGAGGGCGGCGAGTGGAGCTTTGACGGCCTTATGAGTCCGCTCTCGGCGAAAACTTCCGAATTTCCCTACCCCATGCCGCTGTTCTCCGGATTCAGGGCACAGATTCGCGATGGCGAATTCTCGGTCAGGAAACGCGGATTCGAATTGAAAATCAGGGTCAATGCGGAAGTTGAAACGAGCAGGGATTCCAGGCGTCTGGTGATACGCGCCCCCGACATTCCCTTTGTCTTCACCCACTTGGAGTCGGAACAGGAGTTGACGGGGAACTTTTCCATTCCCGCCGCCACCGTTCTTTTCGAGTTGGACGGCGACAAGGTTCGGTTGCGTCCAGACAATAGTGAAGTCCGGGTCAATAATCTTCCCGCCGCCGCATTGCCGTTTTTCTTCGGGAGAATGCCTCTGGAGGCGATACCTGGATTTTTCTCCGGGCTGGCCCGATTCTACGAGGATTCGGATGGAGCCAACTGGGTCAAACTCGAAGGCGAAGTGGCGGACGCGCCGTTGGCCGCATTTGGACTTCCGCGAAGCGCGCCGTTGAAAATGGATCTTCCCTTCGGCGATAGCGACAGGGAACGCACCGCCTTGATCCGCCTTGGGCCCTCGGGATTTGGCGGCTTTGATATCCACCTGCCGATCGGCAGCGACGGGAGGACTGAACGCCTCGAGATGCAGTGCGATGTTGTATCTCTTGAGGATTTGTCCGCCTCATTTGTCAGCAAACGCGGCTGGTCCGCATGGTTGCCCGGCCTTATTTCAAACATAACCTGGAATGCGCGGCAATGGCGGGGCTACGGCTGGGAAGGCAACAACCTGACCCTGGCCATTACAAGAAGCGCGTCGGGGCTGAACGCCCTGGCCGAAGCAGACCTCTTTGAGGGCAAAGCCAGATCGGCGTTGACGCTGGGTCAAGGCAGGGAAACGGTAATCACCGCGGCGGCGGAGAGAATCGACGCCAAACAATTCGCCACCAGGATATCCAGGCTGCTTCCTCCCGCCTGGCAGGTCAGTCTGGCCGGTGGAAAAGGAAATTTGACCTGGCGCGGCACTTTGCCACAGTATTCAGACGGCAAGGGCTATTGGGCTTTTAACGTTGTTTTGGCTAAATCCACTATCGATCTCGCCAATTCCGGCGCATGGTGGAAAATCGCCTCCTCCATCCCCCAGGCCATTGTTGACGAGCTTCCCCGCTGGGGCGGCGGCGATGCGGGACCTTTGTCCGAGATTGCCGCCTTGTCGACTGCCGTATTCGAACAACTGTCGGTCGTTTCCGACTGGGAGGAAGGTCTCGGCACCCGCGTCGATTACGTGGCGCATATCGACGGCAGCAACGAAATGCGCGGCTGGATCGCTTTCGCGCCGGACGGCCGCGCCAATGGCGAGGCGCGTCTGGCTGGCCCGGCTGTGCTGTTGAACGCTGTCGCCGTGGCCAACCCGGAATTCGCCGAAGTGCTTACCTTGCTTGCCGGAACAGGCGAAGGCTTGAGAACGACCTTTACCTATGATCCGGAAAAGGGCCTTGAATTTTCGCATCCCTTCCTTCAGGATGCGTTGCGCCTGCGCGAGGAGATGGGTTCTGTACGCGGGAACACGCCATGAGATTCCTATTCGCCAAAAGCACCCTTCTAATTCTCGCGCTTTTTCTTTCGGCGCTCGATCCCTCTTCTGCCGTGCTGGCGCTTGATGCCGATTCCGGTGAGATGGGGGAGATCATGGTCTTGCGTTTCTCCGACGTCGAACGGCTTGACAGCCAGGATAGCGAACTGGTCCAATTCATGGCCGATCTCCATAATCAGGGAACGATCCGGCCACCACTGCAATCAATAATTGGTTCTTCCATAAAAAACCCGTTTTTCTCCGGCCTTGCCGTCGATGCCTGGATTGAAGGGATTCTCCTGGTGCCTACCAGGCCGGGGCCGCTGTCCCTTGTCTGGATTTTTCCTGTCGACAACCAGGACAGTTATTTGACGACGCTGATGCGCCAAGGCCTTTCCGACACTGAAGGCATTGGCGATATTTCCGTAATGAGTGAACTCGATCCCGACGGGAATATAAAGTATTATTACCTCGAGTGGTTGCCGGGTAATCTGGCTGTTTTCGGCACTGAACGCAATGCGGTCCAATCCGCTCGGGCGATCTATGAATCCGCAGGCGCTTCGCGCGGCCTCTTGGGTACGGTGATAGGGCATGAAATAGCACCCGACATCAAGGTCTCTTTTCAGCCATCACGCTTTGCCGGGTGGCAGCATTCGGAAACGGGCGTGTATTGGTGGCGGACACAGATAGATCGTTTGGTGACCGATTTTATCGCCTTCTGGCGACCCGAACCGGCAAGGGCGAAATTGATGCAGTCGCTTGCCGAAGACCTTGCCTCGTGGCCGATGTCGATGAGCAGACTCGAATTTGACGTATGGTTTGACGAAATCGGGATCGAATGGCGTTTCAGAACAACAGGACATGGAAATGACACGCGTCCCCAGTCCGAACTTGCCACCATACGGCACATTCCTGGCAATTCCGCAATCACCTATGCCATGGCCTTCGACGCCGCGATGTTCAGGGATATGGAAAACCTGGTTGGCCGTTTGCTCCTTGGCGCTGCCGGTGGCGTTGTCCCTTCGGGAGCAAAGGATGTGGCAACCGCTTTCGCCGACACCTTGCGGCGGGCGTCCCTCACGGAAGCGTCAGTCGCCTGGATTGCGCCGCCGTCCTCCAACCCCGGGCTGCGTTCGACGCGGCTGGTCGTGAGCGAGTGGCAAAATCCCGAACTTCTCGAGGCTGCCTGGCTGGTGCTGGAAAGCGCCTTGAATTCCGAAGGGCCGGTGCAGGCCGCTCTGGCCCAACTGGATTGGGAGTTGGAACTGCAATCCATCGACGACGGGCAGTGCCGGTTGACAATCTCTCTTAGTGACGGAAATCAGTTGCCGCGTAAAAACATTTTCGACTGTATTTTTACCGCGCGGTTGTCGGGGAGAATGCTGGCTATGGCTTGGGGGGCGGTAAATGACCGTGAACCGGTATTGGTTAAAGAGCACCAGCTTGAGATCGTGGCCGATGTTTTCCGCCCGGATCAGCAGGGAACGGCGAACGTCCGTCAGGCCTTCACAATGGTCGGATCCGCGGGCGCTTCCATGATGATTGTTTTCTCGCCGGTAACCTTTATACAAATGGTGCTGTCGGAAGCGGCTGACTGGCGGTTGCTTGCCCTGGACGAGGAAGAACCGCTGTCCGCCAAAATTGCCAAGGAAATGTACGAGTACCGGGACACGGGGAAATCTTGGCTTATGACCGGTACACAGAGGCAGGGCATTTCGCTTGTGGACGGCAGGCTTTCCTGGAACAGCCTCAAGGCTCTGGCCGTGTCTATCGGCCTTACCGACAATGTCGGCAATCATGACTTTTCCGACGGCGGGGAATAACAACGATTTCAGTCGAAAACAGGTGGACTGAAATAGGTAAGCAGGAACGGAAACATACAGCTAGAAACGGTGTGACGTGATGCAGAAGCTTGTTTTGGCGAGTCACAATAAAAAAAAGATCCGGGAACTTGCCTCCATGCTGGAGCCACTGGGGATAACCTTGGTCGGCATGGATGCGTTTCCAGACGCCGAACCGCCGGAGGAGACGGGCAGTACTTTTGCCGAAAATGCGCTTCTCAAGGCGCGTTACGCCGCGCAGATAAGCGGTATGCCGTCTCTGGCCGACGATTCGGGGTTATCCGTCGACAGCCTTGGCGGCGAGCCGGGAGTGTATTCGGCGCGCTTCGCCGGTCCGGATGCCGGGGACGGCGAAAACAATAGGGAACTGCTGCGGCGCATGTCCGGCCTGATTCCGGAAAAGCGCAAAGCCGGTTTTGTCTGCGTTTTGGCGTTGGTTTTACCGGATCTGCAGGGCAACGAAAGCGAACGCACCTGGCGCGGGGAAAGCCGTGGCGTTATCCTTGATCACCCACGCGGGGAAAACGGCTTCGGCTATGATCCGTTGTTTCTTTCAGACGATTTGGGCGTGACTTTCGCCGAGGCGAAAGATATGGACAAGAACCGGGTAAGCCATCGAGGCAGGGCAATACAGGCTATGCTTGACGATCTCAAAAAGGTTGAGATACCGTGAATAAAAAAAGAGCCGCTTCCGGGCGGCTCTTTTTTTGGGGTCGATTGGGCTGAAGATCAAAATAGCTTGGCGCGCTGGGGCATGACGTATGTTTTGCGCCGCGGAATCGATTGCCGGTGGCGGATGATGTCTTCGGTGAATTTCATGCATTTGGGGTAGGCCAAGGCAATTTTGTGGTCGGAGACGCATATGATCCTGTCCCGGTCAAATTTGCTTCGGATGAAATTCTTGTTCTCCAGCTCACGGATTTTGTCAACGACCTGGGTCTTTATCCTTTCGAAGCAGAGCAGGATGAGATAGGTGTCCTCGGAGTCGTAGATGGCGGCGTTATTGAGGGACATGACGGTCTTTGCCATGTTGGTGAGCCAGTTGTTGGCGATCTGTCCATGAAAATAATCCGCCTGGTTCGTGTGCGTAAAACCGTGCCCGTATTTTCCGTCAAGCATCATGAATAATTTTTCCCATACATCCTTCAATCCCCACAGTATTTCCTCGAGCTCCTGGCGGTAGGGGGAGAAGGAGTTTTTCTGGATCGTGTTCGCTTTCATGATCAGATGGCTGAAGATTCCTGCGGCTTTATAGCGGTCTGCACGCCAGTCGCCGGGAAATGTGTTTACGTCGCCTGACGAGAGGGCTTTTCTGGTTGATTTGATATCGACAAGCACGCGCTGAAGGGTTTGCGCCGTGAATTCGAGCATGTCTTCGGTGATCTTTTTGCCATCCAGCAATTGCGCCAAATGCCCATGCGCGGTTGCCATGGACTCAATTAAAATGCATGTCGGTATATGAAGTATCTTCTTTCTCGATATAAGTGTGGAATAGTTACTTGCAATTTCCAACATATGGCTCTCCTCTGGTTTTTTGGTAAGTAGGTGGCTCATTGTTTCATGCCGGCTCATAATCCTGCTCCAGGCAACTGTTGACGATATTGTCGGCGAGCAAGCTGGCATGGACAATCGCCCGCGGCTCGGCCAAAAGGAAGTTCCCGACTTTTCGCATTTTTTGCATATAGTGGGTCACTTCCGCCATATCGTCGAAGTTCGGGCCGAGGCGGGCGAGCTTGTATGAAGTATTGGGCGGGATCTGGTTATTGTGTTCGACAAGACGTTGAAGCGGACCTTTGCTGTTTTTCATCATTCCCCGGGTAAAAAACGGCGGTGTCAGTGGCGTTCGCTATTTGGCGGCTGAACTCGCTTTTGGCGAAATCGCAAATGATGGAGGCAGGCCCTTCGATGCAGACCACATTTTTGTAGGCGCCGTAGGTCGATTCCATTCTTTCAAACGAATCCATTTCGGCAAAGACCATGCGGTTGCCTGTCGCTGCCCAATACCCGGTGAGCATCTTTTCGCTCCTGTGCAAACAAAAGCGCTTGTCCCTCCGCAATGCGGCTTCGTAAAGCAGGGAAAACATTCTGTTGGCCATCCGTTTTCCATTATCAACATAGGATGCAGGGATGTCGTCGTTGATGGCGATCTCATTCACCGCGATATATGGAGATGAAAGACACTGCATGGTAAAGTCGGGATACTGCTTGGGTTTGGAAAGAATATCGGCAAAGAGGGAGTAGTCGGTCGTATCCCAAAACGCCGGGGTAAGACAGCTTGAAACAAGATAAAAAGATTCGTCTTTACCAGGGGCTGCGAGACGAAATCTTTCATAAAGCCATTTAGTAATTGGCATATCCAGTTCTGGTCTGAAGCGCCAAATGTGTAAGCCGGGGGTTTGCTTTTTTAATGCTAAAATACGCATCATCATCAATAATAGATCGGAGGAACGGAACTCGACCGCAATATCCTGGTCCGGCG
>DAIOFH010000103.1:0-13899 GCA_036745875.1 Planctomycetota bacterium | reverse complement strand
GGAGCGGCCGGCGCTTTGTTTTTTATTAGTGAATACTAATTTTACAACACGCAAAATACGTTTATTCTGCCGTACTATTACCAGATTTTGTTTTAAGCAATCGCGCGCAAGAAGGGCAGACTTATGTCATTGATGAAGGATCTCACAAGCGGTTTATTTAGGGAAAACCCTGTTTTTCGGCTGGTTCTCGGCATGTGTCCGACGCTTGCCGTCACCACCAGCGTGGAAAAAGCCATAGGCATGGGACTCGCCACCACGTTTGTGCTGGTGTGTTCCAATTTCATCATCTCGATCATCAAAAAAGGCGTCCCCAAGGAAGTGCGAATCCCGATCTTCATCGTGGTCATCGCCACTTTCGTCACGCTGGTCAAACTTATCATGACCGCGTACTTCCCGGCGCTTACCGCATCTCTGGGCATCTTCCTGCCGTTGATCGTCGTCAACTGCATCATTCTCGGCAGGGCGGAAGCGTTCGCCAGCCGATCCAACCCGATCTCCTCCATCGCTGACGGCATCGGTATGGGCATTGGATTCACTTTTGCGCTTATGCTTCTCGGAACCATCCGCGAAATCCTCGGCAGCGGCACATTCCTTGACATCCCGTTCGCCGACGGCCTTTCCGCCTATACGCAAACCATTTTCATCCTCGCGCCGGGCGGCTTCCTCACCCTCGGCCTACTGATGGGTTTATTCAACTGGCTCGGCCTCAGGAAGGCCGAAGCGCAGAAGAGGCAGGGCATCGCCGTTCCGCCGCCCCCCGGAAAGAAATCCGCATCCTGAAAAACGCCGGCCTAATTTTTTGGCAACGTGACCCATAACGTCAAATTATTCCGCCTGTCCATCCTTGTGGAGAATTGGATATATGAAAGAATACCTTGTCCTCCTGTTTGCCCTGGTGTTTGTCCAGAATTTTGTCCTGAGCCAGTTCCTTGGAATTTGCCCCTTCATCGGCGTTTCCAAGAAGCGCGATTCGGCCATAGGCATGGGCATGGCAGTCATATTCGTCATGGGCGTCTCCTGCTTCGTCACCATGCTGGTCTACAAGCTGCTGCTGGTGCCGTACAACCTGCAGAACTACCTCGATATCATGAGCTTCATCCTCATTATCGCGGCGCTGGTGCAGTTCGTCGAAATCGTCATGAAAAAGGTCGCCCCGCCGCTGTACCAGGCGCTCGGGATCTATCTCCCCCTTATCTCCACCAACTGTGCGGTTCTTGGTTCGACCCAGATGAAGGTCGCTGAATGGGCCGACCTGTCGCTGGCCGAAGCGCTCCTGAAGAGCACCTGCCTTGGCATCTTCGGAGGCATTGGCTTCACCCTCGCCCTCTATCTCATGGCAGCGATCCGCGAACGGCTTGAAAGCGCACCCATTCCGGCCGGCCTCAGGGGCATTCCGATCGCCTTCATCGCCGCCGCAGGCATGGCCTTGTCCTTCTTCGCTTTTACCGGCATCATTTAATTGCCTTTGCGGTAGACGAAATTTACTTGAAAACAACCTTTAGGGGAGAAATACAGCTATGTTCGCTCTTGTCTCCATGGCCTGTCTCGGCGCGCTGCTGGCGCTTATCCTGGCCGTAGCTTCCAGGCGCTTTGAGGTAAAGACCGACCCCAGGGTCGAAGAAGTGCTGGGCGTACTGCCCGGCGCGAACTGCGGCGGCTGCGGCTTCGCCGGCTGCGCCGCGTACGCCGAAGCGGTTGTCCTCAAGGACGCCGACCCGACGTTGTGTTCCCCCGGCGGCGCGGACTGCGGAATTGCCATCGCCAAGATCCTTGGGGTGGCGGTGGATGCCAACAAAGCCCGTTGCGTCGCGCTCTGCCACTGCCAAAGACAGAATGTCGAGACTGTCGCCCTCTACACCGGCATCCAAACCTGCCGCGGCGCTTCCCTGCAGGGACTGGGCGGCGGCTGGCTCGACTGCCGCTACGGCTGCCTCGGTTACGGCGACTGCCTCAAGGCATGTCCCTTCGGCGCGATAACCTTCAATGAAACGGGCCGTCCCATCGTCGACGAGGCGAAATGCACCGGCTGCAAGAAATGCGTCGCCGCATGCCCCCGCAGCCTCATGGCCGTCACCGCCATCAACAAATTCGTCCACATCGCCTGCCACAACCGCGACAAGGGCGCTATGGCCAACAAGATTTGCGACCATGCCTGCATCATCTGCCAAAAGTGCGTCAAGGCCTGTCCCGTCGATGCTATCAAGGTTCCGAACAACCTCGCAGAGATCGACCACGACAAGTGCATCAGCTGCGGCAAGTGCGTTTCCGTCTGTCCGCACCAGACCATTCTCAACCTCCGCCCGGCGCGCCGCGCTGCGGACGCCGCCAAGAAGGCCGCTCCGACGCCCGAACCGAAAACAGACGAGGACGTGGAGGTGGTCAACACCGGCAAGCAGACCATGACGACCTGAATGGAGTCAATAGTTCACAGTTGATGGTTAATAGCTGATAATTCATCTATTCATATAGTGGAGCTTTCGATGAAACATATGTTCAAGGGCGGCACCCATCCGCCGGAAAACAAGGACGCCACCAAGGACCTTCCGTTGCGTCCGGCAACGCCGCCGAAGTTCGTGGCTATCTCATTTTCGCAGCATATCGGCAAGCCTGCCACTCCCCTGGTAAAAATCGGGGACAGGGTACTGCGCGGCCAGAAGATCGCAGATTCGTCAGGCTATGTTTCCGCCGGTGCGCACTCTTCCATTTCCGGCACTGCCAAAGGCGTCATCCAGATCAGGCATCCTCTCGGCTTCCTTGTCGATGCGCTGAAGATCGAGAACGACAACCTCGACGAATGGCATCCCGATGCGCAAGCCAACCGCGACATCGACCGCCTCACCCCGGACGAAATCAAGGAATACGTCCAGGCAGCCGGTCTTGTCGGCATGGGCGGCGCAACCTTCCCCTCGCACGTCAAACTTTCACCGCCGCCTGAAAAGAAAATAGACACCCTGGTCCTGAACGGTGCGGAATGCGAACCGTACCTCACCGCTGATGACCTTCTTATGCGGGAAAAACCGGATGAAATCCTCAAGGGCGCGGAATTGTTCAAACGCGCCGTAGGCGCCAGGAAAGTCATTGTCGGCATGGAGGACAACAAGCCTCACTCCCTCAAGGCCATGAAGGACGCCGTGGTGCGGTTGAATCTTGAGACCGAAATCGTCGGCCTCCCGGTCATGTATCCACAGGGCGCTGAAAAACAGCTGATCTACGCGCTCCTGCAGCGTGAAGTTCCCTCCGGCGGCCTGCCGATGGATGTCGGCGTGCTGGTCCACAACGTCGCCTCCTGCTACGCCGGGTACGAAGCTTGCGCCTTCAACCGGCCGCTCACCGAGCGCGTCGTCACCGTCACCGGCCCCGGCATCAGGAAGCCGGCCAATCTGTGGGTCAGGATCGGCACGATGGTCATGGACCTCCTTGACGAATGCGAGTTCGACGCCAACGCCACGAAAAAACTCATCGCAGGCGGCCCCATGATGGGCATGCCGATGCGGGACACCGAGTGGGCCATTGTAAAGGGTTCGAACGGCGTCCTCGCCCTCACGGACCCGGCGGCCTACAGCTACCGGTCCTGCATCCGCTGCGCGCGCTGCGTCGAAGGCTGTCCGATGGGGCTTCTGCCGTGCACCTTGTCCAACTACGGCGAGTCCAACCTACTGGCCGAGGCAGACGACTTCAACGCCAGGGACTGCATCGAATGCGGCATCTGTTCCTACGTCTGCCCGTCCAAGCGCCCGATCGTCCAATGGATCCGCATGGAAAAGGGTGAAATCAACCGCAGGGCGCAACTGGCGGTGAAATAACCGAAATATTCGCTTGCAGTATATTGTATAAAATCACGGAGCTGATAGTAGAGAAGGAACCCTGATAATGGCGGCTCAAGAAAAACTTTTGTTCAACGTCAACAACTCGCCCCATATCCGCCACTCGGATACGACGCCCAAGATCATGTTCTGCGTGTGCCTGGCTCTTGTTCCGGCTCTCCTCTGGTCGCTGGTGGTCTTCGGCTGGCATGCATTGGTGCCGATCGTCGGCTGCGTCGTCGGTTGTGTCGTCACCGAATGGCTCTGCCAGCGTTGGCGCGGCGTCACTATCACCATTGACGACGGCAGCGCAGTCGTCACCGGCCTCCTGCTGGCGGCCGTCTGCCCGTCGAACCTGCCGTGGTGGGCCGCCGTCCTTGGCGGCGTTTTCGCCATCGCCATCGGCAAGCAGGCGTTCGGCGGACTTGGCCATAACGTCTGGAACCCGGCGCTTCTCGCCCGAGCCTTCCTCCAAGCCAGCATGCCCGACCGCATGATGTCCGGGGAATGGCCCCACCTCAGCGCCGCAGGTAAGTGGTGGAACAATTTCGTCTATACCCTTTCCGGTTCCTTTGCCGACATAAATTCCGCGATCAAAGGCCTCCCGGACGCGGTCACCCAGGCAAGCATGACCAAAGCTGTGAATCCCGAGCTCGGCATCGACGTCATCACCTCGGCCACCATGCTCGAAGCCATGCACAGCCCGGCAGCCAAGGAAGTCATCGACGCCGCCGGCAACGTCACCTATCTTGTGCCGCGCGCCCTGTCTCCGACCTGGTCGGAAGTGTGGCTGACCTGGATCGGCTGCGAAGGCGGTTCACTTGGCGAAGTTTCCGCAGTCCTTCTGCTTCTGGGCGGCTTGTGGCTGATCAGGAAGAAAATCGTTCCGTGGGATATCCCGTTCTTCTACATCCTTACCGTCGCCGTTCTTGGCTGGATTCTTCCTCAGCCGTACAAGACAGGTGAACTTGTCGTGTATACCTCCTGGTTCAGCGGCCCGTGGCTCGCCCATATCGGCGCCGGCGGCCTGATGATCGGGGCGTTCTTCATGGCTACGGATATGGTCACGGGGCCCTTGACCAAGAAGGGCCGGATCATCTTCGCCCTCGGCTGCGGCCTGATGACCATCGTCATCCGCCTCTACGGCGGGTATCCCGAAGGTGTATGTTATTCGATTCTTCTCATGAATACATGTGTTCCCCTCATCGACGCCTTTACGAGGCCGAAGGTGTTTGGAAAGAAAAAGAAGAGTTAGAAAGTATACACTGGAATTTGAGTCAATAAAAAAGACGCTTCTTTTGCCGGAAGCGTCTTTTTGTTTTGTAACCTTTCCTGTTTGTTATTGCATATTTGTGTGGTAAAACTATAATATGGGAGAGTTATTGGCAGTGTTTCAGGTGTTTCGAGAGAAAGAAGAAGAAAAGGGGAAAACCTGGTGGACTACGCATTTCTTGACGAAGTGAAATTTGATCAAAACGGTCTTATTCCTTGTATCGCGCAGGATGCCGATACGGGCGAAGTCCTGATGGTGGCGTACATGAACAAGGACAGTCTTAAGGACTCTATCGATAAAAAACTCGCCTCCTATTGGAGCCGCAGCCGCCAAAAATACTGGGTCAAGGGTGAATCAAGCGGCAACACCCAGGAAATCCAGGAAATGCGCTTCGACTGCGACAAGGACTGTATCCTGATCAAGATCAAGCAAAACGGCGGTTCCGCCTGCCACACCGGCATGCGTTCCTGCTTCTACCTCAAGCTTACCGACGAGGGGCTGGTCGAAGACGGCGTCAAGGTCTTTGATCCGGAAAAAGTGTATGGCAAAAGCGGCCACTAGAGCGGCGTGGTGACCATGCCATACCAGGCCTGAATTTTCTTTCGCGACATCGAGTCCAATCATGCGAACTTGCCCTGACGGTCATTTTGGGGCGGGATCGGGGCATGTGCTACTATTCCGACGGCAGTTTTCCAACCTAATCGGGGTTCCAGAATATGAAGCATTTTCAGTATAAAGACGGCATGTTGCGCTGCGAAGGGGTGAAGGCGAGCACGCTGGCAGAGGATTTCGGCTCGCCCCTGTACGTTTATTCCAAGGCCGCCCTTGTGGACGCCTACAAGGAGGTGAAGTCGGCCTTTTCCGAAGTGCCGACGACAGTGTGTTTTTCCGTGAAATCTTGCGGCTCCCTCGCCGTCCTGAAAACCCTCCGGGAAGCGGGCTCCGGGTTCGACATCGTCTCGGGCGGCGAACTGTTCCGCGCCTTGAAGGCCGGCGCGGATCCCAGGAAGGTCGTCTACGCGGGAGTCGGGAAGACTGACGCCGAGATCAAGGCCGCCCTCGAGCAGGACATCCTGATGTTCAACGTCGAGTCCGAAGGCGAGCTCGACGTCATCCAGGAAATCGCCGCCGGCATGGGCAAGGTCGCACCCGTCGCCTTCCGCATCAACCCGGACGTCGACGCAAACACCCACGCCAAGACCACGACAGGCAAGAAGGAAAACAAGTTCGGCATCGACCTCGCCAACGCTTCCAGGCTGGTGAATAATATTGCCGAACAGCCCAATATCCGCCTTCTCGGCGTTGATATGCACCTCGGCAGCCCCATCTACGACATCGCGCCCTACAAGCTGGCCATGGAGAAGATTTCAGAATTTGTGCGCAGCCACCGTTCCCCCCGCGCCCCGCTGGAATTCATCAACGCAGGTGGCGGTTACGGACTTCTCTACCGCGACCAGAGGGTGCCGTCGTTCCGTGAATACGCGGAAGTCATCACCCCCTACGTCAAGGCTACCGGTTGCCGCCTCATCGTGGAACCCGGACGCAGCATAGTGGGGAACGCGGCGGTGCTCCTGACACGCGTCGTCTTCACCAAGGACAACGGCCACAAGCATTTCACCATCGTCGACGCCGGCATGAACGACCTCGTCAGGCCAGCCATGTACGACAGTTACCACTTCGCCTGGCCGGCGGCCTATTCGGACGTTCCGCCCGCCAACCTTTTCGGGTCCGACAATGCCGAAAACTATTTCTTCCGCGAAGAGGAAGAGGGCAAGACCGGTCATTGGCTGAGAAACATCGACGAAGCCGGTTTTATCCGCACCGATATCGTCGGCCCGATATGCGAATCGTCCGACTGCTTCGCCAAGGGAAGGCGGATCCCGGTGATGCACCGGGGGGACCTGCTGGCCATCTTCTCCGCCGGCGCGTACGGCTTTTCCATGGCTTCGAATTACAACGCCCGTCCCTTGCCCGCCGAAGTCATGGTTGATGGTGGCACGGCGCGTCTGATCCGCACGAGGCAATCGTACGAAGACCTCGTTTCGGGAGAACTGTTCGAGTAAGTAAAACGGGTATTCAACCTCAGAGGACATAGAGATCACAGAGAATCACCCAAATTAAACCTGGTTAAGGCAACGGTAAAAATTCCTCCGTCATGAATTCGTCTGCATATCGGAAAAGGAGCTACGCGATGAATGTTCTTGTGACCGGCGGTGCGGGGTATATTGGCTCTCATGCGGTGATGGCGCTTGCGGAAGCGGGCCACACGCCGATAGTCCTGGATTCCCTGGAAAAAGGGCATCCCGAGTCTGTCTCCGAGGCGGAACTGATTCACGGCAACGTCATGGACCACGATTTGGTGTCCAGGGTCTGCCGCCAGTTCAACATCGACGCGGTCATGCATTTCGCCGCGTTCATCGAAGTCGGCGAGAGCATGGCCGAACCGGTGAAATATTTTTCCAACAATACGATGGCCGTTATGTCCCTCCTGAAGACCATCCAGGAAAACGGCGTCAATATCTTTATTTTCAGTTCGACCGCTGCCGTCTACGGGCAACCTCAACACGTTCCCATCACGGAATCCGAGCCCAAACAGCCAATCAACGTCTACGGCCATTCCAAACTGATGGTCGAACAGACCTGCGAATGGCTGTCGCGGCTGACGGATTTCCGCTATTCGGCCCTGCGTTACTTCAACGCCTGTGGCGCGCATCCTTCGGGACGTATCGGCGAAGCACACAAGCCGGAGTCGCACCTGATTCCCCTTATCCTCCAGGTGCCTCTCGGACAGCGCAAGGCAATCTCCATCTACGGGGACGATTACGACACGCCGGACGGGACCTGCATACGGGACTATATCCATGTGTGGGACCTCGCGCTTGCCCACGTCAAGGCCATGGAATATCTCGCCAACGGCGGCGAATCCGGCGCATTCAACCTGGGTACCGGCAACGGCTATTCGGTGAAGGAAATTATCGACTGCGCCCGCAAAGTGACAGGCCACGCCATTCCTGCGGACATCATGCCCCGCAGGCCCGGCGACCCGGCTCGGCTGGTTGCCGATCCCGCACGGGCGAAGGAAACGCTCGCATGGAAGGCCACAATGTCCGACATCGACAATATCGTCGATTCCGCCTGGAGGTGGCATACATCCCATCCGCATGGCTACTAACCGAGAACGAAACACCGCTGCATTTGTGGTAAAAACGAGGGGGAGACGTGGTTCAGTCTTAGTGAAAAGGATAAATAAAGTGGTTTAGGATTTGTGTTCATGGAAGAATCGAAAGAGAAAAAACCGAAACCAAGCGATACAGTTTTCCTCATGCGCACCGAAGCGGACAACTGGGGCATGGGCGACGATCCACAGGGTGGCGACCAGGTGGAAATGCCTCCCATCCTCACCGAAGAGGAGTTGAGCGAGCAGAGTGTGGAAACGCTTGTCGGGCATTGCCTCAACCTGCAGAAAACCTGCACCCAGCTGAACGGCGACATCAAGGTCCTTACCTGGGAGCTCAAAGAAGCGAACGACTATTTGTTACGGCTGGCGCGCGTCGCGCAGCTGGCGCACTATCTTAACGCTTCGGACTTGGACACCATCGCCGACCTGGCGACAAACGACCTGCCGCGCTATCTTGGCTGCCATTTCGCCGCTTTTTATCTTTACGACCAGGTCAAGGGCGAATTCACCCTTTATCATTCCACCCAACCCATCGCCGGTGCGCAGGTCATTTCCGTGGGTAGGGGGGATGGGCATTTTCTCGCCAACCTTTTCCGCATCAGGGAGGACCCTTTCCTCATCGAGTATGTCCATGGCAGCTATAAGATCGACTCCGGCAGTGAATACTTGACCATGTACAAGGCGCCCGGGGAATGGTATGAAGTGCTTGGCGACACAGCCATCGTCTTCCCCCTGGTCAGCAGGAGCCAGAACGAGGAAAAAATCGTCCTTGGCGGCCTGGTCCTCGGCAAGCCGGAAGTGCGGCTAACTGAAAAGGAAGCCGAAATTTCCATGATGTTTGTGGACCTGCTGTCTTCGAGCCTGTACAACGCCCGCCTGGTGCAGCAATTGAACCGCATGGCCACGACTGACGTCCTTACCGGCATCAACAACCGCCGCCAGTTCATGTCGGAGGTGGAAAAAGCCATCGCTCACACGAACAGGAACCACCAGCCGCTGTCCCTGATCATGCTGGATATCGATAATTTCAAGCGCTTCAACGATATTTACGGCCACCTCGGCGGCGACCGGGTGCTTGCTGAAATGGGCGAAATCCTCAAGCAATCCATCCGTAAAAATGTCGACATTCCGGCTCGCTACGGCGGAGAGGAGTTCGTCATCGTCATGCCCTATACCCGTATCGACCAGGCCCTCTTCGTCTGTGAAAGGATCAGGAGGGAGGTCGAGGAGCACATGGTGGCGTTCGAGGGGCAGGAGTTGCATGTCACCTGTTCCATCGGCGTTGCCGAATATATTCCGGGCGAAGGCTACAACCAGCTGATTGACCGGGCGGATTCGGCATTGTACCAGGCCAAGAAAGCCGGCCGAAACAGGGTCGCAGCTCTAGGTTCCGAGCAATTGGCGGACAAGCGGAAAGTATGACTCATCCGCATTCCGCCCGTATCTCCGGCCGGTTTCCCCAGGATACCCCCTACACAGCCGCCATGACCCGCCTGACCTACGAGTCGGCGTCGGGGAAACGCCTGCCGCTATCTATCTGGTATCCCTCCCGCGATCAGGAGAAGAAACGCAGGGACGGCATCTACGATCTATCTTTCGCCAGGGACGGAAAACCGGCCAGAGGCCGTTTCGGCGTGATCATGATTTCCCACGGCAGCGGCGGCAGCGACATCAACCATCATGACTGGGCGGAGCACCTGGCGAGGAACGGTTATGTCGTCGGCGCGGTGCGGCACCTCGGCGACAGCCACGACCAGCAGCGCGGCCTCGCCAGCCGGGAACAGCTGCTGGACCGGCCACGACAGCTCAAGAAAGGCCTGGATGTCGTCCTTTCGCATCCGGCGCTGAAGGAATGCATCGATCCCGGCAGGGTGGGTGCGCTCGGGTTTTCCGCCGGCGGATATACGGTATTGACCCTCCTCGGCGCCGTCCCGGATTATTCGCGCTGGAAGCTGTATTGCCAGGCCAATCCCGATCCGACAGCCGTCTGTCCCCTCGGAGACGACACCGACCCCGCCAGCCCCGGTGATGCGGATTGGGGAAAGATTTACGACCCGCGCATCAAGGCTGCCGTCCTGATGGCGCCGTTCGCCATGCTTTTCGAGCCTCAGACCCTTGCGAAAATAACCGTGCCGCTCAGAATCTACCGTGCGGAAGACGAATCCATTACCAAAAACCCTTGGAACGCCGACTCCGTAGCCAAAAATGCCTCCGGCCCGGTGGATGTCGTGACCACTCCCGGCGACCACTATGTCTTTATCGCACCTGTCAAGGAAGCGCTCAGGAGAAAATATCCCGAATTTTATCAGGACGCGCCGGGAATCTATCGCGACGCGTTGCATGTGGAAATCGGCAAATCCTTGCAGGTATTTTTCAACACAGCATTGGAAGCTCGCCATGACTAACGCCACTTCGCTTGAAGACCAGCTCGCCGGTACGACCTTTGCCATCCCGGAACAGCTTTATTCCGTCGTCAGGACCGCGGATCTCACCTGTCTCGGCACTGACGCCCTCAGAAAAAGCTGTTTCGCGGCGATTTACGATCCCGGCATCGATGAGTTCACCCTGTATATAGAAAATGAAAAACTGCCTGAAATACCACTTGAAAGCGGTTTTGCCGTCTTCGGCAGCTACCGCCTGATCCGCTTCCTCCTGCATGTGCCGTTCGAGGGCGTCGGCTTTATCGCGGCGATTACCGGGGCTGTCGCCAAAAAAGGCGTGAATGTCCTGGCCCTTTCCGCTTACTCCTGCGATTATTTGCTGGTGAAAGACGAGGATGTGGGGAAGGCGCGGGACGCGATTGCCGGTCTTGGTATGAAGGAAAACGTACTTGACTAAATCATCTCTCGGGGTATTATGTTATTGAAGGGCTTCAGAAGGCCATCCCGGACGGAGTTCTTTTTTTTGGCTTGTTGATTGTAAACATTTACAATGATCGCCAACCATATCTTGCCGAGAGAAAAAAGACACCATGCCGTCGATAAAAGACGTGGCGAAACTGGCTGGTGTATCCATTGCGACCGTCAGCAGGGTGGTCAACAATCTCGATGTCGTTTCGGAAGAAACGCGCCGCAAAATCGAATGGGCTGTCAAACGTCTCGGCTATAACCCGAACCTTGCTGCGCGCTCCCTCAAGCGTCAAAGCGCCAAACTCCTCGGGCTCCTGGTCCCCGATATCGAAAACCCGTTTTACTCCACCCTCGCCAAATACATGGAAGCGGAAGCCAGTTCCGCCGGCTATAGCCTGATCCTCTGTAACACCGACGGCAAACACAGTTCCGAAGACCATTATCTGAAGTTGTTGTCCGGCCGCCTTGTCGATGGCGTATTTGTCTGCCGCAGTTCGATAAAGGAATCAATCCTCCCCGGAACAGGCGGGAAAAAGCTGCGCATGCTGATCCTGGAAAAAGCCAGCGAATCCGATCACCGACGGACAGTCATGGTGGACAACGACATGATCGGCAGGCTGGCGGCGCGGCACTTTATCGAAAACGGCCATACCCGCCTCGCATGCATCATGGAAAACCGGGAGATGCTGCCGTTTATCAGGCGCTCGAAGGCGTTTGTCGAGGAAGCGGCGGAGCACGGCGTCAAGGTACCCCCGTCTTCCGTGCTCGTCGCCGGGCCAAGCATTTCCGACGGCCGCGTGGCGGTGCGGAAGCTTTTGCTCAAAGGCAAAAAGTCGCGGCCGACGGCGGTATATTGCACCAATGACATTCTCGCCTTCGGCGCAATGCAGGAGGCGATGGCCGATGGCCTCTCCATCCCGCGCGACCTTTCCGTCATCGGCACCGACGACGTGCGCCAAAGCTCGTATATGTTCCCGCCACTGACCACGATCCGGCAGCCATTCGAGGAAATAGCCCGTAAAGCACTCAAGATCCTTCTTTCCGGCGACGACGAATCCGGCGACGACATCATACTCGCGCCCGAACTCAAAGTACGCGAATCCACGGGACCAGCGCCCGCATAATAATTAACAGTCGATAGTTGATGGCCAATGACGGTCGGGATGAAAATCCCTATTAACCATTTGCTGTTTTCGTTGGTCCTATGAGAATGAAATATTCCGGATTATGTCCTTTGCCGCCGAGGAACGGGGTGAGGGCGGGACCTTTGACCGGCAGGCCGAACGATTCTGCCGTCTCTTTCGCTTCGGCGGTTATACGTTCGAGGGCTGAGTCGAGAACCCGCCCCTTGCCTTTGGTCATTTCGTTTTTTTCCGCTTCGTACTGGGGTTTAAGAAGGCTTAGGATAAAGCCGCCCGGTTTGACCAGGCTCAGGGCTTTCGGGAGGACCTTGGACTGGCGGGTCCAGCCGACATCGCAGGTGCAGAGATCGACTTTTTCCGGCAATTCGACATGCAGGGCGTTGGTGCGTTCCTTGAGGACGACCCTGGGGTCGTTCCTGAGCGTCCAGGCGAAAGTGCCGTAACAGGTGTCGACGGAATAGACTTTCGCCGCGCCAACCTGGAGGAGCGCATCCACGAAGCCGCCGACATGGGAACCGAGGTCGCAACAGGTCCAGCCGGTCGGGTCAAGCCCGGCCCAGTCGAGACCCCATGCCATTTTTTCGCCGCCGCGCCCTACGTAGGTCATTGTACTTCTCCTGACAGTTTTTCCCGCAGGGGATCGAGTATTGTTTTTGCCTGGGTGTGGCCACGCTCGAACAACTCGTCGATTTTGCTGAAGTCGGCCCAGAAAATGTCGGAGACGTCTGTTTTCAGGACGAGGTCGGCTGTGCCGATTTCCTGGTTGTTCAGTTCTTCCGATTGGATCGACATGATGCGACGCACGACGTCGAAGCCGCTGTCCATATGGAGCGGTTTTTCCAATGGAGCGCAGATATCCACCGCCAACACCACCCGCGCGCCCATCTGGCGGCAGAGTGAGACCGGGACCGGGGCAAGCGGGGCGGCGTCGGCGTATTCGATCCCCTCCCAGCGATAGGGTTTGAATACGAGGCCGATGGCGACTCCGGCCTTCAGCGCGTGCGCCAGGGAGCCCGACGTGAAATTCCTGACCTTCCCGTTCGTCAGATCGAGCGCGTTCATGCCGAAGGGCAGGGGAAGGCTGTCCATATCAAGTTCGGGATCGGGGAAAAAATGGTCGATCGCCTTGTTGACCGGATGCAGTTTCCGCAGTCCCCGTGTAAAGGAGATGGTGGTGGCGACGGAGGCGGTGGCGACTTTTTTGGCAAACCTTCCCGCCATTCCTCTGCGGCGGACCAGCCCGTCGTTTCTTATGGGTTTTACCAGCGAACCGAAAAGAGACGACTTTCTGAAAAAATCAAGGATATGGGGAATTGTTTTTCCCTGGTGGCGGTTTTGGGCATAGAGCGCGCCGAGGACCGCGCCCATGCTGGAGCCGGAGAGAAAGGCCGGTCTCACTCCCGCCTGCTCCAGGCGCGCCAACACGCCAAGGTGAAAAAATGCCCTGCTGCCCCCGCCGCCAAGGGCGAGACCAAAAGATTTTATGTTCTTTTTCATGGAGAATATAATATACTTTTCTCCGTTTTGCGCAATACCGCTGGCGCTTGAAGATCGGGCGGCTTGCTCTATTGAGAGCGGGCGGAAGGATTTATGCTATAAACCGGAAATTGCCCTTGCGCCAATAGCTGTAGGCGGATAATATATTCTCCTTGGC
>DAIOFH010000102.1:0-14012 GCA_036745875.1 Planctomycetota bacterium | reverse complement strand
ACGATTGGCTCGCCGACAAAAACGAATACTGGGTCAAGGTCAAGCCCGACAACGATTATGTGGCGGAAATCGGTTATCGCGCCGACGGGACCGACTTTTTTGAAGTGGTCGCCCGTTCCAATTGCGTGTTCGCGCCTAAGAACACGGTCACCACACAGCAGAAATACGCCGACTGGGCGCGCGTCGAAGTCGACCCGAACAACGTCACCCCCGACGTCGCCAGCACCGATTGGCGCATCAACCAATATAACTATTGGAAAAACCGCACCCATTATGCACAGGACGAAAAAGGCTACTGGTCCCTGGTCCTGCACCAGCACCTGCCGTTTGTCCACCATCCCGAGTTCGACGTGCCGCTGGAAGAACAGTGGTTCATGGAAGCGGTTGTTTCCGTCTATACCCAAATTCTCAATATGTTCTGGCGTCTGGAGCGGGACAAGATCGATTTCCGCGTCACCATGTCCCTGACGCCGTCACTGCTTTCAATGATGCAGACGCCGCTTCTGCAGAAGCGTGCCGCCCGCCACATCGACGAGTTGATTGCCCTCGCCACACGCGAACGCGACAACTCCAAGGGCAAACCCTGGTACAACACGATTGAGCAAACCCTCCACCGTTTCTGGACCGCCAAAACCGTCTTTGACGCCTACGAAGGCGACCTGACCCGCGGTTACCGCGATTTCCAGAACATGGGAAAACTGGAAGTCATCACCTGCGCCGCCACCCACATGATCCTTCCCCTGTTCAAGCATATCCCGGAATCCACCCACGCCCAGATAGAGACGGGGGTCAAGCAGTATGAACGCGTTTTTGGCCGCGCGCCCAGGGGGTTCTGGCTGCCGGAAAACGCCTTTACTCCAGGCGTCGACAAGATGCTCGTCGACAACGGCATCAAATGGACCCTGATGAGCTCCACCGGCATGACCCATGGCGACACCCGGTCGTTCTTCGGAACTGACGCGCCGGTCGTAACGCCCGCAGGCCTTGCCATGTTCGGGATCGACGAAGAGACCCGCGCCTCCGTCTGGTCCCGCGAAGGCGGCTATCCCGGCCACCCCAACTATAAGGAATGGTACCGCGACCTCGGCTACGAAGCGGAGTGGGACTATCTCCCCGAATACTTCCAGACTGCCAATGTCAGGCGCAACACCGGCATCAAGTACTACCGCATCACCAAGAAAGGCGGCAGCCTCGGCGACAAGGATTATTACAACCCCATGTGGGCCGAAGGCACTGTCCACGAGCAGGCGGGGCAGTTCGCTTACTACCGCGGCGTCAAAGCCAATCATGTATTGCGCACGACTAACCGCAAGTCGATGATCGTCTCCGCCTACGATGCCGAACTGTTCGGCCACTGGTGGGAAGAAGGTCCCGAGTGGATCGAATCCGTATTCCGTAAGCTTCTCTATGACCAGCAGGAAGTCCGTCCCGTTACGCCTTCCGAATACCTTGGCGAGCAAAATACCCATCAGCGCCTGATGCCCGGAGCCAGCTCTTGGGGCAAGAAGGATTATTTCCAGACCTGGGTTGACGGGCGCAGCTACCAGCCGAACTGCTGGGTATATCGGCACATGTTCCGCCTGTCGCAGCAGGTGTCCGAACTGGCGACAAAGCATAAAAACACGGAGAATCCGATCCTCGAACGCGCCCTCAACCAGGCTGTGAGGGAATTGTTCCTTGCGATTTCCTCCGACTGGGGCTTCCTGATCGAGACGGGGCAGGCGGTGCGCTATTCGGAACTGCGGATCACCGTACATGCGGCCCGCACGCGAGAGTTGCTGCGCCAGATCGAGAACGACTCGATCGACATGACCTATCTCTGCACCCTGGAGACGGCGGACTGCATATTCTCCTTTGGCGATATGGATTTCCGCAGGATGGCAAAGGATTAACGTACGCTTGAAGCCATGTGTACAGAAAATACAGATATCACAGAGGATCACAATAATAGAGTGGTTCTCTGTGATTTTTATTAAACAGGAATAAAACCATAACATGACGGCACCTAACCCCACAGCCAACATCCCCCAGTTCCGCAGCGGCGATTTTGTATCCGGTCTGACCCTTCCGTTTAAAGGACTTACGTTCCTGTTCAAGAACGGCGGCCTGAAACGCTATGCCGTGTTGCCGCTTATCGCCAATGTTATTCTTTACATCCTCGCACTTGCCCTTCTTTTCTGGCTGATCGGGCGCTGGCAGATAGGCACGGTGGAATGGGACTTCTGGGGGCCGGTGGGCGGCTGGCTGGCGGCTGTCGTCAACTGGCTCAAGGGCGGCTTGAAAATAATCGCCGGGCTGGTCGCGGTCATGGTCGCGTTTTTCACCTTCACCGCCGTCGGCATGGTACTGGCGTCGCCGCTGAACGACCTGCTGTCGGAAAAAGTCGAAAACGTCTATTGTGGCTCGGAAAAGAAATTGGACGTGCCGATCCGATTCACTGTCCAGGCGGCGCTCTTGAGCGCCTGGGACTCTGTGAAAAATTTGGTTAAGCAGCTGTTCTTTTCCATACTCTGCCTGCCGTTTCTGCTTGTCCCCATCATCGGGTTCCTGCCGCTGTTTCTGGTGGGCAGCTACTTCGCCGGATTCGGATATGTCGATACGGCCATGGCCAGGAACTTTCTCCGCGCCCGGCACAAGAAGGTTTTGAGCAGGAACCGGTTTTGGAAGATACTCGGCCTTGGCGTGACTATGCAGATACTGTTCTTCATCCCCCTACTGGGGCTGCTGCTGCTGCCTGTCGGGGTGACGGCGGGGACACTGGTGTATTGCGGCGAAGACTGGCAGACCAGGTTAGGGGAGGCCGGATTGGACATACCTTCCGGCTTTGTGCCGCCGGTTGTGGGTGAATCGCGGTAAACGCTTTTTCCTTTTAGGCGATATCCCAAACCAAAACGCGGGAATCAAATACCGGGCCGTCGTGACAGACCCGCTTGTACGACGTCGTTCCGTCGGAGTTTTTCACTTCTACTGCGCAGCCGACGCAGGCGCCGAAGCCGCATGCCATACGTTCCTCAAGCGATACTTCACATTCCAGTGAATATTTTTTGGCAAGCGCCGCCGCAGCCTTGAGCATTGGTATGGGGCCGCAGGCATAAATTTTGGCATAGTCGCGTATATCCTGACCGAGTTTGTTCTCCAAAGCCGATACCGATGTGCCTGTAAAACCCGCACTGCCGTCGTCGGTGGCGGTGACCATGGTATGCTTTTCCTCGGAAAAACAGTCCCTGCCGACAAGGGAGCGGGATGTCCGCGCACCAAGGGTGACGACAGCCTTGACGCCGTTTGCCGCCAGTGTCTTGGCAAGGGGGCCGAGGCTTGGCCCGCCGCAGCCGCCGCCTATAAGGGCGACCCTGCTGCCTTTGGCGGGGAGGGTATAACCATTTCCGAGGGGGGCCAGTATCTGTACGTTGTCGCCCGTCTGCAATGTCGTCATCAGGCTTGTCCCTTTGCCGACCACGCCGTAGACGAAGGCGAAGCCGTCCGGGAACATCTCGGACGGGGCGAAGGGCCGCCGCAGGAACGGGTCGGAGCCGGTTCCGGAAAAGGCTATCTGGAAGAATTGTCCGGGGTGAAAAGCGGCGGCAAGCCGGGGACAGTGGATACGCATGCGCCAGAAGCCGCTGGAGATCATCCTGTTTTCGACGATTTTGGCGTCGGTGTCGAGTTTTCCCGCCGTTATGTCCTGACCGGGACACTTGGCCGCCAGCAGTTCTTTTTCAAAATCCAGCGTTTCCGACATGATGAGGCGGTAGATACGGGTAAGCCGTTCCAGCGGGAGAGAGCCGTCCGAGAAGGTCGAAAGGGCGAGGAGGACTTCCTCTTCGCGCTCCGGATTGTGGAGGGGCAGTGATTCCTTGTGTTTGGCCAGGGCGATAAGCTTTGCCGTCTCTGCCCGTTGGTCGAGCAGTCTGACGATCTGCCCGTCAATGCGGTTGATGTCTTCCCTGAGATCGTTGAGTGACAAGCGTATCTCCATTTTCAATGAATACTATGGGAATGCGACCGTCAGCAGCCACGGCTCTCCAGGCCTGCAGGCGAAGTGCATGGACATGGACACGCCGTCCGCATAATGAAACGCCAGGATGGAATCAAACTCGCCGTCGGCGGCCTGGACAACGCGTCTCTGGATCAGTTGGCCGTAGCCGCGCCTGCGCCAGCCTTCCCAGTAGAATTCCGCGAATTTGGCCGGTTCCGGGCCCAGGCGGATCTTGAAGGCCTGGAAAGACTTTTCGTTTGTCGCATTGAGCATTTCCATCGCGACATTCAAGGGGTCTTCGATAACGCCGTCCCTGATCATGTTCAGTGCGGCCATGGCTTTTTCCGCCGCCGCCGCCCTTGGATGCTCCGCGTCACAGCGCAGACCGGCGATATAGTGTTTCAATGCATCTTCGTTGTTGCCGAGGGCGTTATCGTAGATTTCCGCCAGGGCGAAATGCGCGTCGGCGCTGTAGGGATTGAACTTCGCCGCTTGTTCGAAATAGGCTTTGGCAATCTCGACATTTCCCGCGTCCAGCGCCCATTCGCCGTGCTGGAGTGCCGCGTCATGGTTACGCTTCCATTCCCTGTCGCGGGTATGAATCCAGAAGGCGAAGGCGAGTCCGACCAGCAAAAGGAAGAGGGCAAGAGCTACTCTGACCTTGGGATTTCCCCACAGCGACAGAGTGCCCCCGGATGTTCCCTTTTCCTGCATCGGCATTTACATGTCCCCTGATTCCGCGTCGTCGTCACTGGACATCATGCTGAAAAGAAGGTTCGAGTCGTCGCGACGCCTGGCCTGTTCCTCCTGTCCCCGGCAGGAGACGCAGGTGGTGGCGGACGGCAGGATCTTGAGCCGCGACGGGGAAATGGTGCAGCCGCAGATTTCGCATTCGCCGTATGTGCCTTTATCGATCTTTTCCAGTGCGACCTGGATTTCGCCAAGTTCTTGGTCGTTGGCGGTGGCGATTTCGAAGGAAAGGTCCTCGTCGTAGGCGTCGGTGGCCTTGTCTACTTCGTCCGCCGCCTTGGATTCGGCGCGTTCGCGCTGCACAGCCAGCTCGCGGCGCATGCCGGCGAGAAGGCGTTCGCGTTTTTCAATCAGGAATGACTTGATGTCGCCGAGCTCCTTCTTGGATAGCCTGCGTTCGCTGATCCTTGTGGGAATCTCGGTTTTTTCCACCGCAGGTTTCCCCAGGATCATGACGCCGGGCGCTATGCTGAGTCCCGGTTTTTTGGAGGATGTCTTGACGCCGAGTCCGGCATGGGAGAATCCTATAGGCTGTTTGGCCGCCGGTGCCGCGGGGTCGGCTGCGGCCGGCTGGACCCCGGACAGTTTTTCAATGCGGGTCGTCGACGCCTTTTGCTTGGTCTTATTTTCTTCGGGCTTTGCCGCTCCGTTTTTATTCGTTTTAACCACCGCATCATCCTTTGTTTTGGCAGTCGCTTTTTTGGCGCCGGGCTTTTCCTTGGCCTCTTTGGTTTTGGACGCCGTGGCGGCAGCTTTGGCCTTGTTTTTGGGATCCGTCGCCTTGGCGGAGGCCTTGGCGGAGGCCTTGGCGGAGGCCTTGGCGGAGGCCTTGGCGGCCGCCTTCTTTTTGTCCTCGGCAACTTTCGTCGTTTTGTTGGCTTTACTCATAAACTTGATTCCTAAAAGCAAAGGCGCTCACAGGCGCATGGGTAAACAGAAGAAAACCTGCCCCTTGATACACACTAAACTACCATATGGTGCTTACTATACATATCCATTGCACTGATTCAATGATAGTCTTTTTTTAGTTTCGCGATCATTTCTTCCGGAAGCAAAAATACAACACTGTCTTGGTTAAGTCTTGCGTAATACAAACCAGCGTCATTTTTGTTTCCAATATCCAACTGTATTTCCTGCCGTTCGGAGGAATCGTCCGAGTTCTCGCCTCCGTCGCAAGCCCCATAAACTATCGTCGTAATCGACGGGCGGTCAAGTCCAAATTCTTCGAGACTTGCCGTCACCGGCGCGACCACCCCCGCCGCCTGTAGTTTGGACAGCTCCACAAGCAAGGCGACGAAGAGGTTGTTGTCATCCAAAAGCGGTTCGGAATTCGTGTCGCCGCGCCACCAATGTTCGCCATACTCCCTCGAACCGCACATGTATAATGTCCCGTCGACCCCCTCTTTCTTTACGATAACTTTTGTCCATGTCTCCGGATCGGCATCAATCATTCGCGTCGTGTGGTAACGATAGGGAGGAATACACAATAAGGATGACAACTGCGAATCCACTTCCAAAATTGCAGGCATGCCGGAGACTGAACAGGCAATGCCGACATTTTCCGAAAGCCCGTTCGCCACAGGCCTCGGCTCAGGTTCGAGAACACCTTCGCGGTATTGCTGGCCGCTTGCGAGATTGCCATCGGTGTCAATGGCGTACAAGGTCAGTTCGGGGCTGACCGTGCCGTCGTCCTCGGTTACACAAAAACGCCATGCCGGATAGGCGGTCCATTTCAGCGTGTCCTGGCCGGGGTTGCCGTCTGCAAGAAAAACGCGAATTCGAATGTTCGACAATCCGGTCAGCAGCTTGTATAACGGCGCTGCGACTTTGTCAGGCTGCGGACTGTCAACGGAGAATGCACTGGCTGTTCCGTTGCTTTCAACTGTACCCTTCCAGGTATCGACGTTTAGTTCATTTATTCTTTCGATAATCAGGCGCTCGGGATTGGGGAGAATGCTTTCAACAACAATCTTTCTGGGCAACTGCGATCCAACAAGTGCAAAAGTGCGTTTGCGGAAAAATGCCGACCACTCATTGGGATAGGCGTTGGCGTGCTCAAGGGCAATTTCGCTGAGAAAGCGCCTGGGAACGGCAAAAATGGGGGATCGTTCGGAAACGCGCGCATACACTAGGTCGGGCTTTTCAGGAACCGGCTTGCCGAACTCGATTTTGCGCTTCTGCACGGTTGTTTCTGTCTCGTAGGAAATATCGATGGACATGGAGTTTTCGCCAAAGCCGAACCATACCGGATCGTCGGCATAGGTAGCGACGGCAGACTCCGCCTCGAGACGGCCGAGCCAGCTGAAGAGCATGTCAAGGCGTCCGGGTTCGACCTGCCAGGCATACTCGCCCCGCAGGATCCATTGACCCGCTTCCTTTTTCAGGTCCACTGGGGTGGCCGGTCCGGGGGACGGGGTGATAACAAGGTGATCGATTTTCCAACCGGGAGGTACGGTGGCTAGGTAGAGATTGCGGAAACGCTCGGCCGGCCAGTCGACAACCCGTGCAAGGTCCGGATTGATGCCGAAGGTCATGCCGGGGTCGTCAAGCACTCCGAGAAGCCGCATATTGCCGACGACGGAGCCAAAGACAACCGTAACCTTGTCGCCGTCGGAACTGACCGCGGTCAACTTCGGGGAAGTTGCGGGATCGGGGGAGGTCGCGCCGGCGATGGGGTCGCGCCAGGGCAGCATGACGAGTGCGGCCAATTCTTCCACCGCCTGCGGGTGCAGGGTATCCCAGATGTCGTCATCCAGCTTTATGCGCCAACCGCCGAATTTATCCTTGGCGAATTCCACCTTTCGACCGTCCGGGTATTCTATGGCCATGGAGGTGGCATTTTGCCAGGGGAAGGGAAACAGGCGGCGAGCGGACAATGAACGCCAGTCCGCCGAATCGCGGCGGGAAAGGGCAAAGGAAAACAGGGTCAGGATGACGGCCACAATGGCGATTGCGGCAAATGCTTTTCTCGACATATGTAAATATCCTAATCCTTGCGGACAACCCACACAGTCATGCCGGTTATAAGCCAGATAAGGGGCAGGGCCACGACGCCAAGCCAGAAGACAAGCCGCAGTCCCGGCCCGTCAAGGGTGATGCGGCGATCGGTCCAGGTGCGGGGCGGAATCTCGTATGATTCCTCGCGTCCCGCCAGCCATTGGACGGCGGAAAGGATGATGGAGACGTTTTCCCCCTTGTCCAGGTCCGAGTCCGCCGCCATTCTCGCGGAGGAAAAGACGGCGGCGCGGGCTTCGCCGTTTTCAAGCATTTTGCTGGAACGGTAGGCGAGGGTGAACGGTCCGGAGAGCGTCCTCCTTCCCTTTTTTTGCGGCCAGGCAGTGGCGCTTGGGTATGACTCCAGAAGGCGCTCGGTGATCCAGCCGTTTTCCGGCGAACGGGGGTTTTCCCGGATGGAGCGGGCGAGGGGCAGGACGAAGCGCAGGTCGCTTTCCGCCGTTCCCTTGAATTTGGCCAGGGGCGACTGCACCATTCCGCCGAAGTTGTAAGTCGTGTCCTCCACGCGGTCGAAGCGGCAGTTCCCGCCAAGGGCAAAAAGCAGGTCGTCCAATGGATCGTAATCCGTGGCCATCAGCTCGGGACCGGGGGCGGGCGGGAAATAGAGAAGCCTGCCGCCCTGGTCGAGAAAAGAGCGAACCGCCTCGACCTGTTCGTTTGTCAGAGGCATCAACGGGGCCGCCACGATGAAAATATCGCATTCGGGCGGGATGGGCTGGTTTTGCGAAAAAGTGTACTGATGGATACGGAGGTTGTTGCGTTCCACCGCGCGGGCGAGCTTGGAGATGGAATGGTCGGGGCGGATGCCGGGGAGGAGCGACAGTTCGCGGTTGCCGTAGGCGACAAGGACGTTCGGGATGCGGGGATCGAGAAGCCGCATGAGTGTCTGCGTCACGCCGCGCTCGCCGTCGAAAACCCAGCGGTCGTCGCCGGGCGTCTGCTGTTTCCAGCTTGGCGGGCTTGCCAGGTCGGAGGCGGGTTCGACCATGATGCGGTTGCGGTATTCGATAACCAGCGAATTGTTGATCCTCTCGAGCGGCATATCGAGCTCGTCCGCCAGCTCGGCTGCACGCACCGGATCGCGTTCCGGATCGACAAAGGTGGGTATTACGAGGGCGTTGTAATCATTGTAGCGGCCGAGCAGGCGACGGATTTCGTCCGACAGCGGCACGCCGTTATAGACCCCGTCCTCCGGAAGGAACGAATAAATATGCGCCTTCCCCTGGAGCGCGTCAAGCGTGCGGCGGGTGGAGTCGGTGAGTGAATTGGCCTTGTCCTGGGTGACGTCCCAGCTGCGTGCGTTCAGATAGGAAAGCGGATACAGGAGGCCGGACTGGGAGAAGGTGTTGAAGGGGTATTGGGCCAGCCAGTTGAGGTTGACGACGATCACAAGCGCCGCGATGGCGGCTCCAATAGTGCGCACCCGCGATTCGCGCCGGGATTCGTAATAGAGCTGGCTTGCCGTCAGCACTTGCGTTTCCGTAATGGTGGCGTATTTTCGCGTCGGTTTCGACCTGCTGCGGCGTTCCGCCCTCCGCGCCGCACGATAGGTCATGGTCGACCAGAAAAACAAGACTATGGCGAGAAGCCCAGGTACCAGCCAGTGCCACGGAACCCGCCTGAGGCCTGCTCCGAATATCGGCGCGCCCGTTTCCCAAAATCCGGTGATTTGCAGAATCGCCGCCTGGATGACGACAAGGATAATCCCGCCCATCACCAGGCAGTAGGTGACGATCATGCGGCGTCGTGTGGTGCGGTCGCGGCTTTTGCCGCCCGCTCCCCGGATGCCGACAGAAAGCCATGCATAGAACAGGAACAGTGCGGTCACGGAAAGAAAATAGACAAGGCCGCGAGTATCCAGTTCCCCGGCGATCCAGCGGCGCGCGTGGGGGACGAAGCTGGTGGCATTGAAAACGGCGGCAATAATGCCGGCATATGGGTCGAAGTCCGCCGCCAGCATCATGAAAATAAGTATAAGGCCTGTCGCCGCCCCCGCCGCCGATCCCGATACCGTAAGGGTGGAGATGAACAGGCCTAGAGCCATTGCCGTCGCGCCGGAAAAGAGAAGCGCAAGGAATGCGGCGATTGTGGCGCGCCAGTCCAGGTTGCCCCCGTAGGAGAGGAGCAGGGCATAAACAACGGCCGGGAGAAGGGAAATCACAACAAAGACCATTGTCGCCGCAAACTTGGCCATGACGATGGCGAAGCGGTTTATGGGGGCTGTCAGGAGCGTTTCCACAACGCCGTCGGCGTTTTCCTCGGCAAACAGCCGCATGGCGACAAAGGGATAGAGGAAGATGGAGGTAAACAGCATCATGAACGCAATATCATCGAAGACTGCGCGGCTGGCGGCGGGGCGGGCGACGGTGAGGAAAAAGGCGAACGAGTTCACCAACACCAAGAAGGCGGTGGCGAAGTAGGTTGACGGGGTGAGGAGGATTCCCGCGCATTCGCGATGGGCCAATGTCAGAAAACGTGACATATGCTTTTTCTTTCTCCCGGATGAACATACGTTTCGCGGTAGTGGAACATTCGACCTGACATACTCCCTCTCACATGAATGGGAGTAGATCAAAAACAGCGCTCAATATTGCCAAATTAATGGCGAATCTCGCTTTTTTAGACTTCAACTGCGGTTCAGTTTTCTGAATACATCTTCCAAACTCGGCGGCTCCAACTGCATTTCAGTTATCAACCATCCCCTGCGCGCGCACAGGATGGATATTTCCCTTCTGAGGTCCACACCGGACGGCGTGGTGAGTTTGACGCGCGCGGCGCCGTCGTCTGTATCCGCCTCCGTAATCTGAATCGACTTGACGCCGGGGATTGACCGCAGGGTCTCGCGTATCGGCTCGTCGGCGAGTATCTCTATGTTGATCACCCGCTGGTCGATGTTGGTCCGGCATATGCTTGCTACCGAGCCGTCGGCGATGATTCTGCCGCGATCAATGATGATTACCCGGCTGCACAGGGATTCCACTTCGGCCAATACGTGGCTGGAGAGGAAAAGAGTCGTTTCGCCCGGCAGGTTTTTCAGGAAATCCCTGATATTGGCCGCTTCCTCGGGATCGAGGCCGGAGGTTGGCTCGTCAAGTATCAGCAGCGGCGGCTTGACCAGGATTGTTTCGGCAAAACCGACACGCTGGCGCTGTCCTTTGGAAAGGGTTTTGATCAACGGTTCATACAGGTCGCGGATATTGCATCGGTCGGCCGCTTCGGCCGCAGCTTCCCGGGCCTTGCGTCTCGTAAGCCCGCGCAGCCTGCCGCGGAACTCCAGGTATTCACGCACCCGCATATGACGCGGAAGGGGGTTGGACTCAGGCAGATAGCCGAAATATTGCCTTGTCTCCGAGTAGACGGGGTCTCTTCCCATTATCCAGACTCTGCCACTATTAGGGGAAAGGAACCCGGTGAGTATGCGCATCGCGGTAGACTTTCCCGCGCCGTTGAGGCCGAGAAAACCAATCTTCTCCCCGGCCGCGACAGAGAAGGTCAGGCGGTCTAGGGCGAGGGTGGAAGCGAAATAAACGCTGACATTATTCGCATCAATAACCATGGCGGGCGTTCTTTCCATAGATGAGTCGGCCACCCCGGCGTACCGGAGAAGTTGCGGCATAACCCGATTATATCCTGTACTTTATAAGAAAACAAATTCCACCGCCAGAGGAAAATCATTTTTGTTGTACCAAAACGCAGTCTGAGTGGATTATTAACCATGGAGAGCACAGCGTCCACAAAGAATTTTTTGTTCTTTTATATAATGGCTCAGTTCTCTGTAGTCTCTGGGTACTCCGGGGGAAAAAAACTTTCGAGCCAAAATCTCTTGTCATTTTGACATAAATCAATATGGACAAAATATCTTGGCTCCTCGTTAATGATTGTCTCAGATTTTAGACAGTTGTTATATGTGTTGGTATTAAAGTGGATGCAAATTATTTCGATAAAGATTGAAGAAGACCTTGAAAGCGGCACGATATTTGTTATAGGAGTAGATTGTTATTGGTTTATGCTGACAATCTTTCCCCGGTGAGAGTGAGGGAAAGCGGCCTTTTATTATTTATCGTAACTGTTAGTTTTTATATGAGACAGGTAGCCGCTAGTCGGCTCCGCCACCCGGTACAATTTGTTGCGCTTAATAAACGTTGACAAATTCAATGCCGGTGGTTGACACTAATCAAGGAGTTTTGAAAATGGGTAAAATAATCGGCATCGACTTGGGTACCACAAATTCCTGTGTCGCCGTTATGGAAGGCGGCGAACCCAAGATCATTCCCAATAAAGAAGGCAACCGTACCACGCCCTCCGTAGTCGCTTTTACGGCGGACGGCCGGTTGGTAGGCCAACTCGCCAAGCGCCAGGCGGTTACCAACCCCACAAACACCATCTATTCCATCAAGCGTTTCATGGGACGCCGCCACTCCGAAGTCGCGTCCGAAGAAAAGATGGTGCCGTACAAGATCGTCGGCGGCACCGACGAACTCGTCTCCGTCGAAGCCATGGGTAAAGTCTATACCCCGCCGGAAATCAGCGCAATGATCCTGCAGTACCTCAAACAGTGCGCAGAAGATTATCTGGGCGAGAAAGTGACGGAAGCCGTCATTACCGTCCCTGCCTACTACAACGACGCACAGAGGCAGGCCACAAAGGACGCCGGGCGCATCGCCGGACTTGACGTCAAGCGTATCGTCAACGAACCGACCGCCGCGTCCCTCGCCTACGGCCTCGACAAGAAGAAGAACGAAAAGATCGCGGTCTTCGACCTTGGCGGCGGCACCTTCGATATCTCGATCCTCGACGTCGGCGACGGCGTTTTCGAAGTGCTGGCGACAAACGGCGACACCCACCTCGGCGGCGACGACTTCGACGACGCGATCATCAACTGGATCTGCGACGAATTCAAGCGCGACCAGGGTATAGACCTGCGCGGCGACAAGATGGCCTTGCAGCGCCTGAAGGAAGCGGCCGAAAAGGCGAAGTGCGAACTGTCCCAGGCGATGTCCACGGATATCAATATCCCCTACATCACCGCCGACGCTTCCGGTCCGAAGCACCTGCAGCTGAACCTCAAGCGCGCCAAGCTCGAAGAACTTGTCGACAACCTTGTCGAACGCTGCCGACAGCCATGTACCCAGTGCCTTAAGGACGCTGGTCTGTCCCCGAAGGACATTGAAGAGGTCGTCCTTGTCGGCGGCTCGACACGTATGCCCGCCGTCCAGTCCATCTGCAAGGAAATCTTCGGCCGCGAACCGCACCGCGGCGTCAACCCGGACGAAGTCGTCGCCATCGGCGCGGCAATCCAGGCGGGCGTCATCGGCGGCGACGTCCGGGACGTTCTCCTGCTCGACGTTACGCCCCTTACCCTCGGCATTGAAACCCTCGGCGGCGTGATGACCCCGTTGATCCCCAGGAACACCACGATTCCGGTGTCGAAGTCCGAGACCTTCTCGACAGCCGCGGACAACCAGCCGGCCGTGGACATCCACGTCCTGCAGGGCGAGCGCAAGCTGGCGAGCGGCAACCGTACCCTCGGCAAGTTCCAGCTGGACGGCATCCCGCCGGCCCCCAGAGGCGTGCCGCAGGTTGAAGTGACCTTCTCCATCGACCACAACGGCATCCTGTCCGTCTCGGCGAAGGACAAGGCGACGAACAAGGAGCAGTCCATTACCATCAAGTCCGCCTCCGGCCTTTCGGACGAGGAAATCAACCGCATGGTCAGGGACGCTTCCGAGCACGCCAAGGAAGACGAGGAAAAGGAAAAGCTGGTCCAGACCCAGAATCAGGCCGACCAGACCGTTTACCAGATGCGCAAGATGCTCAACGACAACGCGGACAAGGTCGACGCCGAAGACAAGGAAAAGGTCGAGGAAGCCCTGAAGAAGCTTGAAGAAATCAAGGGTTCCGACAAGGTCGACGAAATCGAGGCCGCCCTCAAGGAAGTCGAAACGATTTCCCACTCCATCGCGCAGAAGATGTACGAAAAGACACAGCAGCAGGCTGGCGGCGCGGAAGGCGCGAGCGAAGGCCCCGCCGAACCGCCCCCGGCACAGGGCGGCGAAGAGCCCAAACGCGGCGACGACGGGGTTGTCGATGCGGACTACACCGTGGTTGACGATGAGAAAGACAAGCAGTAATATTTAGAGCAGTAGATAGAAGAGAAGCGCTTCCGTTGTGGCGGGAGCGCTTTTTTTGTTCAATTGATAATTGATAGTTGATAATTGATAATGCTGGAAATTCTTACATTAATTAATCGCTCGCTACCGCTCGCTGGGCG
>DAIOFH010000101.1:0-14067 GCA_036745875.1 Planctomycetota bacterium | reverse complement strand
TCGAAGTGAAACCGGCAAACGACCTCCCGTATTACGAAAACGGCCTTCCTCCCGGCGGCGTGGCCGGCAATGTCAATGTCCCCGGCCACTCCGTCGATATCCCGGTGGAGAACATCATACCGGTCAAGGATGTGGATTCGCCGACGAGTTCCATCACCTATACACTCCAGGCCGGGTCGTACAAGGGCAAGCTGTACTACAAGAACGACGACGGCACCTACCGCGAAATCGACGTCGGCTCCTCCTTCACCCAGGCGGACCTGGACAACGGCAAGATCGTGTATGTTTACTACGGCGGCTTCGGGAAGGAATACCCGGACGCGCCGGCGGATGAACGCTATGTCCATATCGGCGTCGACTCCTTCAGGTTCACGGTGAGGGACAGCGGCATCTGTGTCCTCGACCCGGACGGCTACCCGGTCGACAAGGCCTACGAAGGCGGGATCGGCGAGTGGGTCGACTACACGGAAACGGGCGGCAACGAGGTTGACGGCGTATGGGTCGGCGCGGAGCGCACCGGCGGCAAGTTCGTCGCGACGGATATCTTCATCAACTTCAACGTGGACTACAAGCACGGCAGCGGCACGTGGACGCCCCCGACCCGCCCGGTGGTCGGCGAGGGCGAAGTGATGCTCGGCGGCGACGCGGAAGGCACCGTCTTCGAAGGCGGCGACCTCTACCTCACCAAAGACGACCTGCACGCCTTTATGCGGCACCCGGTCACGGAGGACGGCAAGCCCGACTCCACCATGGACAAGGACGACCCCGGCATCACCTACCGCCTCACCGCAGAAGGCGAATACGGCTCCCTGTGGGTCTTGGAATACGAAGTCAACGACGACGGCACGACCAAGCTCGACGAGCACGGGAAAGCCGTCTTCACCGGCAGGATGCGCGAGGTGCTTGTCGGCTGTTCCTTCACCCAGCAGGACGTGGAGGCCGGCGCGGTCTTTTACCGGCACAACGGGGCGGAGGTTTTCGCGGACTCCTTCTCCTTCACCATTTCGGACGGAACGGTTGAGTACAAGGCCGGCGCTTCCGAAGGGCCGACCGAGGTCATCTTCGGCATTAGCGTCATCCCGCTCAACGACCAGCCGGTGGTAGGCGGCGAAATCACCGTCAAGGAAGGGCCGACCAAGGACCAGCGCGATGCGGAGGAACACGGGTTCGACGATCTCGGCGTCGCGTTGACCAAGGACTCCCTCGGTCTGAAGGACGTCGACGGTTCCAAGGGCTCGCCCGGCCTGACGCATGGCGGCGTCGATTACGCGGCGAACAACGGCCTTACCTTCGTCGTCATCGAAAAGCCGAAATACGGCGACATCTGGATCTATACCGGGTCGACGGCCCCGGGGTCCATCGACGGCTACGAGAAGATCACCTATGCCAGCGAAGCCGACGCCAAGGGTAACACGACCTGGAACATCACGACCCTGAACGGCGCGACGATCATCACCATGGCGGATCTCGAAGCCGGCAGGGTGCGCTACATCCACGACGGCAGCGAAAATTTCCACGACGACATCCGGATAATCGCCAACGACAACAAGGGCGTGGGCTACAACCCAGGTTTCGTCCAGGATGGCGAGACGTTCCCTGCCGGGTCGTATGTGAAAGACGATATCATCCCGGGTTACTGGGATAACGGAACCTGGATCGAGGAGCAGGTGGTTGGCGCGGATGGCCTGGTCCTCGTTTCCGACCTGCTTGTCGGCGGCACATGGGTCAACGGTTCGTCCGAAGTGGAGACCGATGCGCCCGCCAACAACAACGGGCATACCATCTACGGCCCGAACCAGTCGAGCATTTCCGACGTCGGGACGATCAAGGTCAACATCACGCCGGTCAACGACAAGGTCATATTCGACAAGAACACCGGCATTACGGTATCTTTCGGCGAGGAGGCGGTGACGTCCGTCGAACAGTTTGTGACGAACGGCGGCAACCTGGACGACATCAGGATCACCAAGGACATGCTGAGCTGGACCGACGACGACGCTTTCACGGCGGACGAGCAATTCGACCCCGCGCAGGTCATGTACATCATCCAGGAACCGCCGGCCAACGGTTCGCTGTACGTCCAGAACAGCAAGGGCGAATGGATATGCTCTTTACATCACTTCCAAATTGAAATAAAATAGTTTTTAAAACTATCACAGTTTCTTTGCGCCGGAAATGGCGCTTTCAAACAATACCGGAGAAAAGGCATGTCACGACTCATTCTTGCCCATGATCTCGGCACCTCAGCCGACAAGGCGACTCTGTTTTCCGAAGACGGCGAGTTGCTGGACAGCGCCTCCCATCCCTATCAAAGCAACTTCATGCCCGGCGGCAAGGCCGAGCAAGACCCGGACGACTGGTGGACGGCGGTCGTGACCGCCACCCGGAAAATCCTCCAGGACCAGGACCCCGACCGGGTATCGGCAATCGCCTTCAGCGGCATGATGATGGGCTGCCTCTGCGTCGACAAGGACGGCAAGCCCCTCCGCTCGCATATCCTCTACTGCGACCAGCGCTCGACCGTGGAAAGCGACCACTTCATCAAACAGGCGGGCGCGGACAAAATCTACCGCATCAGCGGCAACCGCCCCAGCCCCTCCTATAGCGCCGCAAAATACATGTGGATCAAGGACAATGAACCGGAAATCTATAAACAGACCCATAAATTCCTGAACGCCAAGGATTACCTCAATTTCCGCCTGACCGGCAGGCTCGCGACCGAACAAACCGACGCCTCCGGATCCAACATCTTCGACCTCAAGGAAAATGCCTGGTCCGCCGAACTCATCGACGCCGCCGGGCTGGACGCGGACAAATTGCCTGAGGTCGTGCCGTCCACCTCGGTCCTCGGCGAACTGACGCGCGAGGCGGCGAAGGTCCTCGGCCTTCGTCCCGGCATCCCCGTCATCGCCGGCAGCGCCGACGGCGTCGCGGCAACCGTGGGGGTCGGCTCCGTCGCCCCCGGCAAGCCCTACGCCTGCGTCGGGTCATCCTCCTGGATATCCGTATCCACGACGGAGCCCATCTATGATGAAAAACAACGGACCATCACCTTCGCCCACGCCGTCCCCGGATTGTACAACCCGATGGGCATCATGCAGGTCGGCGGCGGCAATTATGTATGGCTGCGCAGCGAAATCTGCCACGAGGAGGCGCGGATCGCAAAACTGGAAAGGAGAAGCGTCTACGACGTCATGGGCGACGTCGCGGCAAAATCGCCTGTCGGCGCAAATTGCCTCCTCTACCTCCCGTATCTAATGGGCGAGCGCACCCCCCACTGGAACCCCATCGCCAGGGGCGGTTTCGTCGGCCTTTCGATCACCCACACCCGCCCCGACATCATCCGCTCGGTGCTCGAAGGCGTGGCGTACAACCTCTCGGCGTCCGTGGACATCTTCCGCGAGCAGGGCGTCCCCCTGAGCGAAATGCTGATGATCGGCGGCGGCGCAAAAGGCGACCTGTGGCGGCAAATCATCGCCGATGTCTTCAATGTCGAAATCCAGCGCCCCAATTACCTCGACGAAGCCACATCCACCGGTGCGGCAATCCTCGCCGGCATCGGCTCCGGCATCTTCCCCGACTTTTCCGCTGCCGATCGCTTCAACAAAGTGGTCGACCGCACCAGACCGATCAGCCAAAATACCGAAATCTACAAACACCGCAAAAGCCTGTTCAACAAAGTCTACCAAGCGCTCGAACCGCTGTTCCCGGAGTTTGTCGAAGGGTAGTGGTGTTGGTGTAGGGCAAGGATGCGCCACCCATACTCCCGGGCTTATCCGGCAGCATGGGAGACTCAGCCTTGCCTTGGGTCAACACGCTTAGTGCTTTAGGCTATGCCGAGATCCGAAAGTGTGACATCGCCGGTTGCGGGCCTGACGACGTCCGCCTCGTGGAGCTCCGCTATGGGGAGGGTGTTGGCGACGCCGATGGAGCGCATGCCTGCGGCATTGGCCGCTTCGACGCCGTGGACGGCGTCTTCGACGACGGCGCATTCTTCGGGTTTGACGCCGAGGAGTTGTGCGGCTTTCAGGAAGAGGTCCGGCGCGGGCTTTTTGTGTTCGACCATGGTGCCGTCGACGACCACTTCGAACCAGTCGCGGGGGACGCCGATGGCTTTGATGTTGGCTTCGACCTTTACCTTGTCGGCGCTGGAGCCGACGGCCATTTTAATGCCTTTTTCCCTGACTTTGGCCAGGAGTTCCGGGACGCCGGGGAATGGTTTGCCGTCCCGGGCGATAAGGTCGAGGTAGATTTCGTAGACGCGGTGTTTCATTTTCACATCGTAGGGCACGCCGTGTTTTTCCGCCGGGCCGCCGACGTAAAGGTCGTCCCCTCGGCCGACGAAGGGGATGAAGTCCTCGGGGACCGCCTTGACGCCCCATTCGGCAAGCCCCTGGATGCTGGCCGCCATGATGATCGGTTCGGTATCCGTGAGGCATCCGTCCATATCGAAAATTACTGCCTTGATCATCGATCTGTCCCTTTCAACAGCGAAACGCGCTAATGTTTGAAATAGTCCTTCGCCTCGGCCATGTCCAGCCGGACCTGCCGGATGAGCCCCGCGGGTTCGGCGAAGCGCATGACATCGCGGATTTTCTTGATGAAAAACACCTCCGCTACCTGGTCGTAGAGGTCGCCGTCGTAGTCCAGGAGATGGGTCTCGACCATGAAGTCGCCGAGGCCAGCCTCGATTTCCGCATCCGTCGGCGGACGGCCGACGTTGGTGACGGAGGGGAACTCCCTGCTGCCGACCCGCGCCGTCGTGACATAGACGCCGGCGGGCGGGCGCAGTTCGTGGTGGGGGTCGAGGTTCAGGGTGGGGAAGCCGTAGGACTTGGCCAGGCCCTGGCCATGGACCACTGTGCCGATGACGGAGAAGCGCCTGCCGAGGAAATCTTCGGCCCGTTCGAGCTCGCCCGACTGGACGGCGAGGCGGATCGCCGTGCTGCTGATGCGGGTGCCGTCCACGATGAGGGCGGGGACGGGTATGACTTTCATGTCCCAGGTTTTTGCCCAATTGGCGAGGTTGTGGGCGTTGCCGTCACGGTCGCGGCCGAAATGCGCGCCTTCGCCGAGGACGACGAGGGAGGCGGCGAGGCGCGAGTGGAAGTAGTTTTCGGAAAAATCCCAGCCGGGCAGGGCGGCCATCTCCGGCGAAAAATCCAGGACCCAGGCGGCGTCGAGCCCGGACTGTTCCATCAGGTGGAGGCGGTTTTCCAGGCTGGTGATGGACAACGGCGCCGATCTGCCGAGGGTCAGCCTCGGGTGCTGGCTGAAGGTTATCGCCATGGCGGGGACAGCCATCTGTTTTGCATTATCCGTCAATTGCTTGAAAATGGTCCGGTGTCCCCGGTGTACCCCGTCGAAGACGCCGACGGTCACGGCAGGGCGCTTGTCCGCGAGGGGGGCATAGTCTTTACTGGTGAAAACATGCATGGTGTTCTTGTCGCCTTATTGGTCTGGGCGCGTTTTTGCGCAAAGGGTTAAGAAAACTATGGTATAGGAAAAAACATTTTATGCCAATATAATAGACAGGGTTATTTTAACACATCCTCCGTGTTTAGCGCGTTTTCGGGAAAAGGTAGGCCCTCTCCGGCGTTTTCAGGATCAATTGCGCCAACCAAAACGCGCAAAAGGGAAGGGTCAACCATTCGCGAAAACGCTATAATAATTCGTTTGTTTTGATAATAGACAGGTAAAAATTCAGCGCATGGACAGTTCTCTTTTGACCGGGTTGTTTGTCTGGTATGCGGTTTTTCTTTTTTCCACCTCGCTCCACGAGGCGTCGCACGCCGTGGTGTCGGCCTGGGGCGGCGACTATACCGCCTATAACTCGGGGCAAGCCACCCTGAACCCGCTTCCCCATATGCAAAGGGAACGCTGGGGAATGATCATTGCGCCGCTGGTCAGTTATTTTCTCTTTCGCGGCGACTGGATGCTTGGCTGGGCAAGCGCGCCCTTCAATCCGCACTGGGCGGCGCGTTATCCGAAAAAGGCGTTTTTCATGTCGCTCGCCGGGCCGCTGTCGCACCTTATTCCGGCGACCTTCGCCTTTGTCGTCATGCTGATCGGCATGCGGTCGGGATGGTTTATCCTGGGATTCCTTGAAGGAAGCAGATACCTTGTCGCGCCCGCCGACGCGGGCAACTCGATGATGGCTGCGGTGTGTATGCTGCTCCACGTGCTGTTCACCCTGAATATCGTCCTTCTGGTGTTCAACCTTTTGCCCATTCCGCCCATGGACGGTTCGGAATTCTGGTACCTGTTCATCAAGCGCGAGGAAGACCGTTTGCGCTGGCGCTACAACGTCCATTCATACAACATGGCCGGCGTCCTTTTGGCATGGTATGTCTTTCCAAAAGTTTTCCATTTTATCTATACATTTATGATACGTTTTCTCATATATCTATCCTATTGAAATATGGCCGTTGCGAGATCCGCACTCTTTCCGGCATTTTGCATGATATACTGAATATTGACTGGGACGCAGAGGACAAGGCTCTTTGCGAACCAGGGAGTATTCGGTATTTTTTTGTCATGTTTTATACCCGGAGAAACACCACTCATGTCTACCGCGAGAGGCAAATCACGTGTCAGCGAGAGCGCTCCTTCCTTTCTTTTTGGCGGCGATGTCGGCAGCGTCAACTATGTCGTCAGCGACAGGCTGATGCATGATTTTATCGATGCAGTCGGTGCGTCGATATGGGAATACGATTTCAAGAAGGAAAGGTTCTTTTATCTGGAGGATAAGATCGCCCGATACGACCCGAACGTCACCGATTTCGGCATTCCTTCGTCGCATTGGAAAAACATTGTCCATCCCGACGATTTCGAGTCGGTGAAAAATATTTGGAAAGAACACGGCGACTCACGCCAGCCTTTCTGGTTCGAATACCGCGAACGCCAGGAAGACGGCGCCTGGCGCTGGTATATTTCGACAGTCAACAGGATTGACCGCGACCTGTCGGGAAAACCCATGCGCGCCATCGGGGTGAGGATGGAGATCACGCGCATAAAGCAGGAGGCGATCCGGCGGCAACGCTCGGAGAAGCAGTTCCGGATGATCTTCAATAACGTCGGAATCGGAATAGGCATTGCCGACCAGGATGGGATTTTGAAACGCGTCAATCCCAGCTGGGTTCAAATCAGCGGCTACTCCCGGAGGGAACTCCTGGGAAAAAACATCCTGGATTTCGTCAGCGGCGAGGATAGGCCCGAACTGCGGGGCATGATCGAAAAGATACGCCGCCTCAAGATGAAACGCATCGTCAGGCAGATGCGTTTCATCAACAAGGACGGATCGACCGACTGGGAGTACATAACGCTCACGGCCCATGAAAACGGCGACGGCGAATACGCGCTGATCGCCTTGATGGAAAACATCAACGACCAGAAAAAACTCGAGGAGCAACTGCAGTTCGCCGCCAGCCATGACGCGCTCACCGGCCTCCTTAACAGGGCGTTCCTCTCCGATCGGCTGGAGGAATACTGGGCGCTCAGTTCGCGGCATCAGCGCCAACTGACTTTTTGCATGGCCGACCTCGACCATTTCAAGCGCATCAACGACAAATACGGCCATCAGGCCGGAGACGAGGCGCTACGGCGCTTTGCCGCGATTTTGAAACATGAAGCGCGCGGCTCCGATATCGTCGGGCGCTACGGAGGGGAGGAGTTTGGGGTTATCCTGCCGGAGACCGACCTCGCGGGCGCCATCCCCTGTTTCGAGCGCATTCGCGAACAGCTCAAGGCCGAACAAATCCGCCATGGTAACAATGTTTTTACCATGACGGCGACCTTCGGCCTCGCAGCCCTGCAATCCGGCTGGGGGGTGGAAGATATAATCAAGAAAGCCGATCAGGCGCTATACAAGGGGAAAGCCGCCGGCAGGGATATGATTGTCGCCTATCAGGACAATTCTTAAACACTCGAGGCATATGCCCACACCCCGAAGGAAACAACGCTTCACTGTCGTTTTGGTTTGCAATGGCAAATTGTTTCGATATAATGCCTCATATTGAACCAATCCCCTATCTTTATGTGTTTACTCTTCGGATTTCCATCCGAAAATAGTTGAAAGATGCCAGACGCAGCATACTCTTGACAGGAGAATACATGATGGAAAATCAGGAATTATCGCCACACGAAATGAGCACACGCCAGGGCACCAACCCGAAATCGATTCAACTGGATTATGCCGAACACCTCAAATACGACTTGGCCCGCGACAGATACACCGCCACCAAGCACAACCGCTATTTCGCCCTCGCCAGAACCATACGCGACAGGCTCATCGACCGCTGGATCGAAACACAGCAGTCGCACCACGACGACCACGTCAAGCGTGTGTATTATCTTTCGCTGGAATTCCTGATGGGACGGGCGCTCGGGAACAATGTCATCAATTTCAAGCTCGACGACGCCGTCGACAAGGCGATGGATGAGCTCGGCATCGACTGGGAGGAGCTCCGGAACGTCGAAGTCGACGCCGGCCTCGGCAACGGCGGCCTCGGCCGTCTCGCCGCCTGTTTCCTCGACTCCATGGCCACCCTCCAGATACCCGCCATGGGCTACGGTTTGCGCTACAACTACGGCATCTTCCGCCAGACAATCGAAAACGGCTACCAGGTCGAACACCCGGACGACTGGCTTCAGAGCGGCTTCCCCTGGGAAATCGCCAGGCCCGAACTCCTGATCCCAGTACGTTTTGAGGGTCGGGTCGAGCAATGGACCGAAAACGGCCGCACCCGCTACCGCTGGGTCGACGCCAAGCCCGTCCTCGGCATGGCGTACGACACCCCCATCGTCGGTTACGGCGGAAACACCGTCAACACCCTCCGCCTGTGGTCCGCGCGTTCCACCGAAGACTTCGATTTCGACGACTTCAACCGCGGCGACTACGTCGCGTCGATAGCATCCAAGACCGATGCGGAAAACCTGACCAAGGTCCTCTACCCGAACGACCTGCACTACACCGGCAAGGAACTGCGCCTCAAGCAGCAGTACCTTTTCGTCGCCTGCTCCCTCTGGGACGTCGTCCGGCGCTTCAAGCACGACAAGGAGCCGTGGGACCGCTTCCCCGAGCGCGTCGCCATCCAGATGAACGACACCCACCCGTCATTGGCGGTGCCGGAACTGATGCGTCTCCTCATGGACCAGGAAAACCTCGAGCCTGAACAGGCCTGGGACATCACGGTCCGCTCTCTCGGCTACACCAACCACACCCTCATGCCGGAAGCCCTGGAAAAGTGGCCTGTGCCGATGATGGAGAAGCTGCTGCCGCGCCACCTGCAGATTATCTACAACATCAATTACGACTTTATGCAAAAGGTCGCCATTTCATTCCCCGGCGATGTCGGCAAGCTGTCCCGCATGAGCCTTGTCGAGGAAACGGAGCCGAAGCAGATCCGGATGGCGAACCTGTGCATCGTCGGATCGCATTCAACGAACGGCGTCGCCGCGATCCACACCGAGCTTCTCAAGAGCCGCGTCGTGCCTGATTTCGCCGACATGTTCCCGGAACGCTTCAATTCGAAGACAAACGGCATCACCCAGCGCCGCTGGCTCCTCAAGGCCAACCCGCCGCTGGCCAAATTGATCACCGACACTATCGGGCCTGGTTGGATCACCAACCTGGACGATCTGCGCGGTCTGGAAAAGTTCGCGGACGACTCCTCCTTCCAGGAGCGCTTCCGCGAAACGCGCCGCCAGGCCAAGCTGGCCCTCATAGACCACGTCAAGCAGGATATCGGCTTTGTACTCAACCCGGATTCCATCTTCGACACGCAGGTCAAGCGTCTGCACGAGTACAAGCGCCAATTGATGAACGCTCTGCATATCATCATGCTTTACAACCGCCTGCGGAAAAATCCGGACATGCCCTGGACTCCCCAGACCTTCATTTTCGGAGCGAAGGCGGCCCCGGGCTATGAAATGGCGAAGCTGATCATCAAGCTCATCAACAATATCGCCAATGTGGTCAACAACGACCCCGCCATCGGCGAGCGCCTGAAGGTGTATTTCCTGCCGAACTACCGCGTATCCCTGGCGGAAAAGATCATCCCCGCGACGGATGTGTCGGAGCAGATTTCCACCGCCGGCACCGAAGCGTCGGGCACCGGCAACATGAAGTTCATGTTGAACGGCTCCCTCACGATCGGTACCCTTGACGGCGCGAACATCGAAATCATGGAAGAGGTCGGCTCGGAAAACATGTACATCTTCGGCCTCAACGCCGAAGAGGCGAAGGAACTCTCCAGCCACTACGACCCCTACGCCATGTACGAGGCGAACCCGGAAATCAAGGAAGCGCTCGACCTCCTCTTTGGTGGACATTTCTCGGTCGGCGAGGGACAGATATTCGAACCGATCCGTAAGTCCCTCTTGGAGTGGGGAGACAGGTACATGATCATCGCCGACCTGCAGTCCTATGCCGATGCCCACCGGAAGCTGCAGGGCGAGTATGCTGACAAGAACCTGTGGACCAGAAAATCTATTCTCAACACGGCGCGTTCGGGGAAGTTCTCGTCCGACAGGACGATTCTGGAGTATGCCAAGGAAATCTGGAATACGCCGCAACATCCTTTGGATCTTAAGGTTAAAAGATCGCACACCATTGTTGAGGCCCGCAACAACGACGACATTTCCTGACGTTGAATCGCAGGCAAATTTTTCGCCGGGTCGCCACGGGTGGCCCGGCGTTTTTCTTGCCCCAGGAGAAATTTGGTTGTTTACTGCTATAAATAGTGTTTAATATATAGGGAATCCTCACTGTTTTACTGTGGTTAAATAATTCCCGGTTTTCGAGGGAAGGATTCTTTCTGAAAACGTATACTCATTTTACGGTTTGTAAACAATTACGAAGGATCGTGAACTGTGGAGAAATCTGAAGGCCGCTGGCTGGCAGCCATGATAGCGGTTTTTGAAAAATTAATCGCGAACTCGCAACTGAAAGCGATACGTAACGGCCTGACACTGACTCTTCCGTTGGTAATGGCCGGATCGTTCGCCGTTCTCCTGGCCAATTTCCCATTGCCGGGCTATAGCGCATTCATGGAAAGCCTGCTCGGTGCAAACTGGCGGCTCGTAAGCGTTTTTATCCAAAATGGCGCTTTCAATCTACTTTCGGTGGTTATGGTTATCACGATCAGCCATAGCCTTGTCGAATATCATAACAACAATAACTCCAGCCGGGAAATCAACCCCATTGTCGTCTCCCTTGTCAGCCTGGCCGCGTTGATAACGGTCGTCCAGCCGGTGATGGAAGGTGCGGCGTTGCCGTTCTTCTGGCTGGGGATCCACGGTTTGTTTATCGCCATTATCGTGGCCTTTGTTTCCACTTCGCTGTTTTTCACCTTGAGAAAAATATCCTGGCTCAACATCTCCTTCTATTCGGAAGAGGCCGACCCGTCCATACCGCATGCTTTCAGCGCCATGTTGCCCGGTCTGTTGACCATCGTTTTTTTCGCCCTGGTCAAATGGTTTTCCCTGATGCTGGGGATCGCCGATCTCCACGACAGTTTTTACCGCCTGCTGTCGCAGCCGTTTCAGGAAATGGGCAATACGTTCTGGACGGCGCAGCTGTACACGCTTGTCCGCCATGCCTTCTGGTTCCTCGGCATCCATGGTTCCAACCTCATGGAGCCGGTCACAACTTCCATATACGCCACCGCCATGACTGCGAACATGGAAGCTGTCGCCGCCGGGGAAGCGCCCCAGTTTATTTTCACCAAGACATTCTTCGATGTTTTCATCGCCATGGGAGGCTCGGGATCCAGCATCTGCCTCATCATCGCCTGCATGATCGCCAGTCGCACCGGCAGTATGAGGAAGATTTCCCAGCTGTCCTTGTTGCCCGCGTTGTTCAATATAAATGAGATCATGATTTTCGGTTTCCCCATTGTGCTGAACCCGATTTTCCTCATTCCTTTCGTGGCAGTTCCGGCGGTGACCATCTTCACCTCCTATTTCGCCATGGCGAGCGGCTGGGTGCCCTATACAACCCACCCTGTCGAATGGACCGCCACCGTTTTTATTAGCGGTTGGACCGCCACCGGCTCTATTGCGGGAACCATACTCCAGTTGGCGAACATGATCATCGGCGTCGCCATCTATATGCCGTTCGTCAGGCTTGCCGACAAGATGAAGCGCCTGCGCTTCAAACAGGCGTTCAGCGAGTTGATGCCGGGGTACAGCGAAAATATCGGGAAAGACGGCTATTTCGTCACTCCGGAGGCGAAGGCGTTGTCGCGCTCCCTCGCCAACGACCTTGCCCTGGCAGTGAAAAAGGACGAACTGTTCCTTGAATATCAACCCCAGGTGGACAGCCTCACCGGCAAGATATTCGGCGTCGAAGCGTTGATGCGCTGGAACCACTCGCATCTCGGCCGCATCCCGCCAGGGTTGTTCATCACCCTTGCCGAGGAATCGGGACTTATCAAGAAGCTTGGTTCATGGGCGCTTGATGAAGCGTGCCACCGCCTCGCTATGTGGCGGCAGGGCGGGCTCACCGATGTGACGATGTCAGTCAACCTTTCGGTAAACCAGTTGGACAATGACGACATTGTCACCGAAATCTCCGACCTCCTCAGGGGCTACAGTCTGCCCCCGGAGAAGCTGGAGGTGGAGGTGACGGAATCCACGGCCCTCGGCCCTGAAAGCGACAAGACGGAATTGCTGCAGAAAATCCATAACCTCGGCGTCAAGCTCGCGATTGACGACTTCGGCATGGGGCATAGTTCCCTCGTCTACCTGAAGCAATTCCCCGTAGATGTGCTGAAACTGGACCGTGTGCTGACCAGGGACGTCGCGACAAGCAGGTATAGTTCGGAAATCATTTTCACCATTTCCGAATTGTCCCACACGCTGAAAATAATGCCGCTTGCCGAGTTCGTGGACAATGTGGAGCAGTTGAAGGCGCTCCAGACGCTTGGATGCACGGCCATCCAGGGGTATTTGTTCAGTCCGCCGCTGGGCGCCAAGGAGTGTGAAGAATACATCCGCAAGGGCGCGGTTATTTATTGATGCCGATCATTAGTTAAGAACTAAAAGTGAAGAGTGAAGAGTTACTGGAAAATCTCACATTGAGAACCCGCGTGCTTCCGCACGCTTATTCTGAATTCGCAGTGTTTTCAGTAAAAGTGAGCGAAGCGAACGAATTAATTAATGTGAGGATTTTCCAGAACTCTTCACTCTTCGTTCTTAACTTTTAACTCGATACAGAATGTTGGGTTATGTTCGCATTGACCTTATGTAAGCGCCATTCTAATCCGTTGTCTTGTTTGTAAATATTCTTATTTCCACGCCATTCGATCGGGCCCCTTCATGTATACCTGTGCTCACTGTTCCAGCGCCAATTGCCGCGGTGGCGACAAGGATGGCGCGCCCGCCAATTGCCCGATGCGTGATGCCGAAAGCATGGCCGCGGCGTTCGAGCGCTACAAGGACGACGACAATACACGCTTTTCCCAGGCCTCCGCCTTTGTCGAGGCTGCGGGCTATTGCGAATGGCCGCGCCTCAGGGAAGTCGCGGAATTTTGCAGGAAGATGGGGTACAGGCGTATTGGCATAGCATTTTGCATCGGGCTCAAACGCGAGGCGAAAGTAGTGTCGGACATTCTCCGGAAATTCGGTTTTGAAGTCGACACCATCGTCTGCAAGACGGGCGGCATCGACAAATCGGCGCTGGAAATCCCCCAAAGCGATTATCTCCGCCCGGGAGAGTTCGAAGCCATGTGCAACCCCATCGCACAGGCGGCATTCCTCAACCAGGCCAAGACCGAATTCAATGTCGCTGTCGGATTGTGCGTGGGACATGATTCGTTGTTTTACAAATATTCCGATGCGCCGGTGACGACGCTGATTGCGAAAGACAGGGTCCTTGCCCACAATCCCGCCGGTGCGGTGTATTGCGCCGAAGGATATCTCAAGAAAAAGCTGCTGCCTGCACCTGATGAAGGGTCGTAGATTTACTCCTCCCACCCCACAGTGCATGACTATTTTTGGGAGTGCAACTACGTTTGCCCCGTAGCGGAGGCAAGGCGACCTGGATCCCGGCAGCTGCGAACGCTT
>DAIOFH010000100.1:2893-14466 GCA_036745875.1 Planctomycetota bacterium | reverse complement strand
GGCGGGATTGATAGACGGGATGACGCTGGCCAATATCGGCCAAACCGGAGCCGCCAGCGCGGCAACGATAGAACGGCTGTTCAACAAAACCCTCGCCGTCGGCTTCCGCCTGAATGGATACACAATTGTGCGCATGCAGATATCCGCCGCGGTCCCAAGCGACGACCATGCCGTTTTCTATCGAGTCGACGAACACGGGAGCGAGGTCGGCGTCTGGGAGGATGCGCCGCTTCCCGTCATCGATATCCTTTCCGGAAAAGAGAAATCCACGCTCGACCCGGCATCCGGGCGCGCGAGCGACTCCCTGGCATCCTTCGCCGGCGTCAGGGCGGCGAACAAGACGGTCGGCATCGCCATCATCGAGGTACCACCCACCAGATGGGCGATGGATTTGTCCGCGTTCAGCTTGCGCTATTTCATATACGTTCTTGCCGCGTTCATCATTCTTCTCGTCTTTCTGTGCAACCAGTTCCGCACCTGGCAAACGCTGTCCAGCCCGGAAAAAAAGGCCCTGGAGGACACACACCGGAAGGATCACGACTTTCTCCACAGCATAATCGAGGCCGTAACCGTCCCCATCATGGTGAAGGATTATGATGGGGTATTCTTGTTCGTGAATTCGGCATTTTCCGACATGTTCGGCAAAACGCCCAAAGAACTGCTTGGCAAGGACGACAGCAGCCTGCTGTCGTTCGGCGAGGTGTTCAAGTCCCGGCAGGAAGATGCCATGAGTCGCAACATGGCGCTGTCCGGGAAATCCTTTTTGGGCGAAAAAACCCTGGAGATCAACGGCAAAAAGCTTTCTTTTGGCGTCGTGAAAACGGCGCAGACCCTGGAGGGGGGCGAACAAGGGACGATCATCTCTGCCCTGTATGATATCACCGACCTGAAGGCCGCGGAAGCGAACCTGCTTGCGGAACGGCATTTTCTTGGGCAATTGATAGACACCATACCCGTAATGGTGTGCTTCCTCGACATGGACGGCCGCGTACGGCTCTGCGACTCAAAGTTCTGTTCGATGATCGGCAAAACCTATGACGAAATCATCGGCAAGCCGTACAGGGATGTCACCTGTTTCGACGACGGCGACGATCCCCTGGACACGCTGCATGTCGGCACACACCAGGACAGGAAGCTTGCGGCCACGGATTCGTCTGGGGAAATGCGCATCTTTATCCAGCGCCAGATCATGATGGCCTCCCCGCGCGGCAAAGCCATCGGCATTGTCAAATCCTTCTGGGATACGACACAGCTGGTCATGGCGCAAAAGGCGGCGGAGGCCGCAACCAATGCCAAAACTGCGTTCCTCGCCAACATGTCCCACGAATTGCGCACGCCCTTGAACGGCATTATCGGTCTCGCGGAGGACATAGGCAACCGTGAAACAGCATTTCCCGAAACGAAAATCGCATCTGAAATAATCGTCAATTCCTCGAAGGCCCTGCAAATGGTCCTGGAGGAGGTAATGGACATCGCGCTCCGGGACGAAACGAAGCCGGTCATAACCGACAAGGCGTTCGACCTGCGCTTCATGGTGGATGACATCATCAGATTGGAAAGCGCCATCTCGGATGCACAATCCAAACGCGTGTATATGTTCATGCCGGCCCGCATCGTCAGCGGACGGTCCGGCGACCCGCAACGTCTGCGCCAAATTCTCCTGCATCTCTTTTCCAAATGCCTAAATTGGTCGTCATCCTCCACCCTGCGCTTGCTGGTGGACGACGACAGGGCCGGTTTGGTAAACTTCGACATTTTTTTCATGCCGAAAGACGAATTGGACGTCGAAAACATCCGCGCCCTGGTGGAACGGTCCGAAGTGGTCTCCGGCGTCGCCAGAGAAAAATTGTCCCTGCCTCCCCTCGGCAAGCTAGTCCGCATGATGGGCGGCGCGATTTCGGTGGAATTAACCGATGAATTGCTGGAATATTCGGGAAAAGCGGCTGTTCGGACCAGGATATCCTTCCCCCTTCCGGAACTGCCCGCCGCCACGAAGGACATCATCCCCGATCTTTCCGGCTTGCATGTCCAACTGAATATCGCCAATATGGATTATCGCAAAGCGACGAAAGACTACCTTATGGCGACCGGGGCGAAAATATCCGTGGCGGAAAGCGTCGACGAGACCTACCGACAGCTGCGCTTCAGCTATGAACGCGAGTCCGGAATACATATTGCCATTTTCGACAATGCGTTCGCCGACTCGAGCCGAATGCGGGTCATCCTCTCGGACTTGAAGATACACACGCATTTCGGCAACCCGAAAACGATGTTCATGATCGGCGCGCTTGACCTTGCCGTCCAGGACGACCCGGAAGTACGGCTTGTCGACATGTACCAGCCGACGCCGGTGCTCGGTACCGACATCTGGAAAAAAATCGAGGAGCTTTGGGACGCCATACTGGTGGAGGAGCCAACGCCGTCATCCAGGGACACGGAATCGATGCGCCGCCGCCGGACGGAAAAATTGACGCAAAGGCGTAGCGCCACCACCGGCCTGAAGATCCGCGCCAAGGTGCTTCTGGTGGAAGACAACCCCGTCAACCAGATGGTGGCCAAGGGGATTCTTACCCGAATCGGCTGCAACACGGTCATCGCCAAAAACGGCATGGAGGCGGTGGAAAAAATCAAGGCGGGCGAATCATACGATTTGGTCTTGATGGATTGCATGATGCCGGTCATGAACGGCTACGATGCGACGCTGGCGATCCGGGAGATTGAAAGTTCGCGCACCGACATCAAGCGCCATTCCATCGTGGCCCTGACGGCGAATGCATTGCCCGGAGACAGGGAGAAATGCCTTGCCGCCGGAATGGATGCGTACATGACAAAACCGGTTACAGTTGAAATAATGCGTACAAATCTGATATTATATTGCCCTGATGCGGTTGCCCTGGAAAACCCCGAGGCGAGCGGCAACACAAACACCTTGTTCATGTCCTGACAACGCACTGGAAGCCCGAAAGGAAGTCGATGCCCGAGCAAAGCAGCCTTAACAACATAGACGTCAAGAAATTCAACAAGAGCAGAATTTTCCGGGCTATTTCAGAAAGCGACAAAATATCCCAGCAGGAAATCGCCAATAAGTTGAAAATAAGCGTTCCCACCGTCGTGCAAAACGTCAAAGAACTGATAGACTCCGGCCTTGTGCGCGAAGCCGGCGCTTTTGAATCCACCGGCGGCAGGAAGGCGAAAGCCCTTGCACTCGCTCCCGACGCCAGGCTCACCCTTGGCGTGGACATCGCGGAAGACCGGGTGGGGATTGTCGCCGTAGACCTTTCAGGACAGATCATCTATAAAACCGGCCAGGAAATCCCCTTTGCCTGCACGGACGAATATTTCGCCCGGATAGGCGAAAGCCTGGACCAGTTCATCGAGGACGAGGCGCTCAGCCGAGACAAAATCCTCGGCGTCGGTATCTCCATTCCCGGCATCGTCAACGCATCCCAGACACAGATCGACATCTCACATATCCTCGGTTTTTCCAACCAGCCAACCAAGGATATCAGCCGTTACATCCCCTTCCCGACTGCGTTCGTCAATGACGCCAACGCCAGGGGATTCGCGGAATTCCGCCGCAGGCGTGAATTGTCCACAGCAGTCTATCTGTCCCTGTCCTTCGCCGTCGGCGGGTCCATACTCTTCAACGACAAACTATACTACGGCAACAACCAGCGGGCAGGAGAACTCGGCCATATGGCCATCGTCCCCGGCGGCAAGACCTGTTATTGCGGCAAAAAAGGCTGCCTTGACGCCTACTGCAACAGCAAGGTCCTCGAACGCCATACCGAGGGCGACCTGGACGAATTCTTCCACCTCCTTGACGCCGGCGACGACAGATTGGCGGAAGTATGGAAAGAATACAGTTATTATCTCGCCGTCGCCATCAACAATCTCCGCATGGCGTTCGATTGCGCGGTCATCGTCGGCGGCAAGGTGGGCGGGTATCTAGAAGGCAGGAGCGGCCGGATCAAGGAACTTCTCGCCGAGTTCAACACCTTCGAACCGGACAGCGAGTATTTCAAACCATGCTACTATAAAAACGAAGCGGCGGCAGCCGGCGCCGCGCTCCTCCATGTCGCGCATTTCGAGAACAACCTCTGATGCCGGACCGGACGACCATAAAGCGTCAACTCTCCGACCCCGACCCGGAATCGGCGCGAAGGCTGTACGCGGAAGCGGATATGGTGCGCAAAAACCATGTCGGCGACGCCGTCTACCTGCGGGGGTTGATTGAGATATCCAACCATTGCCGACGCCTTTGCGCCTACTGCGGCGTCAACGCTTCCCGCCGCCTGACCCGCTACCGGTTGTCGCGGGAGGAAATCGTAGTTGCGGCGCACATGGCAAAACAGTACGGCTACGGAACCGTCGTTCTCCAGGCCGGGGAAGACGCGCTGCTCGACAAGGAGTTCATCAGCGCCGTCGTCACCGACATCAAGGCCGCCACCGGCCTGGCGGTCACCCTATCCCTGGGGGAACGCGAACCGGGGGAATATGCCGCCTGGAAACAGGCGGGAGCGGACAGGTACCTGCTGCGCTTTGAAACAAGCGACCCGGAACTTTTCGCCCGTATCCACCCGCCACCGCCGGGGGCGGAAGGTAGTAGCAGGATCCACCATTTACAAACGCTCCGTGAACTTGGCTATGAAATCGGCAGCGGGGTGATGGTCGGGATTCCCGGACAGACCTGGGACTCGCTCGCCAACGACATCGCCCTGTTCCACGAAATGGACCTGGACATGATCGGGATAGGACCGTACATCCGCCACCCCGACACTGAAATGGGCTGCCACCCCGAGCGTTTCCCGCCGGCCGCTCCCGGCGAACAGGTGCCTGCTGACGAGGAAACGACCTGCAGGGCAGTCGCTCTCGCGCGTCTGGTGCAACCCTACGCCAACATACCGGCTACAACGGCATTATCCCTCGTGAACAGGGAAAGCGGCAGAAGCCACGGCCTGGCGCGTGGCGCAAACATCATCATGCCCAACATCACCCCGCTCGCCTGCCGCCGGTTGTACGAAATCTACCCGGCGAAATCATTGTCCATAGAAACAGCCGAAGAAGTGAACAAGCAAATAACCGCCCAGCTTCAACAGCTTGGGCGGCATCTCGGGGTCGGGGCGGGTGATTCTCTCAATCGCAGTCGATAGTCAGTAAAACACCACCGTCTTGTTGCGGTCGACGATGATGCGCCGTTCCAGATGCAGGCGGACGGCACGGCCGAGGACAAGGCGTTCGATGTCCCTGCCTTTGCGGACCAGGTCGTCCACTTCGTCGCGGTGGGTGACATGCGTCACGTCCTGGCTGATGATCGGGCCCTGATCAAGGTCCGCGGTGACATAATGCGCTGTCGCGCCGATGATCTTCACGCCGCGCTCGCGGGCCTGGTGATAGGGTTTTGCCCCAACAAAAGCGGGCAGGAAAGAGTGGTGGATGTTGATAATCTTGCCTTCCCAGCGGTTGACGAAATCAGGGCTGAGAATCTGCATATAGCGCGCGAGGACGATAAGGTCTATCTTGTTCTCTTCCAGAAGCTGGAACTGTTTTTCTTCCGCCTCTTTCTTGTTGTTTTTCGTTACCGGGATATAGTGGAACGGCACGCCGAAATGTTCGGCAAGGTCCCTCAAGTCTTCATGGTTTCCGATGACCATGGACATGACGCCGGGCAATTCGCCCATCTGGTGGCGCAGGAGCAGGTCGGCCAGGCAATGCTGGGTCTTGGATACGAACATGGCCACCCTCGGGAGCGGGTCGGCGAAAAAGATGTTCCATTCCATATTGGTGAATTTCTTCGCCACCATGGCCATCGCGCTCGGCAGGTCGTCCCTGGTAAGGGCGGAGTTTTTCAAATCCCAAACGAGGCGCATGTAAAACTGTTTGGTTTCGTCGTCCGTGTGCTGGTCGAGGTCGACGATATTGCCGCGATATTCGGCGACAAAGTTGGTGAGCGCGGCAACGATGCCGGATTGGTCTTCGCATTTACAAAGGAGTGTGGCGGTGTTCATTTCGTCTTTCCCGTAAAATTTGCCCGCATTTCATGAATAAACAAGGCCTACGATTATATGAAGCCATCCGGCGTAATAAAGAAAATTATTGCCTGCCGAAATTGGACACGATTACTCAAATGCAGAGAACACCATAAAAACAACGGAAGGCGTCGGCATCCGCCTTCGCCTCCCGTTTCCTCTTCTCCCAACGCTCCCCACATTACGGCGGGGGTGACGAGTCACCATTCCGCCGAAATATCTATGAGATTCTTGATGTCCCCCTTGGTGCTGACGTCGAGGGAATAACCAAGATCGAACGAATATAATTTCAATGCCGCACCGGCGGTGAATCCGACCCGGCCCTTCCCGTAGTGGTCGTCGTTCCCGTCCGTAAACATGCGGACAGAGCCTTTTGCGTTGTAAGACGTGTGGTCGTAATACATGCCGCCCCTGAGAACCATGGTATCGGGAAGGACCTGCTGCTCGATACCCATGGATAGACCCCAGGCCTTGTTCTTTTCATTCAGGATGTTGTTCTTGAGTTCTGTTTTCAGGTTGTCGTACCAAAAATCGCCTGCCAGTAGGGTCTCGTCGCAGAGCTGGTAGCCGACGCCCGCCTGGAGGTTCCAGCGCGTCAAGTCGCCGGAGCCGCTTCCCGCCGCGTAGGAGGCCTTCTCATTGTACGAACCGGTGGAGAAGCCAAAGACGCCGCCCGCTGTCATCTGGTCGCTGATGCGGTAGATGCCGCCCACCTTGAATTCGCCGCCGGTGGATTTGCGGTCAAAGGGCAGATTGCCGCCAGACGCCTCGAATTTGGTATCATACAGAGCGGCGCTCGCGCCCACCACCAGGTCAGGCATGACATGCACGCCATAGCCAAGGGTCAGGCCGGTCTGTTCGTGTTTCATGCTGGCGTCCGTCGCACCGGAAAATCTCTTGTAATCTACCTGCGCGCCGACAGCCTGGTTGCAGCGCCCGGACGGCTTCCAGCTTTCCAGGCTTAATGCGCCGCCGACCCGGAACTCCGTCTGGGTGACGTCGTCGACGCCGTCGTCAAGCCAGTTGAAGCCGAGCCCGCCTTCGACGGCATAGCCGACAAACGCTCCGAGTCCCGCCGGGTTGATGGCCAAGGATGCCGCACCGTCGGCGATGCCTGCGCCGGTATGGCCCATGGCGGCTGCGCGCTGTCCCATGCCTGCCGTCTTGCCGATCTGGCGGTAGGTGCTGACATAGAATTCCTTGTCCATGCCGGACGCGACGCCCGAGAGCAGCACCAGCGCTGCCAGCGGCATGAAGACGGATAGTATTCTGGGCCTGGTCATTCTACGCTCCCGGCAATCGTTAAAATCAGTGGAGACTGTAAAAAATCTCGCCTGAAAAGGTACACAGGACAATGCATCTCAGGAATTAATTGCACCGGAGCGTCTTTTCCTTTCACAATATTTGGCATTTTTATAAAATATGGAATCTTTCCCGGTACACAGTTTCACCGCATATACATATTTTATATGCCGCTATGTTTTTTTCTTATGGAGGAATACGTGATGAGACTCGCGGATCGTAAAGCAGTGGTAACAGGCGCGGCGCAGGGAATCGGTCAGGCAATTGCCGAACGTTTGGCTGTCGAAGGGTCGGATGTGGCCATCCTCGACCTGAACATCGAAGCCGCAAAACAAACCGCCGCCGACATAGCGGCAAAAACAGGCAGAAAAACCACCGCAGTCAAGGTTGACGTTTCCGACGAGGATTCGGTCCAAAGCGCCATGACCGAAGCGGCCAACACCTTTGGCGGACTTGACCTGCTCGTGAACAACGCGGGCGTCTTGAAAAGCCATTACATCGCCGACTTCCCGAAAAAGGATTGGGACTTTGTCCTCGCCGTCAACCTCACCGGCGCTTTCCTCTGCGTCAAGCACGCATCCAAATACATGATCGAGGCGAAAAAAGGCTCCATGGTCGTCATCAGCTCCCGCAGCGGCAAACGCGGCGGCCTGTGGAACCATGCCTATTGCGCCAGCAAGTTCGGCGTTATCGGACTTGTCCAGTGCACCGCCCTCGACCTCGCTCCCATCGGCGTAAGGATCAACGCCATTTGCCCCGGCAATGCCCTGGACACCCCCTTGTGGAAGGACCTTGCCGTGCAGTATGCGAAAAAATACAACGAGACGCAGGACCAGGTCCTGGAGCGCTACCGCAAGCGCGTTCCCCTCGGCAGGGGTTGCGACGTCAAGGATATCGCCAACCTCGCGGTTTTCCTGGCGTCGGAAGAATCATCCTACATGACCGGCCAGGCCGTCAATCTCACCGGCGGCGAGATCATGTCCCCCTGAGAGTCGTCTATAAGAATGGATAGAAGCATGAAAACACGAATTGTCATCACCGGCGTAGGTCTTACTTCGCCTTTGGGCAACGACCTTGCAACCATGCGCTCCGGACTGCTTTCGGGAAAACCGGCGATCAGCCTCATGACCCCGCGCTATATGACCGAATGGCCGGCGGGGGTCTGCGATTTCCCGGTCAACAGGCACCAGAACCGGAAGGAGGCACGGCGCGGCACACGCGCGGGCCAGATCGCCATTTATTGCGGCAAGGAGGCGATCGCCGACAGCAAACTCGATTTTGACAACCTCGACAAGTCCCGCATCGGCGTGTATGTCGGGATCACCGAGCACGGCAATGTCGAAACGGAAAACGAAGTGGCCAATATCAAGGAGTTCGACTACGACGTCAAGTATTGGTCCCATCACCACAACCCGCGCTCCATCGCCAACAACCCGGCTGGCGAACTCTGCCTCAATGCCGGCATCACCGGGCCGCACTGCACTGTCGGCGCCGCCTGCGCGGCGGGAAATTACGGCATGATCTTCGGTGCGCAACAGCTGATGCTTGGCGAAGTCGACCAGGCCATAGCGGGAGGCGTTTCCGAGGCGATCCATACCTTCGGCATTTTCGCCAGCTTCCTGGCGCAGAACGCCCTGGCCAAGAATGCCGACCCCAATAAAGCCTCCCGCCCCTTCGACCGCGATAGGAACGGCATTGTCATCGCCGAAGGCGGCTGCCTCTATGTCCTGGAGAGGCTGGACGATGCACTGGCCCGCGGAGCGCATATCGTCGCCGAAATACTCGGTTGGGCGGTCAACACCGACGCCACCGACTTTGTCCTCCCCAATACGGAGCGCCAAGCCGAAGCCATGTCCCTCGCCCTCAAACGCGCAGGGCTTCAGCCAAAAGATATCGACATCATCAGCGCCCACGCCACCTCTACCCCGGAAGGCGACCCCAAGGAAGTGGCGGCGGTGAAAATGGTGTTTGGCGACGACTCCCCCGCCTACCTCAATGCAGCCAAAGGCTATTTCGGCCATGCGATGGGAGCGGCGGGCGCATTGGAACTTGCAGGCAACCTGCCGTCGTTCGAGGACGGCTTTGTCCATCCCGCCGTAAACGTGGATAACCTCGACCCGGATTGCGCCTATCCGAATATTGTCCTGGGCAAGCCGGTCAAGGCAAACCGCCCCATTAAAACCATCCTTAACAACAGTTTTGGCATGCTTGGGATAAACGCGGTGCTGATAGTCGGAAAATACGAAGGATAAAAGGGTTATGGGAATTAGCGCCTACGCGGTCACACGCATGGCCGACGGGACGGACAAGCGAGTCGAAGACCTTTCGGTCGGCGACATTGTGCGTAATGCCATGTCGGGAGGAGGAGTTGCTGTCAGCAAGCACTGGCAGGGTCCGGCTGTCGGCATGTTCAGGATTGCAGCGGACAACGACATTATGCTGGATCTGACCGCTGATCAAAAAGTCCTGACCGCCCAGGGGATGCTGCCTGCAGGCGAAATAAAACCGGGAATGGTCCTCCAGCGCATTGACGGCCAAAACACATGTAACGAAGCCTCACCCCTCATGGGGGATTTTATGGTTTATGATATTGCTTTGGAACGGGATAATGCTTCCGGAACACTAACCCTCTCGGCAAATGGATTTATTGTTGGCGATATGTATGCCTGAAATATTTCAAGGAATCTTTAATATTTTCTTTTTTTACCCTAAAGGTTTTGCGTGAGCGACCGCTAATTAAGATGATTCAGGATTGTGCACTGACGGGTCGCCGGATTAAAAAGAATTGCAGTCGGACGGAGCTTCCCGTATAATCCCTTGAATATTAAAGAGTTGTGGACTTGAATATTTTTTGGTTTTTGTTCATATATTCCTAAAGTAAACTCGTCCCATGCCGATAATTTGATTAACAGCGATAAAAATAGAGTCAAAGGATTGTCAGTAAAAAGTTTTTAACCAGCCCATGAGGGGCGCACAGAGTCCAAGGAGTTATCCCTGTGTAGCACAGGGGAGAAAATCATGAGAATCAGCGGATATGGCGAATTCCAGCAGATGCGTAAAACCGTCCAAAAGGACGATGCGCAGTCTAAGGACAAGGCCAAAAAAGACATTTCGGAACAGAATATAGCTGGGTCGGACGATGCCGTCCAGATCAGCGGGGAAGCGCGCGTCAAGATCAAGATGCGCCAGGCTTCGGACTTCCGCGAAGCGAAAGTCGCCGACGTCAAGGAACGCCTCGATGCAGGCACCCTTGTCACTCCCGAATCGCTGAAACGCGGAACCAGCAGAATGCTTAATGATCTGATTTCCGGCGAGCTGTAATACAGCTTCTGATTGTAGTTTTTGCTTGAATATGCTATAACCGGCAGAGATGCCGGTTATATTTTTTTGTCCGCATATTCGATAGAAATTGATTGGTGCTTTATGACAGCAGTTCCTTATCCCGCCCGATTCAGGATTGAAAAAGATATTTCCTACCTCGCTGCCGAACAAATGCAAAAAGAACTGGTCGCCCAGCTGGCGCAGGACACGGATTCTCCAGGCACTGTAATTTTCGCCGAACATAAACCAGTCATCACCTGCGGCCGCTCGGGAGATGGGAGCAATCTTCTTGTCACCCGCGAAGCGCTCGCCAGTGCGGGTGTGGAGTTTCACCCTTCCGGCCGCGGCGGTGACGTGACCTATCATGGTCCGGGTCAGTGGACCGTCTATCCCATCCTGCGTCTCGCCTGGTACAAGCGGGATCTCCACCATTATCTGCGCCTGATGGAAGAATGCGTCATTCATTTCCTCAAGGGATACGGCATTGACGGCGGCAGGAGACCGGGCCTGACCGGCGTGTGGATAGAAGGAAGGAAAATCTCGGCTGTCGGCGTCGCCGTGAGCCGCTGGATAACCTGGCATGGTTTAGCCATGAACATCGATCCCGACCTCAGTTGTTTTACCCGGTTCATGCATCCTTGCGGCATTCTCGCGGAACAGGGCGGCGTCACCAGCCTGTCGGAAGTCCTGAAACGCAAATGCACCATGGACGAAACATACCCCCGCCTCAAGGATTCCGTTGCCGCGATACTTGGGCTGCGGGATATTGTAAGGTAGCGGCGACATTCATATATTGACAATAGCCGACTGTAAAGGGGAATCAAATGAGCGAATATATCGTCGCTTTGTCATGGGACGCGGATGCCGCCGTTTGGATTGCAACCAGTGAATCCATTCCAGGACTTGCGCTGGAATCCGGTT
>DAIOFH010000100.1:0-2793 GCA_036745875.1 Planctomycetota bacterium | reverse complement strand
GTTTTGAAGCAAAGTGGTATCAACCATCGCTTTTAACAAGCCTTCCACATTTCCGACATGATGCGTGTCCGGCGTTTTTGCATACCCATCGGATTCGAACCTCCGCTTCCGTTATCGGAATCCGAAACGCATTGACGATATTGACGATAAATTAGGAAAGAAACCAACCGTTCCAGGAAAGTAACAACGACGAGAAATCTATTAATTGCTTTCCCGGAGGACGGAACATGAACGGCAGATTTATTTGTTGGATCCTGGCAACTGCGGTGTTTACTGCAGGCTGCACACAGCTCAGTGCCTCGGAGTCCATGCTAACCACCACTGAAATCGAATCCTATTCGCTTGAACGTGTCATGCAGGAACCCGACCAATACGCGGGACGGGAAGTATTTTTCCTCTGCCGCTTCGCCGACCTTGGCGAATTGTTCAAGCCCCAGCAGACGCGCTTCAACAACGGCGACCACATTAATTTTGCCGTCTGGCCGGAACACGCCCAGCTCTGGACAGAGGAAGCCCGGAAGAACGGACTGCCCACGCTGTACATTGCCAAACGCAACAAAGCGGCGGTTCAAACCGTCCAGTCCTTTGGACAATACCAGCTGATCGCCGTCACCGGCCGGATCACTTCCACCTACGCCAACACGCCGTGGGTGCTGGTGAGCAAGATCGAAGCTGTCACGCGCGCCGATGCCCGGCTCGACCCTGAAGCCGTCGCTCACATGCGCGCCGGGATGGAAAGCCTTGTCTCCGATGACATCGCGGCGGCGGACTGGCATTTTGACTCGGCCTTGTCCCGCACCATGCCAGCCGCCTACAATGCCGCCGCGTGCGAGTTTTCCGCCAGGGCGAAAATATCGACAGGCGACCTGCACGCAGCCCGCGAGCGTCTCCAGGCGGCCATCAACCAGGGCAAGGACGAGCCTCTTCTGTACTTGGCGCTTGCCGACATCTGCCTGAAGACGAACGACGCCGAGATGGCGCTGGAGTATGCCGCCGTTGCGGCGAAGCAACCCGCCCTTTCCCTTTCCGCCCTGGGCATACAGGCCGAAGCACAGGCGATGCAGGGAGATCTGGTCGCCGCCTTCAACACCATCAACCAAGCGGCCTCCACGCCCGGTATTTCGGTCAGGAACGAAGCCCTCCTCGATGTGCACCGCGCCCGCATCTACAAGCGCGCCGGTCGCCCTTCGGACGCTTCGAATCTTTACAGCGAACTTGTCCAGGCCAACAGACCACTGGCTGACGAATTGTGGCTTAATGATGAAATTGGCTCGTATCACGAAGCATTGTTCCTCGCCAATGGCGGTGTCGTCAATCTTGATATCGCCTATGACTGTTTTGAACGCTGCGTGACGCCAGGCCGGTCCGGACTTGTCGCCCTGCAGAAAATGGCCGAGATTGAATTCAGGAAGCAAAGGGCGTCCGTCCGTCCCGATCTTGCCTATGTCAAGACTCTGGTCACACGCATGTACAGCCTGCTGCCGGAGTATATCCCCGCGAAAATCCTCGAGGCACGCATCCTCGGTGCCTGGGGCCGACTTGACGAAGCGTCCCGCCTGTACACCATGGTCGCGGAACATATCGATGACGATTTCCAGTCGCTTATCGCCCTTGCGAATGCGTATGCCGACCTCGGACATTATGAACAGGCCTCGATCCTTGCCGCGCGGGCGGCTGCGCTCCGGCCGTGGGACGAGCGTCCCGTAGCGATAAGCCATTACATCGCCAGCCTGCCCACTCGGCAGAACGGCAACAACATTCCGGCGCAGCCCGGCAACGTTAGGGCGTCCGTCACGAGCGGAGCATTGGCCAGCGCGCCGGCATCGATAACCGCGCCGCGCGTGTTCACGGCGCAAACGCTCCCGAGCACCTCGACAATCGGTATGGCTGCCGCATCCGCCGCCCCCATTGCCACAACTGTCATACCGGCGGAGGCGACAAATCCGTACGATATGGACATTGCGGTCCACATCATCAATCCCATTGTCGATATCGTGCCCGACAACAGGGAGGTTTCGTGGTTTGACTTCGGACCTCAACCGCGGATGACCCTAGCCCAAGCCAATGAATCGTACCTGGCAAGCGCCGCTCCCGCGTACAACTCTGCGGAGAACGCATTGCCTATGACCAGCGTCACACTCGAGCAGAAGCCGGTCCCGGTTGAAGCCAAGCCGCTGAACATCGCTCCTGTCGCCTGGGAGCCGCTTGCCCCTGTTGCTGTCGAGGCGCCTGCCTTGTCGTTACAGAATGACTTCGTAGATTTTGCCGTCAATCTTCCCGCACCGCTTGGTGACAACAGCACCGGCGGCAGCGAAGCTTTGACATCTGTTGATATCTTTGGCGATGGTTCTTCGTTCGCACATTCGCTGCCGCAAAATATCACTCCCGAAGGAGCACCTGCCTCCGATAAGCCTGTTGCCGGCTCCACAGGCAAGGCCATAGCGACTTCCGGCCCTGTTGCACTGGGCTTTACCGCACCTGTGGTTAACGAACGGGACGCTCCGTTACTGATTGCCGGGTATGTGGTGGAAAAGGACGGTCAGCGCGACTTGCCCATCCGCAATGCCAACCTCTACCGGAAAACCCGCGATGGCGGCAGAAGGCCTGCGGAAATTATAGAGGGCGGCGATCCGATCAAGCAGCCAAACAACATTTCCGCCATGTCTGCTTCAGGAGACGGTAAAACCCATAAGACGCAAGTATTGTTGCCTGGCTCCCCTCAAGGGATCGGGATTGACAGTGAATTGGAGCCTTTGCCCTATTAGGCCTGGCGCATTCGTATATTTTTTAACT
>DAIOFH010000099.1:0-14608 GCA_036745875.1 Planctomycetota bacterium | reverse complement strand
GCGGCGACGAATTCGACCGGGTTGAAGGCGTCCGCCATGTGTCAGACCGCCTTTCCGGACGAATCGAGCCGCTCCCGAACACTGCGCGCCACCAGTTCGGCGAGCCGCATAGGAACCGCGTTGCCGAGTTGGCGCATGTTTTCCGACCAGCTTCCGTGAAAGACATAGTCGTCGGGGAAGGTCTGGACACGCGCTGATTCGCGCACGGTGAGATAGCGCACCGATCCATCGGGGAAGGCAATCATGTTCTCGCCGCCCGGAACGCCGTGGACGCCCGCCTTGAGCGTTTTGGCGGGAAGATCGAGCGGACTGCCGGTGTGGCCGGGATAGGAACGGGCGCCCGGAACGAGAATGTGATTATAAACATCCCTGGGCGCGCGGTCGGTCGGTTCCGGCAAATCCGCCCGAGCGTCGCGAAGTGTGTGCCAGGGTAGGCCGTGTGGTTTTTCCCCGGCCCGCATCCTCTCGATGGCCGCGCGTTTGGCGGCGGGGCAGGGAAGGCGCTTCCGCTTCGCCACCTCGTGCCGATCCCAATATTCGCCGGTCGCGTATTGCTCGTACAAAAGCGCCGCCTCGGTGTGGGTCGGCTCGGGGAACGACCATTCCTCGCGGATGTCGGAGCGGAAGCCGACGAAGAACACTCTTTCCCGGCGCTGCGGCACACCATAGTCGGCGGCGTTCACTAAACGATGAACCACACGATAGTGAAGCCCGGAACGCTTACCCGACGTGTGGTGCCGTTCAAGGCGTTCGAGGTGGCGCTCCCACGCCTCGCCGTCTTTCCGGATATGCTCTGGATAGCACAGGCGCAGATAAATATAGCTAAAATAGGTGGCGAAGGACTGGCGGGTCAGGCCCTTGACGTTCTCGAAGACAAAGGCCCGCGGCCGGAGTTCGCGGATGGCCCGCACCGCCTCGGGAAACATGTCGCGTTCGTCATTGAACGCCTTGTGCTTGCCGCCAAGGGAAAACGGCTGGCAGGGTGGGCCGCCCGCGACGAGATCGACCGATTCGGTTATGGCGCGGTAATCGCAGTTCCGGACATCTCCCTCGTATAGCGGCCAGTCGGCGACGAGGGCGTGATCGCGGCGCTGGTTCTCACGGATGGTGTCGCAGGCGTATTTGTCGCGCTCGACCACGGCGAGATGATGGAAACCTGCCTTGGCCGCGCCCATCGCCAGCCCACCCGCGCCTGTGAACAGTTCAACCGAATTCATGTCGTTTCATCCTCGATAAAATTTCGTATCCGCCGCGCCAGGGTGTTGACGTCGCCAATTTCGCATTCCCAGATCACCAAGACCGACCATCCCGTCTTCGTCAACTCGCGGAGGTTGCGCTCGTCGCGTTTGCGGTTGGCGTTCAGTTTGGGTGTCCAAAAGTCGCGCCTCGACTTCGGCAGCCGCGCCAAGGCGCAATTCCTATGCCGATGCCAAAAGCACCCATGCACAAAAATCACCTTGCGCCGCACCCGGAAAACCAAGTCGGGGCAACCGGGCAACTTTTTATCGTGCAATCGGTAGCGATAACCAAGGCCATGCGTCAATCGCCGCACGAGCATTTCCGGTTTGGTGTCTTTGGAGCGTACCCGTCCCATAATCCGACTGCGTTCCGCCACCGTTAGAGTGTCAACCATGCTCGGATTTTATCACATTCTCTCTGAAGCGCAAGAGTAATGCTGTTCCACCTAAGTGTCGGTTGTGGTTAGAAACATCCTTCTGGAAGCAGTATAACTATCGACTATAGTTATGCTGAGGGGAAATCGACGGAATACATTCCATCTTGCTCAATGATCCTGTTCTGGGCGACAAGGAGGTAACACGCCATATCAATCAATTTATCGCCCATAGAATCAGGGGTGGTCAACGCCAGCGCTTGGCAAACACCTTCTCGTATTTTCTCAATAGAAACCGGGCTTGAGTGCTCCAAAAAAGAGTTGATTGCATTCGCGTATTCCTCCGGAGCGATTTCTCCAGGGGATCGTTTTGCCCGTGCATTTGAACCGTTTTTCCGGAAACCACGATAAGTATCCATGTCCCGCGCGTCAGCCCAGAGAAACACTTTTCCGACATGGGTCTTTTGTGGCAGACGCATACCACGCCGCGCTGTATCCAGCCGCTGGCGAAGCGCATCGGTAAGGCGTTCGTGGCCCCAATACTCGACAACACGCAACATGGCCCTCTCGAGAAGAATCGGCGCTTCCGCCTTTACGACACGGTTTAGCGCGTTTCTGATCTGACTTGTAGTTCGAGCATCTTGACTAAAAATGGGACCGGAGTGCCTCATTGCTTCTGAAAGCATCACGGGGATATATTCATTGGCGGCGGAAAAAACGCTTCGGCTCTCCACATTCAGACGTTCCACTTCGTCAGCAGGAGCGCCATTGTTTTTCATTTCATCCACAACATCTTCGATATTCGGTACAGGCACAGACTCTGTGACTGCATCATCAATGTTCTCCGCGCTTTCTTCCTCGGCACTGACGGAGACTCGACAGGAATCGTCTTTGATCTCTGCGTCAATTGGAGTCTGGACTTTTCGATTCGCGCGCCATGCATCAAGAGCAGATTCAATTGCCGCCTTGATTTTTGCCAATTCCCGGTTCTTATGCATGAACCATTCCGTTGACCAGATCCGGTGCAGTTTCCAACCGAGATCACCCAAAACCAATTCCCGAAGTCGGTCACGATCTCTTGCGGTTTTTGCGCGGTGATAATTTGCGCCATCGCATTCCACTCCGAGTATGAAGTGTCCCGGAGATTCCGGATTGATAACCCCCAAGTCAATGCGATATCCCGAGCAGCCCACCTGGCTGACTACATCAAATCCATCTTTGCGCAACGCCTCCGCCACCTGCTTTTCAAATGGAGAGTCAAACTGGTCCTGGCGCTGCACATCGCATATCGCAGACAACGCCGACGGACCACGCTGTGCATATTCGAGATAATTTCGCAAATGCTTGGGGCCGGTGGCGGATGTCCGGGTAATGTCGATCTGCTCAGGTTGAATGCTTGAAAATACAACCACCTCGTATTTGGCTCTGGTGATGGCGACATTCAACCGTCTTTCCCCGCCATCCCGGTTGAGCGGGCCGAAATTGACACCTACTTTTCCGGACGCGTCCGGACCGAAGCAGATGCTCATCAACATGACATCGCGCTCGTCTCCCTGGACATTCTCCAGGTTTTTCACCATTACATGGTTGGGGTTGTCAGTATCGAAGAATTCATCAAGACTGCGTTTGCCTCTGCGGGCTTCATCCAGCAAATCCTCGATAAGCGTCTGCTGCGCTTGATTAAAGGTTACCACGCCGATTGATAGGGTTTTCAGGACTGGATCGGCCAACCGCCGCATTATTTCCTGAACGACGGCTTCCGCCTCAATCCGGTTGGTGCGCGACTTGGATTTGTCATAAACGCCAGGTACCAATCGAAGGCTGACGCCCGGACTCCTATCGACGCTGGGGAAAGTGAGTAGACGGTTGTCATAATAATGGTGGTTGCTGAAGGCTATCAGATTTTCATTGCGGCTTCGATAGTGCCATTTGAGATACACCTCCTTGACGTTGGCGGCGATAAAGTCGTCGAGAACACTTTCCAAATCCTTGTACTGTACCTCTTCCGGATCATCGTCGGAATTTGCCTGACGCTGGAAAAAGTTTGTCGGAGGCAGCTGTTTGACATCACCGGCCACGATGATCTGCTTGCCCCTGTTCATGGCTCCGATTGCATCCCAGGTAGGGATCTGGGACGCCTCATCGAAAATGACGACGTCGAAAGGCTCTGTGCGCATATCGAGATACTGTGCCACTGATATGGGCGACATGAGAAAACACGGCATCATTCCCCGGATGATTTCCCCCGTTTCATTGAGGAGCTTGCGAATGGGGAGATAATTGCGTTTCAGGCCGAGTTGGTTCCGCAACAAGGTGATTCGGCGCGGATCTCCCTTCATCTTGGACGTCTGGACCTTCATCGAAAGCCGCGCCTGGACCGTTTCCTTGGCTAATTCGCCGTACTCGTCGTCGAGTTTTTTGAAATGCGCCAGATCGCCAAGAAGCTTTGACGCCGGATAGGAGGCCAATGCGGCGTCCGTGGCGATTGTTCCCATCATCCACGCATGGCAGAAAGACGCATCGAAAAGTTTGAACATGCGCTCCGCGTCCACGCTCCCCTGTTCGAACCGTTCAATAATTTCCCCCAATCCCAAACTGCGCGACCGTTCACATTCCCGCAACCAGAGGCACCAATGTTCGAGATCGGACATGTGGATCCGCCATGTATCGAATTGCTTTAACAGCAAATCGGCAGGCGACTTTTCCAAAGAAGCATGACATTCATCACCAAGCCTGAGTCGCTCGCGCATTTCCTCCTTAACATCACGCCACACTATTTCCGAGTGCTCACATTCCCGGAGGATACCTTGTATTTTCGCTGCCTCCTGCTCGGCACGATTCCTGTCTTCCACCAATGAGCAGACATATTCCAGAAATGCATCCTTGTCACCGCCGGCAATAAACGAAGACAAGTCGGTAAGGACTTTCCGGAATGAAAATACCCACTCCTTTATTTCATAAAGACGTTCTCTGCCAAGAGCGGCAATGTCGTGACCGCGTCCGAATAACCTGCCGAGAAACGCGGCATTGTCGTCGTACCACTTTTCGTTGGCGTGGTATTTCATCCCCTGGTCGACATCCTCCCGAAGCTGTTCGATACTTGCCCGGGAATCCTTTCGGAGACGGAACGCCATGATTACCTGGGTAACCTTCCCTTTGAAAAAGAACCGGCGAATAAATCCCATTTCTTTCAATGCTTCGATGCCGTGTGAAAACACCGATAGATCCTGTTCAAGGAACTCTGGAGAATAATGTTCGGAAATGCGCGACTTCAATCTCTGTTTTTTTTCATTGCACGAGGCAAGCTTGTTGATGAACTCGTCCAATTCATTCCAGCTTTCCGACTGGATAAATCCGGAGGCGATCTTCGGCGTATTGGTTAGTAAAGCGGCGAACTGCGCGAGGTATGGGCGAAGCTCTTCGACTCCGCCGTGTAAAGCGACGGGGAACAACCGCAGCAGCTTCTCTTTGGCCTCCGCATAACCGGGCAATACCCGTGTTGCCTTGTCCAAAAGTTCCGTCAGTTCATAATCGGTCAGGATGGGCTTCCAGTCGGTCATGTTGACGTCGCGCCAGGGATGGCGCGCCGGGTTGCCCACTTTTTTAGCGGCGGCTTCCAAGTCCAGGACGCAATGACAAAGGTTTTCGTATTTACGCTCGTCCATAGCAGTCAGTTCGGAAGCACGCCAAGGAAGGTTCAACCGCTGGGGTGGGAGCTCTTCTTCCTTGTACCCAATGGATTTCGAAATCCCCCAAAACAGGGATTTCCCCAGGATGCGCCGCTTATGCAAGGAATCACAGTACTGATTCAAACGTCTCCTGATCTCCGCCAGATTGTCCGCCTTGGTTGTCCACGCTTCAGGTATATCCCGCCGTGCCGCATTCCAGGCGGAGCGGATTTGGTCGATTACCTCTTTTTTCTGTGCCTTTTTTGAATGCAGCTCCAGACAGAACCGCCCCAGACCGATCTTCTTGAGCCTGTCATACACAACATTGAGCGCTGCGGCTTTTTCCGCGACGAAAAGGACCGATTTCCCAAACGACAGGCAATGAGCAATCATATTCGCAATGGTCTGCGACTTGCCCGTGCCGGGAGGACCATTCACAATGAAATTACGCCCCGACTCCGCCGCATATATTGCCGCGAGCTGAGAGGAATCGGCGGAAAGAGGACAAAAGGTGTCGCGCGGTTCAAACGTCTGGTCAAGCGAGGCCGCTTCGGGAAAAGCCCCCTCACTTTCCATGACAACGGTCTTGTCTATCAAATTGGAAAGAAGCGGATGTTGTTCAAGCATATCGGCGTGTTCGTCCAGATCGCGCCACATAAGGTATTTGGTGAACGAAAACAAACCTATGGCCGCATCTTCCTCGATATGCCAGCCATCCTTTTCCTTGACCGCCAGTCTGAAAGCGGTGAAGACGGCGGGTATATCGACTCCGTGTTCGTCCTGAGGAAGCGGGTCAAGACTTTTTACGGCAATGCCATGCTCTTGCCAGAGCATTTCCAAAAGGGTGGTGTTCACTCGGGGTTCGTCGTCCGCCATGCGGATGGAAAAAGTTTCAGTCCCGTTTTTTCGTATCAATTCAAGAGGGAGTAAAATAAGCGGCGCCCGGCGAATCGTGTCGCTTGATCCGGACTCTTTCCAATGCAAAAACCCGAGGGCAAGAAACAGCAGATTGGCGCCGCTGTCCTGCAGCGCCGTCCTCGCTTCCCGGAAAATTCCCAATAACCGCTTTCCGCATTCCTCCTGCGGGACTTTCAGCCGAAGCCGTTTGTTTTGAAAATCGCCTTTCACCATTGCGAGGACGGCATCCTGGGCTTGAATGGCAATTTGCCCCGACGCTGTCTTGCGCCGGCCCGTGGCAATGTCATTATCGGCACGCGGCAGCAGCTCAAAGGCAAAGCCATCGGCCAAACGGTCTTCGAGTTCGGCCAGACTGTGACAAATGAGCTGGGCGGTCTTTTTGGTATCTCGAAAACTGAGCAAGCGATTGTGGTTCGACAGATCGAGGAGGTGCTTTTTCCATCCGTCCACCTGGCTCTTCGAGGTGGATGTCGTTTTCGTCACCGAGGAGGATTCCACCGAGACAGCAAGCTCAGGAAGAACCGGAAGGATAAATCCGGCTTCGCCTACAACCTCGGAAGGCTGTGAAGGAATGGAGTCGGCCGGCATTTTCGATGCGCCGATGGGGATTGGCACGATGCCGCTTTTCCTGCACTGCACAACATCCAAGACGCATTGAATGTTTTCAGGTTCCGACAACAATCGCTTGGCATTATTGGATGAGCCGGCAAAGTCAGCATTGGCAATGGTGATCATAGTCGGGTCGAAAACAAATATCTCACCCAGTTCGACTCTTTTGGCCACGCGCCTGGCATCATCACCCGCCGCCTCGGCAAACACGTCGTCAACCAACCAAACACCCGCAAAGGCATGGTCACTGGTAAGTAAAATGATTGGGTGCAGGCCAGCCTGTTCCAGAACCGCCGCGTAGAGGCAGGTTATGTCAAGGCATGTGGCAAGCCGTTGCTCCATGACGCGATCTGGCAAACGCACCTTCTGCCCGGAGGCCTCGAAGTTTGCGGGAGGGTTGCAGTACTGGATGCCATGCTCACGGAGCGCGGTAAATATAGCACCGGTTATTGCCAGGACGCGTTCCCTGCTGCCGCTTTGATACCCGGACAATGAGCCGTCCCTGGTATGGCGCAGCAATACATCGGACGTATTCTTGGCCAACGCATCCACAGACGGATGATTGGGAAGAACAAACGCGGTCAACAACTCGGGCGAATAACAGATTCCCGACCACTGGTCATAGGAGAGCACCTCGATTTGCCGCGATAAACATGTTTGCTCGCCTGTTTGTGAGGTTGCGGTACAGTGTATCTGCCCAAGTATTTTTTCGGGAATGTCACGAAGAAACGTTGGGGAAAGCGGCAGGTAGATGTCGTCCAGCTGATAGGTGGAATTCTTGGGAATGGAATCGATTGTCAGGACGACTTCACGACAAAACTCCGGTTCCGCCCGAATGGTGACAACGACCTCAACAGCATCCCTGTCACCGTCATTGGCGATGGAAAGCGATTTCAGTATTGAAATGCTATTCTGCTGCATGACGAAACTGACGACAGGGGTGACCGTCGCGTGAAGTGTCAATTTTTCGCAGGACGTAACAGTGCTCATGTCAATTCTACCTTAACCCGGCTCGATTTTATTTTCCAGGAAGCCGGTTTTAGCCGAGATGAACCGCCAGCTTTCGCTGGTGAGGAATTCACTATGTACAAGGGAGTATTCTAAATCATAGCAGACGTCCTGTACATTATTTTCGGATCATATGGTAAAGACGCAGGTTTGACCTTTTTCATTCACTTCACGATTTTTGAGATGTGGCCCGCACTATCGTCATAATTCCCGTGCGAAGGTCATCTGAAAGCATTGGCCATGCTTTCGCTATTTCTGATAATTCATCGAAGTATATTGACACGTTATCCGGATTTCGAGTTGTTTCTTCGGCCAAATAACTTGGGCTGGATTTGGGCAGTGCTTGGGCGATTTTTGGGGTCCGCTGTCGAGCTTGGCTTGACGGCATTACGCCGAAATCAGTCCGAACATCGACGTTGTCCCTGCTTCCATCCTCCCGCCCGTTACCGGGATACGACAAACCATGTCCGCCTTGTGCATGTGCCTGTCCGAAATTGTGCAACTCATTATTTGACAACGGGTTTCCTTCAATTCCACCCGCCGGTACCAGATAAATGCCGCAACTCTAAGGAGTTGCGGTTTTTGTTTGACATGGCAAAATTCCCCTTTATATTAAAGACCACGAATCATGACCACGAATAAGGGGTGTGTATGCCAAAAAAACCGACCTATCCGAAGCCAACCAAGCGCTTTTTCCATGGGGCGTGGGTTGTTGTTTGGCGCTACTCCCCCTCCCCCCGCAAGTATACCCAGTACTCCGTCTCGACCGGCCTAAACCGGGAAAAGGAAGACGAGGTTTTTGCCGAAGTCATCCTGCGCCGATTTGCCACCGCCCTCGCCGAAGACATGCCGGAGTTCCCGGCTGAATATGCGGACGCCCCCGGCGTCCTACGCTACCTTGAAGACCGCCACGGTTTGATGACCTCCAGGGATTGGATCAACGATTATGAACCGGTGATCAGCAAAGAGGTGTCCGAGTCCTGGGCAAAGCCCTCAATCGAAATCCTTAAACGTCTCGATGCATTTGCGGCGGAAGGCATCAAGCACACCACGCCAGATCAGGCACAAAAGTTCCTCCTACACGTCCAGGGCGATGACAATTCCGTAGCCTGGAGAAATAGAGTGCTGAGTATGTGCCGCCGCTTTTTTAATTGGGCAGTACATACGAAGAGACGGCGCGACAACCCCTTTGTCGGCATCAAAATGCTAAAAGAGCCCAAGCGGGTCGAAATAGTCTATTGCACCCGCCAGGAACGCAACCGCATCATTGCCATGGCAAAGGACTTCGACAGTTACTGGAACACGCTCAAACAGAACGCGTCATTCCGCGCCATTCCTGATATCCGGGCAGTCATCGATTGCAGCCAAGTGCTGGAATCTCGCATCGAAAACGCCATCACCCGTAAGCAGTACAAGCCGATATGGCCAGTTTGTCATCCGCTCCTTTGTCGCCTGGGGATATCTGAAGGATTCCGAGGCCAAAGGCTGCTATGAGAAGGGTATCTCGGTGGGCATTGTCGAACCAAATCTGGCTATCCTAATGTTTGAGTCCGCACTTCTGGCCACCCCGGGATTCAAAGGCGAATTGGGGCTGTTCCTGAACAACCCGGCATTTTTCCCATTTCAATTTCCTACAATGACCGGTGATTTTGTATCCCAGCGAAGCGAACGCATCGACATGGTCCGCTACGGACTGGACGAAGAACTGCTGAAATTGAAGGGCAACTAAATAAGAGGTGGGGCGTGAATGACTTGGCCTCCGCCGTATACTATCGGTCGGTCTATTCGATTTAAGTAGAGGCATCTTTGATGTTTGACGACGATGATAACGAAGTCTTACGGTACAACTTCGATCACAAGCACCCCTGGCATCGCGCCTTGGCTCGTGAACTGTCACGAGCCCTGCGAAAACCGGTTTTTGTCAATATGCGCCGTCTTGAAAGGCTCTGGCCGGAGTTCGCAGGCGAGGCGATGGATTTCATTATCGACGTCGATGATTCGACTTCCTTTTGGGGAGGCTATGAGGCATGGAATCTGCGGCACTTCGGAGTCGCATTGCCAGTCACCGAAGGCGATCCTGGCGTTGGATTGAGCGATGCCCGACTGCATCATTTCGTCTGGAAACAGATCAATATTTTTCTTCAAGACTACAGTCTTTCGCCGGATCATCCAGACATACTAACGGTGGTCGGGACGATCAGGGCGTTTTGGGAAAAACGGAAAAGCAAGTTTAACCCGTGCTCCGATTCCTCCGCTTTTCTTTCAGGGCCGATTCAATACGGATACCAAGCGAAGGACAGACTTGTTATCCTTGGACAAACGTCCTACTTCTTTAGAACGAAATTTGCCGAGTATGTTTCCCATTGTGGCGATCAAAAGTCATTCATCAGCGAGTGCGATGACTTCCTCTGCCAGTCCTGTTCTCAGTGGTCCGGCATGGGGCCGATAGACTTGCTGGCAGAGGTGTTGAATATACCGGACGCTCAACGCGAAGACCTCAGATCCTGGAGCGAACGGCACGCGGCGCCATTCCGGATTGATTCGTTGGAGACAGGACATATGTTCGTCACCAATCTTGTAACCGAGAAGCAATACCGTGTGGATTGGGACAAGGGAGCAGCCCCCATTCCTGTCGGTACATTTGTATTCGGGTTTTTAGCCCGATGGGATGGCGGCTGGCGTTGGTCCGGCGTGCAAAGCCTGCTGGGGGAAGGGGAGTCGGATCTTGAGCGAGTGAAGGAATTCGTTCAGCACATGCGACTGTCCGCAAGCCGGGTTCTTTGTCGGTATTGGCCCGAATACAAGACTCAGGCGATGGAGATGCTGGCCAATATGCGAAAAAGCGAGTTGGAATTTTTAGGCGGTCGTGATCTTGTGCATTTCGAATCGGGCAAGGCGCTCGCCGAAAGTACTGCTCGTTTTCTGAACGAATACCGTGATAAACGTATTCAAGCCATGGAAACGCCTCCGGACAATATTCCAGAGGATTTCATGCCCGAAACAGTTCTTTCCGAGACAATGCTGGAATGTGAAGATGGCGTGGCGCTTTTCCTCAATCCCGAAGAAGGCGACGAAATGATGCTTTCGTTCGACAACCTGATCCGCGGGTTACAAAAAAACGGCGACGTCCTGACACAAGCCGAGCATGATGCCCTGCGTGGTTTTATTGAATCCGATGTGATAAGCCCGGCTTTTGTTCGGCGCGTTTTGCAAGGTGAACCGGACCGGGCGCTCGGGATTGTATTCGGAGTGGGCGACGATGCTCCCGCCTATTGGCTCGACTGGCTGCTGCGCTGCTGGAAGGGGGAGTTTTATAGACCCCGGTATCCAAACGTCTCCGTCGTGTGAATCACGATAGCGTATGAACTATGCCTCGTAGTATTTTCTGCATGTGGTCATTACTTGATCAGAATATGAACATCTGCGTCAAAATAATAGAAGATCTAAAAATGAACCCTGTATTTGCCATTACCAACAAAATCACGACTGATCTGACCCGTATCGAACGGGCGCGTGGCTTTATTGAAGCGGCCGCTTTATCAGATGATTGGATTGCCGAGATGGGGTGCCGCGCCCTGATTCTCGAAGCGCATCATACGACGCATATTGAAGGCACTCGACTCACCTTGGAGCAGGCGGGCAATTTGATCGAGGGCAAAACCGTTCCCGACGCCGATCTCGATGATGTGAAAGAGCTGCTGAACTATCGGGATGCATTCGATTTTGTATCCAGCTATGTTGCGGAAGGCGGACCAATCACCGAAGGTCTGATTCGGGAAATCCATAAACGATTGGTCAAGCACGTGAGAGGCGGCACAGCCCAACCCGGTGAATACCGTCTGGTGCAAAATTTTGTCGTCAACGGTGCCACCGGCGCGGTGGTGTATACTCCTCCAACGCCGCAGGATGTCCCGGCGATGATGGCGGAATTGGTGACCTGGTTGGGGAAGGAGACCGACATTCATCCGGTGATTGTCAGCGGCATTGCGCAATTTCAGCTGGTGCACATTCACCCGTTTATTGACGGCAACGGCAGAACGTCACGACTGCTTTCCACATTGTGTTTATACAGGGCAGGTTATGATTTCAAGAAATTGTTTTCAATCAGCGAGTATTACGATCGCGATAGGGCCAGATTTTACGCCGCCATTCAAGGGGTACGGGACAACGGGATGGACTTGTCGGGGTGGCTGGAGTATTTCGTTGAGGGATTGGCCAGTCAACTGGTTGAGGTCAGAAAAAAGGGGGAGAAGGCCATACGCTGGGACTCCTTGGTCCTGAGGCATGGGCTCTCCGATCGTCAGGCAAAAATCCTGGATCTCTTCGTAAAACAAGGGATTCTGACTATTAGGGATATTTTGCGTCACTATCCGGAATGGAAGCGTCGCACAGTGCAACGCGATTTGCGCGCCATGAATGAGCTTGGACTTATAGCATCGCGCGGCGCCACAAACAACGTGGAATACGAGCTTGCGGAATGAGTAAACTTGCGCCAAACTTGCGCCAAACTCGCGCCATCGATGACGAGGCATCCGAATTGAGTGGATATGCGCCCTTTAAAAAATGAAAGAACCGTCGCATGTCTGGAAAACGATCGATACGAAAGCCGTTGTCCCGAGTCGTCAGGGACTACGATTTTGCTGACGAGGCCGATGAAGAGCATTGGGACGGCGACATCGGCGGAGAATTCGGGAAAAAAGGAAATGACCTCGCGACTCTTCTCGCTCGCGGCAGGCTGCGGGAATATGGGTGGAATCGCTCCTATGAACGGGGCGAGGAATACCATCGTGCCGGGGCGGTGTCGTCACTGATTCAGAACGGTGCGCATGTGAGCGCCTCCGTCCGGGGAACGCGGAAATACAAAACCCATATCTGGCTGGAGGGCGGTCGGTTGCGTTCTACCTGCACCTGTCCGGCAGGCGGCTTCTGCAAACATTTGGTTGCCACCGCGTTGTCATGGAACAAGGGCGAGGCCGAAGTGCTTGGCGATCTCGACGACAGCGCCGCGCCAAGCGGAAAGACGCCGAAATCGCGTAAAAAAGGCCGGGCCATCGATCTTCGCGCGCATCTTCTGTCCATGGACAAGGAAGCGCTCGTCTCCATGCTGCTGGAGCAGGCCATGGGGGATGACGCTTTGCGCGAACGCCTCAAACTTTCCGCCGCCGTCGCCAACCCGGACGGCCTCGACCTCGCCTCGCTCCGGAAGCGCATTGACAAGGCGTTGGAGCTCCCAGCGTTCGATTACGACAATCCCTACTGGGATGAAGAGGACCCCTACGAAGGATACGCGGAGCAAATGAATCCAGTGCTTACCGCCTTGGGTGAATTGCTTGAAAAAGGGCAAGCCTCGTCAGTCGCCACGCTTGTCGAATATGCACTGGCCGGGTTGAACAAGCAATGTCTGGAGATGGAGTACGACTTTGTTAATCCCGAGGATATAGTCGATCCGCTGGTCGCGCTGCATGTTCGCGCCTGTGAGGAAACCAAGCCTGATCCGCATGCCCTTGCGGATTGGTTGTTTTGCCTCGGCGTTCGGGACTCCACAGAGGGTTTTGGCGAACTCCCGTGGGAAAAATACACGCGTGCGCTGGGCAAAGTCGGTCTTGCCCATTTTCGGCAACTTGTCGAAACCGAATGGAAAAAGATTCCCGCCTTGAAAGCGAGAGGCGGTGACGATCCGCATCGCCGCGCGCGATCCCGCCTGCGGGACATCGTGATGTGGTTCGCCCGCGAGGACGGCGACGTCGGCGCCCAGGCGGAGGCGGCGAAAAAGGATTTGTCGTGTTCGGACGGATATTTGACCATTGCCAAAATATACCAGTCCGCCAAGCGCTACGACGAGGCTTTGCAATGGGCCGAAAAGGGATGGAGCACGTTCCTAAACGAGTACGGTCGCAATCCGGAGCTGCGTGATCTGCTTGCCCGCGAGTATCGTCGCAAGCACCGCAATGCGGAAGCGATGGAACTCTATTGGTCGGAGTTCGAGACGCATCCATGCCTGGAACGGTACCAGGAACTGAAAAAGCAGGCGGAAAAGGAAAAAGGCTGGGCCTCCTGGCGTACCAAGGCGTTCGAGCGGATACGGAAGGCAATTGCCGCCAGCAAAAAGAAAAGAAACGAACGGCGAACGCGAAGCGGTGGATGGTCACCTCGGCATTATTTTGACCATGAGGACGATCACTCCCTTTTGGTGGAAATCCTGCTTTGGGAAAAGAAGCCGGAGGAAGCGTGGCGCGAAGCCGAGGCCGGTGATTGCTCGGAAAGCTGGTGGTTGAAATTGGCTGCATGGCGGGAGAAGGCAAACCCCGAGGACTGCATACCGATTTGGCACCGGCGAATCGAGCGCCTCACGCAGCATGCGAACCAAGTCGATTACGTTCCCGCCGCGGAGTCGTTGGTCAAGCTTGGCGAACTCATGGCGCGGACCGGCGTCGCTAGGGAATTCACTGCATATATGCGGACAATACGGGACGAACTGCGGCGTCGACGCACTTTCATCTCCGAATTGGACAAGCAAAAACTTCCGTGACATTCACGGCGTTGGCGGTGTTCACCAAGATTGGTTATGGACGGTATTGTACCAAAAGCGGCAAGAGTTCCCGTGGATATTCCAAAAGCCCTTGCCAGAAAAGTTCAATTTGTGTACACTCCCCGGTACCATTTTTCATTTGGAGCCCTTCGGCGAGTGCGTCGAAGGGCTTTCTCATTGAAATTATTAGAGTTGCGTTTTCGTAGGTGAGGTTCGAGCAGAGAATTTCCAGCAAAGCCCGCTTTTCGGCGATATCCGCCGCAA
>DAIOFH010000098.1:0-14625 GCA_036745875.1 Planctomycetota bacterium | reverse complement strand
ACCTTTAAAGGAAATCGAGCGGCGGGTGGCTCGATTTTCTTTAAAAGTCCACTATGAAGTACACCCTCATTAACTCCAAGGAAATCCACAATTATGCATTTTACCGAAGCTAAATTCGGCACTGTTTGTAAAGTACTCTTTGTTATACCGTGGTTGTTATCATTAGCATTCATAATTGGTTGCGGCTCAGACTCCGAGAAGGAAGTCACATCCATCTCCCTTACGGAGCATGTTGTCCTCGCGGGTGCGCTTGAGAAGCCGCTCCCTACCGGTTTGCATTTTTCTGTACAAGGCAAGGCAAAGGATTCAACTAAAATCGTTTCCATGCCAGGGGTAAAACTCGCCTTTGCCGTCATCTCCCAACCGGAAGGCGCAGAGGCGCATTTCGAGCCAGTAGAAGCGGTCACTGACGCAGCCGGCACCGTCCTCGCCGATTTCATTGTGGGCAATAAACCGGGACTCTACCACCTCGAGGCAAAAGTGGTCGACCGGCCCGACATTACCCTATCCTTTACCGCCATCGGCGGCGTCAGCATACTTGGCGACAATCAGGACGGTCGTGTCGGACAGCGACTTGAGAATAACCTCATTGTACAACTCGAATCCGCTCCCGGCGTCCCCCTGGGGTTGGGCGAAGGCGAGATCGTTTTCGACCTCAGAAGCGATCCGGGCGGTACCAGTGTGTCGACCACAAACGCGTTCACCGATGCGGACGGCATAGCCTCAACTGCCATCACACTCGGCGGAGATCAGGGGTTAGGCGAAATAGGAGTCACCATCCTGTCCGGCATTCCGGGCGCATCCGAAGCGACCATGTTCCTGCCCGTGCATTTTTTCGCCATGGACCCCTGGAAAATGGCCGTATCAATACTTGGCGGCGTGGCGCTTTTCCTTTTTGGCATGCACATGATGTCGGACGGCCTTCAGCATGTGGCGGGCGACAAACTTCGCGCAATCCTGAACGTGCTGACCAAGAACCGCATCTTTGCCGTCATCGCGGGCGCTGGAATCACCGCCCTTATCCAAAGTTCATCCGCCTGCACCGTCATGGTAGTCGGCTTTGTCAACGCCGGTCTTATGCGGCTCGAGCAAGCCATTGGCGTCATTATGGGCGCTAATATAGGCACCACCATCACTGCCCAAATTATATCGTTCAAGTTGACCGCCTTCGCCCTCCCGGCAATCACCATCGGCGTTATCATCACCCTGGTGGCACGGACTCAGAGATTGCGCTTATGGGGCACCATCCTGGTCGGCTTTGGCGTCCTGTTCCTTGGGATGAACATTATGTCTTCGGAAATGGGCGACCTGCGTAATTCCGCATGGATGACCTCGCTTTTCGAAAACCTGGACTGCACGCCTGGTGAAAGCGGCTACATTCCACCTTTCCAGTTCTTCAAGGCTGTCGGCGTCGGCCTGATAGTAACCCTCATTCTCCAAAGCTCCGCCGCCACCATTGGCCTTTTGTTTGTTATCGCCGGAGCAGGCCTTATCGATCCGTACGCTGCTTTTGCCATCCTTCTCGGCGACAATATCGGCACCACCATCACAGCGGTTCTCGCAGCCATCGGATCGGGACTCGCCGCCCGGCGCGCAGCCTGCTTCCACGTCATGTTCAACATCTGCGGCGTGGCGATCATGATGGCCCTCAACTATGTCGCCTGGCCCGGCTCCCACGGCAAACCGATATTCATGTACTTCGTCAACATCTTCACGCCGGGAGACGCTTTCAGTGGCGAAAACCTCCCCCGTTTCCTGGCGAACGCCCATACCCTGTTCAATATATCCTGTACGCTGATGTTCCTGCCTTTCGTCAGGCAATTCGCCGCCATGTGCCGGTTCATCATCAAGGCCAAGGACAGCAAGGAAGAGGCGGACGATGCGGAGAGCAGGATCAACGCCAGGCGCGTCCTCGAACCGCACCTCCTGTACACGCCGTCTCTGGCAATGCAACAGGTGTGGGCGGAAGTCGGCATCATGCTTTCCAAAGGCAGGGAGGCGCAGGCGGACGGCTTCAAGGCGATCATATCGACTGATACCCCCGACTGGGACCAGCTCGCAAAGACAGCCAGAAAGCTTGAACAGGAAACGGACGAACTGCAGGCCGCCGTCACCACCTACCTCAGCAATATCCCGCTGACCGGCATGAACGAATCACAGTCCGAGATGTTCCCGCGGATGATCCGCACCGTAAACGACGCGGAGCGCGTCGGCGATATTGGCCGCCACATGTCGAAGCTGGGGAAGCGGGTCAAAAAACGCACTTTGCCGTTCACTGAGGACGCGCTTGCCGAAATGCAGGATATGTCGCGGGTTGTCGACGAGATCCTGCAGCTGGCGGAAAAATCCGTTGAAGTCAACGCCGACGGCATCGAAGTCTCCGGCGGCGGCGCTGTCCTGCGCAAAAAGTTCCTGGACGAAGGCAAGCGGCTTGACAAGGAAGCCAAGGCCAAAGCCACCGAGTACCGCAAAAACCACGAAAAACGCCACGAACTTGGCAATTGCGACATCCGTTCCGGCGTCATCTTCATGGATGTGGTCAATTCGCTTGCCCGGTCCGCTGGCCATGCCTTGAATGTCATAGAAGCAGCATGCTATAATCCAGCGAAGAAAAAGAAGTAAAGGGAGACTATCCAAAAAGGGGGGGGGAACGAATCATGGGGAAACGCTTCACCGCACTGGCATTCATTGTCTTTTTCACAACTGTCGCCGCGCAGGGTGGGCAAACCCGTGCCGACATTCTCGACAGCTATGTCAAAGGCATCCTCCCATACAAGGCGCTTTTGACGGCATTCCTCAAGGAAATGCCCAAGGGCGCGGACTTGCACAACCATTGCGAAGGCGCAGTCTACGCAGAAACGATGATCGCCTATGCCCTGACTCGCGAACCGCCCCTTTATTTTGACCTCGACAGCGGCGCGTTCGCCGACCCAGGCATCATCCCTGAAAACCATATCGCCCCGGAAGAGATAAGAGGCAATTTCATTGCATTGAGCGCTGTTCTCGACTCCTTTTCCGTGCGCCATGCGAAATTGCGCGGCGTATCGGGACACGACCATTTCTTTTCGACTTTCGGCCGTTTCGTCTCGGCGATGCCCCCCACTGAAATGATAGCCACCGAAACGTTTACACGGATAGCGGCACAGAACATTCGCCATGTCGAGACGATGATCCCAGTCTCGCCGACCGTGCCTGTCGTAAGCGAGGCGGAAGACGGGGAAAAACGGGAGGAGGAAGTGTCCAGGGAAGGAGATCTTCCTGTGGATTGGCGGTTGGTGTATTCGGACCCCGCAGAGCGGAGCAAGGCTTTCGCCGAGGCCGCCAGGCGGGAAATAGAAACATACGAAGACGCCAGGAAAAGGCGCTTAAGCGAATTGAGTCTGGACGAAGACCACATCAGCGCCGGATACATCCTTTACCTGAACCGCCTGGTCGACCTGGAAACGTTCGAAGAATACCTGAACGACTTCATCGCCGCCTGGAACGCGGACATTCCGGGACTGGTCGGCTTTACCATGGTCGCTCCCGAAGACGCCTGGGCTTCCCGCAACAATTTCCGCGAACAGTTCAAGCTTCTCGACCGCTATCTCAGGGACGACGCCAACTGGCGCGGCGGCATACGCCCCAAGTTCAATTGGCACGCCGGCGAACTAACGCTTGAACTGAACCCTTACGAATGCCTTCGCGACCGCATCGGCGAAACTATCTGGATGGGGCATGCGGACCGCATCGGGCACGGAACCTCGGTCGCATGGGAGGACAATTGCTATGAACTTCTTCTTGACATGAGAAACAGGGGTATATGTATTGAAATTTGCCCTTCATCCAACGAAACTATTCTCGGCGTTACCGGTGACGACCACCCCTTCTATTTGTACCGCTCTGCAGGGGTTGCCATGACAATCGCCACAGATGACGAGGGGGTTAATCGTTCCAATCTGACAAATGAGTATGTGAAAGCCGCTCAATCTTTCAATTTGGGATATAATGACCTGAAAGAGCTTTCGCGAAACAGCCTAGAGTATTCGTTTCTCCCTGGGGAAAGCCTTTTTATCGACCATGATTATGCCCGGTGCAAAAACCCATTGCCAAAGGATTCCAAAAAAGCTGAAATGCAGGCAAAGCTTGAAAGCGATTTTGCCGCTTTTGAACGTTTCATGACAGATCGCGTTCTAAAGGACATCCTTATCGGAGGGTGACACTGAATCCACCCTGTAAGGAAGTCTTTTCTTTTTTAAAAGGAGAAATACATGTCCCGTCTCATGCTTTTTGTCCTTGGCCTTTTGTTAACCCTTTCCGGTGCGGTTTACGCGGCTGACGGATTCAAGGGACCGTCGCAAAAAGGCGGCTTCACCGGTCCATCGCGCGAATTCATGCAAGTCAAGGTTGCGGAGCTCGAAGACCTTCGCGACGACACCAGGGTCAGCCTCACCGGCAACATCACCGAACGAGTTGGCGACGACGATTTTATTTTTACCGACGGCACGGGGACCGTTGTTCTGGATGTCGACGATGAAGCTTGGTATGGATTAAGCATTGGCCCAGAGAATACAGTTACGGTATACGGGAAACTTGACAAGGGGTTCACCAAGATGGAGGTCGAGGTAAAACGGATTGAAAAGCGCAACTAAAAGAAACCAGGAAATAGTGGATAGAGGATAACTATTCGCTATTTCTTATTACAGGGGGATTCGGTCATGGCCGCCAATTTTACATCCATCACGCGCATATCCTTTCCCGATCCAATCACCGCGGGCCCGGACGGCAAATCGCCGGAATTTATCATCGAGATTGCATCCGACGGCGAAATGCCGTTTGTCCAGGCGATTTTTCGCGGGCCAAGCATTGGCGAACTGATTTTCCGCGATTCGGCGGTCCACAAAGTATCCGACGCCAACTATGCCGTCACCATTCCTGCCGGATCCCTTGGATCCGGCAGGTACCAGATGCAGGTCGAAGGCTGCAAACGCGTCGACCTGGAAAACGCCGTTCCGGACGACTGGGTCAAATACTTTGCCGACCTTGATGTCCGTCAGACCCATACACCCGCGTCAGTGGAGGTGGAAAAGACATACTCCCCCCCTGCGGCCGGAAAATCCGGCGCGAAGTTGTACTTTGGCATTCACAAACACATGCATCAGCCCTATTACCGGGCGGTGGATCCCAACTATTGGGACGGTATGCTGGATGAAATATTCGGGTCCCGCACCGGCGCGTACCGCTCTTTCGTCGCCATGGCGGCGCGGCAATACCAGGCACTTCCCTATGCATCGCTGTCCATGAGCTGGTCGGGAAGCCTTATAGAACAGCTTGACCGTGCTTCCCGCGACAATCTTGTCGGTGGAGCATATTCCGGCGACTGGAAACGCGAACTCTCCGAAGCTGCCCATCTGGCAACATCATCCGGATCCTCCCGTGCGGAGTTTTCCGCCTTCGGCTTTTACCACCCACTCATGCCCCTTATACCGGGACGGGATATTGTGGAGCAGATCCTTCGCCACCGCCAGATAATCCGCTCGTCATTCGGCGTCGAGGCTCCGGGGTTCCTGTTCCCGCCGGAGACGGCGTTTCACGTCAGGATGATACCGGCGTTGGAGAAGGCCGGCATCGAAGCGGTCATGTATGATTCCATTCACCGCTACCGCAGTTGCCGCGACTATCCATACGCCGGTCGCGAAGAAGGCATGCTTCCGCCCAACCCGGCCGAACAGGAAAACCCGCCGGTCGACGACTGGCTGCAACTCCATAATGTGTGGGCCGGCTCCAAAATTTCCCCCCGGCTTCTACGCCCCGAATACGTAAAGTACGAAGACGTCGACGGCACGATCCATAAAATCATCGCCATCCCGGCGGAGCGCTATATCGGCAATGAAGACGCCAGGGGCGGTTTCGGCGCCCTTGTCTATCCGGACGTCCTCGGACAAGTATTGGCGCAAATCGAACGTACGGGATCTTACGACCCCAAACATCCGCCGTTCTTCCTCCTCCATTCGGACGGCGACAATTATGGCGGCGGCACTGATTCCTATTATGGTTCAAATACCGGACAGATGATCGAATGGCTCAAGGCCGATCCCCGCTTCGAACTGACTGGCGTCCGGGATTATCTCAGCCGCTTCCCTCCAGACCGCGACAACGCCGTACATATCGAGCCGGGCTCATGGAGCGGGGCGGACAACGGCGACCCGCAATTCATGAAATGGTTTTCCAGATACAATGACGATTACTCCCCTGATCTTAATTCCTGGGCGGTACTGACCGCGTTCCAAAACGCTGTCCACACCCTTGAAGACGCGGGAGTCAGCGATGAGGTGTTCCAACAGGCCCTGCGCCTGCTGCTAACGGCTGAAGCCAGCGACTACTGGTACTGGACCGGCCAGGACATATGGGACCAACAGGTCACCGATGCAGCCAACCGCGGGCTATCCCTGGTCAAAGGCGGCCTTGACGCCATCCTGTCTTCAGGGCGCGACACCACCGCGCCAACCATATTCCCGCCGTGGATAACGCCCGAGAATCCGGGCGGCCTTGCCTGGGGCAACAACTGCCTCACCGATGCGGCGAAGGTCGGCACAGTACATACGTTTATCTACGACGTATCAGGGATACAGTCCGCCAGGCTGTTTATTCGGCGCGACGCGGGAAAGGGAAAGGATGAGGAAGTGCCTCTCACGGACAAAGGCCCCTATCCCTGCCGCACCGGCGCGACCGCTACCGCACACCTTTACGAGGCGGAACTCCCCGTCGGCGTGGGGGATATCCGTTATTGGCTGGAAGCTGTGGACGGTAAAGGGAATAAATCCAGGAGTGCACTGGAGCGGGTATTCCTGGCATAATGACGACGGGAATTGAAAAAGTGGTTGACATGCTTTTCAAGACACGTATTCTTATATGTATTGCAAGCCGACCCCGACCGGGGTCGGACTTTTTTACAATCGTTTTAACTGGAAGGAATTACAGAAAATGGCACGTTCCAAACACAAACCCAGTGCGATCCATAGAGGCAAACACAGGGTCAGAAAGCTCCGCAAGGGCTGTCTGCCGGCCGAAAAAACCACAGCCCGCAAATAAGCAGCGCCTGATATTTGGATTCGCTCCAGCCTCCTTCGCCACGCGGTCGGAGGAGGCTGTTTTGATTTCAGGAATCGCATAATGACCAGTGAAACATACTCAGATACGGGTATAAAGCTCCCCATCCGTCCCAAGGCCATTGCCTTCGACCTCGACGGCACTCTTCTGGATTACGAAGGCAACCTGACCCCTGGCGTGGAAAAAGCCGTCAAACTGATGGCAGCCTCGGGGCTGAAGGTCTTCCTCATCACCGGACGCCTGCAGCCGAGTTGCGAAAAATTCTGGCGTAAATTTGGCCTTGACACCCCCATGGCAACCTGCAACGGCGCACAGGTCGGCTTTCCCGACTCACCGCCGATTTTCAATTCCCACCTGAGCCTCTCCGCCCGGAATAAAATCATGGAGGTGGAAGTGGGGCATAACCTGTACGTCAACTATTATGTCAATAACCTCGTCTACTCAGTCAGCGATGGCCCGATGCGGGAGTATTATTCGCAGAATTACTCCCCCGTCATTCGTATCGAATCCCTCGACGTCATACGTGCGATGGACCTGCCGACGAAATGCCTCTGCATCGTCGACGAAATAGACAACCCCGCCGTGACCTCCATTTTTGCCGAAGCGCTCGGGAACGAGATCAACCTCACTGAGTCGAACAGGCGTTTTATCGAACTCCTGCCACCCGGTGCCGACAAGGCCGAAGGATTGCGGCAACTGGTCAAATGGGCCGGCATCACCATAGAGGAATGCGTCGCCGTCGGCGATGGCCTTAACGACCTTCCCATGTTGCAGGCGGCAGGGTTTTCCATCACCTTCAATTCCGGCGACCAGCGGCTCCGGGAGCATGTGGACATGGTCCTTCCCCCGCTGTGGCAGGACGGCATGGATACACTGGCGCGGGTGGTGCTTGGCATGACCGACTCGGGCCGCTTCATGACTTCGCGCTCCCAACGCTTTATGAGGAAATAGCAGCGCATGGCCAAACGCAAAGCCGCACAGGAAAAAAACAGGGGACAAAAAGCGTCCGCACCCGAACAGGCAAAGGACGGTACGGCCAAAAAATCACTGCGGGCCGGGTTCGATTTTATCGCCGTCCTCGCCGGCGCAGTGATCATAGCCATTGCCATAAAAACCTTTCTGCTGGACGTCTACCTGATTCCTTCCGGGAGCATGGAGACGGCCCTGCATGGCAGGCCAGACGGCGGAGACCGCATCTTTTGCTCCAAAATCCACTATTATTTCCGCGACATCAAACGCTGGGAAGTGGCGGTTTTTGAATTTCCCTATGAAGCGGCTCGGGTAAACGACTCCCTACGCAATACCGAAGGCTACCGTAACCAGAACTTCGTCAAGCGCATTGTCGGCCTTCCCGGCGAACACCTTGCCATCGCCAGGGGCGATATCTGGATCAAGCCCATTTCCGGCGGCGAATACGTTCGCCAGGTTAAACCGGACAATGTGCAACGGGATATCTGGCTCAACGTTTATGAACAGAATTTCGCCGATATACGCCTGGACGAGTTTTCCTTCTTTTGGAATATTTCACAAACAGACCAATTCGACCTCTCGCGCGGCAGGCCGCTCAAGTTCAAGCCCTCGGGCGACGGGAAGGTCGCAACCCTGACCTATCGACCCCGCGTTCCTGCCGGTGCGAAAAAAGATTCCATGCCAGAGCTTCCCGGCATCCCCGACCGCTATACCCTGCGGCAGCCGGTGCAGTTCAGGTGCAACAACAATGTCGGCGTCAATGATGATCGATGCGGGCATATTTTTGTCCAAACCTTCCAGACGCAAAACATGCAGGCTCGCTGTCCACTGTGCGGTAACCTCGAGCCGGAAACATCGGCGACATACTACCATCGCCGTTCCGGCCTGCCCGAAGTCGGCCGTTATGCGGTTGAACCTGTCGCCGCCTTGCAGGGCGAGGACGTCATGCCCCGTGACATCGATTACCACATCGTTCCCGATCTGCGCAGCGTTACGGACATCACCTTCGAAAACGAAAAGTCCTGGTATGCAGTGACCCTTTCCGAAGACAAACGCCGTATTCAAGCTGTTTTCAATGCGGACGGCGTTGTCGAACTGCGGATCAACGGCGCGGCCTCCCGGCCCGAACACCGTGCCGTCGCCCCCTTTAAACAGGGGCGTAAGCATTCTGTCGAATTTTATGTCGTAGACGGCACGGCGAGGATTTTTGTCGACTCCACCACCACGCCGCTGTTGGATGTACCGGTTTGGAACGACAAACGCCCCCAGCCGACCAGCCTTCCCGCCGCGTCGGGAGTCGAGCTTGCCTTTGGCGGCGGATCGAGCAGTGTTTCCGGCTTGAAAATAGACCGTGATATTTTTTACTACAGCAGTTGGGAAAGGAAAACCCTCAATCCCTTCCTCTTCATGTCACCTAGGGGTGAAGTGCTCATCAACAACGATTCATTTTTCCCCATGGGCGATCACTGCCCGAGTTCGTACGACGCCCGTAGCTGGGGACCGGTTCCCCTGTCAAACCTCCTTGGCCCCGCACTGTTCATATGGTGGCCGCCGGAACGGGTAAAAACCATCGCCACCCCTTGAACCAAGCAGCCAATTCCATGATAATTGATGCTGGTGAATGTCATTCCCGGCTTTTTTGACAGATATAACTGTCTGCTTTTTCATTACCGGCTGCATTGTATCAAGGAGGCAACACCCATGCATTTGCATATAGACTGTTCTTTCGGCGTTTCCGGCGACATGCTTCTCGCCGCTCTGGCCGATTCGGGCGCCGAAATCTCGGCAATTCAAAAAGCTCTTGAAGAACTTTCTCTCGAAGACTTTTCCATCACATCGGAAAAAACCCTTCGCGGCGGCCTCGCCGCATTGCACATCGATGTAAAAGACGAGAGCCAATGTTCGTGCGGATGTCACGACCACCATCATCACGACCATGATCCCAATCACAGCCATGACCATCACCACGATCATGACCACCATGGGCATGGCCATGACCACAGCCATCATCATAAGCACAAAGAATCCGGTGCCCACAGGCACCTTGACGACCTATTGCGCCTCCTTAACCCGGAAGTGCTCTCGGAAAGGGTGCGCGCGCGGGCTGAGCGCGTGTTCCGCATCATCGCCGAGGCCGAGGCGACCGTACATTCCGTCCCGATCGAACGGGTGCATTTTCATGAAATAAGCGGCATCGATACAGCCGTCGACGTCATAGGCACCTGCATCGCACTCGAAATGCTAAATATCGATAGCATCTCCGCATCGGTCCCCGCTGCAGGCACCGGCATGATCATGTGTGAGCACGGCCTACTGCCTGTTCCCGCTCCGGCGACCCTGGAAATATTGAAAAGCCGAAACATCCCCTGGCGTGCAGAAGGCGACGGCGAACGCATGACGCCCACAGGCGCGGCGCTCCTCGCTGGCCTTGTGGATTCCTTCGGTTCGTCCCCGGAATTGACCGTCACCAGAATCGGGTACGGCGCAGGCACAAAGGATTTCACCGACGCCCCGAACCTTCTGCGGGTCATCATCGGCAAGCCGGCCAAGGAAAACAGATCGACAAAGGTTTATTCCCCCGACCTCCCGGAAGACTCTTCAGCCAATCCCGATATGCCCCTGGACAAACAGATCCTTTTCCCGCCCGCCGTGGGTGGGGACTCGGAATATCTCGAAGTAGCCAAGACATTACCGGAGCGAATTGTTGAATTCAGGCTGCTTGTCGACGACATGACGCCGGAAAGCGTCGCGTTCCTGCAGGAAATGTGCCTGGCAAGCGGCGCGCTCGAAGCCTACGCACTCGCCGCCACTATGAAAAAAGGACGTCTTGGGCACGAAATCACCGTGCTTTCCCCTACCGACCTCGCAGCTAAAATCGCGGATCTGCTGTGGCAGAACTCGTCGACCTTTGGCATACGCATACGCGAATCATCCCGCCTTACCCTTCCACGCGAAATGAAGACAGTAAACGTCGACGGCCATAAGATTCGCATTAAAATCGGTTGGTTTGGAGACAAAATCATCCGTAGACAACCCGAGTACGAGGACTGCCGCGCAGCAAGCCTGGCGAGCGGCAAACCATTGGCGGAAATTTTCCGCCTGGCAGCGCAAGCCGCCCTTGACATTCACTAACGTATAGTCAAGATTGTATTTGTAAGAATTGGCGTGTGTTGCATAATGCAGCCGATGCAGTTAATAAATCGACTGCATTATGGTATTTGGCCTTATTTAACGCCTGTTTAATACTGTATACTATAGATATGCCGCTCTCTCGTGCCGGAATATCGCATTCAGGCGATGTCTCGACGACTGGACAATGAAATGCCAATTAAAAGAATAACCTATACTATCATTCTGGTATGCTTTGCGTTTTTACTCGTCGTCGGCCTTTGGATCTATCGTTCAAATATTCAGAATACCCTCAAGGACCTGGTAGTCTCCGGTGCGAAAAACAAGGCGACATCGGTTAATGTCTATATCTCCGACCTGCACAACTCACTGAAAAGGCTGGCAGTCAATATCGCCTCCTGCTATCAGGCAAATCACACAGACATTGACAAATCGCCAGCCAGCGAATCATCGTATCCCCCTTCCTGGAAAAGCAAAAGCTTTTTCGCTGATAATGACCTGAACTGCCTCATCTGGTGGTCGGCGAAAGACGGGGAGATATTTTTCAGCCGCTATTATGATAAACGGCTGGATATGTTTGTCGATCTGCCCTCGCCGGTCGCCGAAGCGATCGCCTATGGGGCAACCCTTCCTCCAAGCGGCAGGAACTGCACATCCTCCCTGGCGATGATCGACGAGCACCCCCTGATCCTCGCCTCTAAAAAAGCATCCGGCCAGAGCGACCCTGCGGGTTCCGAGTTCATTCTGACCGTAGGACAGATTGTTGACCAGGGTGCGATCCGCGTCATGCGTAACATTACCAAACTGCACGTGATCGGCATAGCCGCCACCTCCAGTCTCTTTCCGCAAGCCTTGTTCCGCCAGCCGTCGGCTTTGCCCGCCAATGACAGTCTGCTGATGGAATATGAAACCGATTCCGGGTTCCGCATCGGAACAGTGCTCACGGATGCAAATGCCGCTGCGGCATTTCTCCTCCAGGTGGAGCCGGAGGAGGGAGAAATGGAGAATATCCTGGAACTGGACAAGCGCTATCGGTATTTTTTCATCGCCCTGACGCTGGCGATCATGTTTTTGCTTCTGGTGTTTTTCAGCATCGCCATATTCTCACCGTTGGCGCGTTTTTCGAAGGTGCTGAACAAGATCAACCTTCACGAATACGACCTGACCCGCAAACCCGCCGCACTCGGCTACTTCACCGACTTAGGAAACGGCCTAATAGAGCTTGTTACCCAAATAGACCGCCATGACCGTGAAAAATACAAATCCGACTCACGCCTTATGTACCGTGTCAAGGTGGAGGAATCGCTTTCCATAATTTCACGCATCCTGTTCCGTGAATCGATCAGCGGCATCATACCGTGCCTGCGCATACTTTCACGCAACTTCAACACCGATTTCGCCTTTTTCTGGCAGGTCTCCACCGACCGCCAGTCCATGCATTGTTACGGCTGCTTCCGCGACCTGATAACGGGCGAATACACTGGCGAATACGACTTCACAGCCCCTACCGTCCGTTGGATAAACGATGCAATACGCCACAACGGCAGCATTGAAATCAATGACATCAATAATATTCCCCAGGACCTGGAAGACGTCAAAAGATTCGTCCAGGAATTCGAGGTTAAATCGTTCTTCGGCGTGCCGATGAACTCGGCGAGCGGCAGGGTCGGCGGTTTTATCGCCATCGGTTCCATCCACAACATCCGGACCTGGCTGCAAGAAGACAGGGCCGGCCTCGAATCGGTCGCCGAAATGTTTGCATTCATGCTCGACAAGCACTCAAATGGATAAAGCTTGGTAAAAGACGCCTGCTGACAAAGGAGGGTTGCCGTGGCCATCTACGTATGCCGGGATTGTGGGTATGTCTATGACGATAGCGCCGAGAAAGTGCCATTTGCAGAACTGCCGGTCTCATGGACCTGTCCTGTTTGCGATGCACCGAAATCCTACTACGACGCCAAGGATTCAGGGGATGCGCCGCCCGCGGCTGAACGCGATCACGCCACGGGAAGCGTTGCGGAAAAAACACACGACGACCTGGAAGTCATGATGTCCGACATTATCGCCATCGCCGACAGCGGCCATTCGCTGGAAGAGGCGATGCGCACACGGGTTCTGACCTCTTCCTGGAATGATATTCTTATAAAGGGCGCCCAGCTTGCCCGCCTGCCCCGGCTGCAATCGGAAGAGATTTCCACCAGGACGATAATCGGCCCGACGGCGCAAAAACCGCTGGTGATCGAGTCCCCGATCTATGTCAGCCACATGTCTTTCGGCGCATTGTCCATGGAAGCAAAAACCGCCCTGGCGAAAGGCAGCGCCATTGCCAAGACAGCCATGTGCTCCGGCGAGGGCGGCATCCTAGAGGACAGCATAAACAACTCCTACAGATATATTTTCGAATACGTACCGAATCGCTACAGCGTCACCCCGGAAAACCTCAAACGCGTCGATGCGGTGGAAATCAAGATCGGCCAGTCGGCTAAACCGGGGATGGGCGGCCACCTGCCGGGCAACAAGGTGACGGCGCAAATCGCCAATGTGCGCGGGTTCAAGGAGGGAGAGGATATACTGAGCCCGGCGAAATACCCCGACATTACAACTCCGGAAGAATTGCGGAAAAAGATCGACGAATTGCGGACTCTGTCCGAAGGAAAACCGATTGGCGTCAAAATCGCCGCCGGACACATAGAAGAAGATCTCGAGTTTATTCTAAAAGCCGGAAACGCCGATTTCATCACGGTGGACGGCAGGCCCGGCGGAACGGGATCGGCGCCAAAATACATCAAAATGGCTACGTCCATCCCGACCATGTTCGCCCTGTACCGAGCCCGTAAGTTCCTGGATGAAAAAAAAGCGTCCGGGATAAGCCTGATCATAACGGGAGGCCTGCGCGTCTCTCCGGATTTCGCCAAAGCGCTGGCTATGGGAGCGGATGCGGTGGCAGTGGCGAGTTCTGCCTTGATGGCGATAGGGTGCCGCCAGTTCAAAATGTGCAATACCGGCCGTTGCCCGATGGGCATTACCTCACAGGATCCGGAGTTGCGGAAGAATGTAGACGTAGACGATTCAGCAAGACGGCTGGGAAATTTTTTGCGGGTCAGCACTGATGAGGTGGCGCAGTTTGCGCGGATCTGCGGTCATCCCGACGTGCACGGCCTATCGGCGAACGACCTGATGACGGTTAATTCCGAAATCAGCGATCATACCGATATCGAGCATGTATAGGCATTGTGCAATTTTCGTTCTTTCACAAGGGATCATGAATAATTATTTTTTTGGGATTGACAGTAAGGCTGAAATCCATATGATATTTTTTCCCTCTTACAAGGGATGAAATGACAATTTAACTGGGGAGATGCCCGAGCGGCCAAAGGGAACAGACTGTAAATCTGTCGGCATACGCCTACGGTGGTTCGAACCCACCTCTCCCCACCA
>DAIOFH010000097.1:0-14658 GCA_036745875.1 Planctomycetota bacterium | reverse complement strand
GGCCGGACGCGGATGCGTTCGGCCTTCTTGTTGCGGCAAAACTCAAATCAAGAAACAGAAAAGCGGGCGGCTACACAAAAGCCGCCCGCAGGAGCTCGTCCGTGTGAGAAGACGAGAGAGGAGGTATTTCGTTCGGACTTGCTAGAAGGTGAAGCCAAGGCCGAGGTTCAGCGTGTGTTCGTACTTCCTGTCGCGGAGTTCGACATTGTAGTCGAGGTGCGCGCTGATGGATTCGGTGAACTTCGCCTGGAGACCGCCGCCGATGTTGTAGCCGTTCCTGCCGCGGCGGGCTGATTCTTCGGAGCGTGCACCGTAGTAGAGGTTGTTGTAGCTGGCCTTGCCGCGCTTGCGGTCGAGTTCCGGGACCCAGGTGAAGTTGAGGTGCGGACGCAGGATGGTGCCGCTGCCGGTCCTGATGTCATAGCCGACATCGACGCCGATCGGAAGCTCAAAAACATGATAGTTGCGGCCGTCGACATTCAGGGCGGTGGTGAATGTTCCGTTTTCGCTGAAGCCGTTGCGCTTGTCATGGAAGTAACGGAAGCCGATGTTCGGTGTAATGGCAATGCCATTTGTGAACTTGAACTTGTAGCCGAATTCCGTCGCAAAGTTCCAGGCATTGCTCTTGTAGTTGCCGCCGTTGTGAGCAGACTCGAACAAACCGGTGGTGGTGTTCAAAAAGCTGCTATTGCGGCCGTTGTCCCGGTAACGGTTGTGGTTATAGCCGAGATTAGCATTGATGTAGAACAACTGGTGGTTGTACTGACCGTAGCCTACGATGCCCCAGGTGCGGGTTTTGCGGCTGTTCGCGAGGTCCTTGCCCTGGATTTTGCCCCAAGAATAGGTGGTTGCGACGCCGGCGGTAAATGTGCCGTTGGACCAATCGAAGCCGATGGCGGGACCGGCGGTGCGGAACTTGTAGCCGTCGTTGCCGTCCTTCGTCTTCTGCCTGGACCAGGTGCCGTAGCCTGCACCCCAGACGGTAAACCCGTTGTAATACACGCAATCGAGCTGGCGGCTGGAACTGTACCTGGACGTCTGGCCATACGCGGATTCGCTGACCAGCGGTGCGACAGCCATGCCCCTGCTGTACTGCGACAGATCCCCGAGCCTGGCTATGGTCATACGGTTCTTGACCGTCCTGATGAAAGCGTCGTTTGCCGACTGCGAGGCAAACATATCGCTGTCATAACCCGTAATGTCGATAGCCGAAGCCGTGGAGGCCAGGCAGGTCACTGTGAGTGCCACTGCTGCCAAGGCCAACAATTTTCTCTTCATTATTCATCCTCCAAAAAATGACCGGACGCCCTACGGCTCCGAAAACTGACTCATCCCTCGGATCAAGGTTTTGGAACAATTCACCTTGTCCACGGTTTTTATCGTCAGCTTTCTTTCATTCTCTGAAGGGAATTTCACTTTTTTTACAAAATATAAGGATTTTATTTTCTTGAGGTTGCGTTGAAAAAGCAGGGAGAAGTCAAAAACATGCTTCGGAAATCAGTTGCGGACCCAGGGTACCGATAACCCTGACCTGATATGTTTCCCCCGGTTTTGTTTCCAAACCTTTGATTGTCGTTCGGAGGTAGCGGTCGGTCAGGCATTCCCCGGACTCCGAAATAGCCCTCTCCCTCATTCCTATACAGGACTCGGCGAAGCGGACAGCCTCCCGCTCGCCGAGTTGGATCAACCTGTTTTTCCGCTCCTCGATGTCACGGTCATGGGACCTGTTCCGCATCATCGCCGCGGGCGTGCCCGGCCGTGGACTGAACAGGAAAACATGGAGGCGGGCAAAACCCGCGCGGGAGCACAGTTCATATGTGTTTTCGAAGGCTTCGGCGTCTTCGCCGGGAAAGCCGACAATGACGTCCGACGTTATCGCCGGATTGTCGAGCCGGTCCTTCAGCATCGCCGATTTGGCGAGGAATTCTTCCGGGGTATAGCGGCGACGCATTGTTTTCAGGACTTCCGGGTCGCCGGATTGCAGCGGCAGATGGATGTGTGGGGCGATCTTTTCGTGCCCGCGCATGGCCTCAACCAGCTCAGGAGTCACTTCCTGCGGTTCGACAGAGCCGAGCCGCAGTCGCACCAGACCTTTTGTCTCCGCAAGGCGCAGAAGCAACCCAGCCAAAGTCAGGCCGTCGTGGTTGTATGCCCCGACATTGATGCCGGTCAGGGCAAGTTCGGGATGGCCGTTTCCGACCAGGCGGGCGGCTTCTTCCAGGATATCCCGGGGATGCCTGCTTTCCGGCCTGCCCCTCGCCAGCGGAACGGTACAGTACGAACAGAAATTGTCGCAGCCGTCCTGTATCTTGATAAATGCCCTGGTATGGCCGGCAAACCCCTTGATCGACAAGGCGAACCGGTCGTCGGAGCACTGCAGCACCGTATCCGGCGTCACGCCGTGCAAGAGGAGGAGTTCGGATATAGCGTGTTTCTTCGCGTTGGTGATGATGATATCCGCCTTTATTTCCGCCAGCCACGGTTCCTTCACATCAACGGCACAGCCGGTAAACACCACCTTCAGTTCCGGATTTGCGCGGAGCGCCTTACGGTAGGCGTTGCGGCAGGATGCGCCTGCGCGGGATGTCACGGCGCATGAATTAAGTATGAACAACTCCGCTTCTTCCGGGCTCTCCACGGGGTAGAATCCAGCCTCGACCAAGTCTTCGCGAATAGCCTGTGATTCGTATTGATTTGATTTGCAACCGAATGTCTGGAGTAGAAACCGCATGATAATAATGTATCCAATCAGGATTTGGTAATGATTTCGCAACCGCCTTCGCCGAGGATCACCGTTTCCTCATAATGGGCTGAAAGCGTGTTGTCGGCAGTTATGATTGTCCAGCCGTCGTCAAGGCTGAGTATCGAACCTTCTCCCGCGCTGATAATGGGTTCGATGGTGAACACGCTGCCCACCTTGAGGCGGTCGCGGTTGGTGCGGTCCGGGTAATTCGGCACTTCCGGCTCTTCATGGGTGTGCCTGCCGACGCCATGGCCACAGAGATCCTTGATGACTTTGAAGCCTTGGCTGGTGACATAGGTTTGGATAATGCCCCCGAGGGTGCGGAGCTCCATACCGGGTTTGGCGTTGGCGATGGCCTCATTACAGGCTTGACGCGCGCAGGCGCACAGTTTTTCCGTCAGGTCGGCGGCGGGCGGCAGCATGACCATGCGGGTAGCGTCGGCGACGAACCCGCGCTTGTCGGCCGTCAGGTCGAGTTTGACCAGGTCGCCTTCCCGCAGTACGCGATGGCCGGGAATGCCATGGACCACTTCGTTATTGACGCTGATGCACAGTTGACCGGGGAATTTATACTCCTTGGCCGGAGTCGATTCCGCACCGGCCGCAGTGAGGAGCTCAAGGGCAAGGCTGTCAAGCTGGCGGGTCGTAATGCCGGGTTTGGCAAAACGGCACAGCTCTTCCAACGTATCGGCCACAATCTTGCCGATAGTAAACATCCCCTGCCGCTCATAGTCGTTTTTCGCTAACACGGATCTGTCTCTCCAAAACACAAATATTCATGATGGGGTTCACCCTTTCCTGGATTATATATATTTGTCATATTTAATACACTGATAATCGCGTCGAAATCAATATTTACACAATGTTATTCCGCATCGAGAATGATGTTGTCCAAAGGTTCGCCCGCAGGGACCATCGGATAGACGTTCGCCTCACGCTCTATACGCACGTCCACAAGCGCCGGGCCGGGATGGTCAAGCGCGGCAGCCAACGTCGACCTGATCTCCACACTGTTGTCGATACTGTACGCCTTGATGCCATACGCTTCCGCAATCGCCGTAAAGTTCGGATTGTCGGAAATGTCCGTATGCGAATACCGCCTGCCCCAGAACAGCTGCTGCCACTGGCGAACCATGCCGAGATAACCGTTGTTCAACAGGATGATCTTGATCGGAAGGTTCAGGCGTTGGATCGTCGACAACTCCTGGATATTCATCTGGAATCCGCCGTCACCCGTGATGCAGAGGACGAGACTGTCCGGCAACCCCATCTGCGCGCCAATAGACGCCGGCAAGCCAAAGCCCATCGTGCCCAGACCGCCCGAACTCACCCAACGACGAGGCTTTTGGTGGTTCCAGTACAACGCAGACCACATCTGGTGCTGACCCACGTCTGTGCATAAAACAGGATCTTTGTCCTTCGAAAGGTCGTTGAGGATGCCGATGACTTGTTGCGGGTAGATGGAGCCATTGCTTTCTGGACGAGCCAAGGGCGCTGCCTTCTTCCAATCCCGTATACGGTCAAACCATTCGCTGCGGTCGCGGTGCTTCAGCTGCGGCAACAGATGCGTCAGAATCTTGTCGGCTGAGCCGATGACCGGCAGGTCGACACGGATGTTCTTCGACACCGAGGTCGGGTCGATATCGATATGAATCACCTTCGCCTCGGGGGCGAAAGCCGCCAGCTTGCCGGTGATGCGGTCGTCAAAGCGCGAACCGACGGCGATCAGCAGATCACAGTTGGTGACAGCGCGGTTGGCGTACACAGTACCGTGCATCCCGAGCATGCCGAGGGACAATTCATTGTCCGCAGGAAAACAGCCAAGACCCATCAGGGTGGTGGTGACAGGGATATTGGCCCTTTCCGCAGAGGAACGCAGCAGGTCGGACGCATCGGACGCGATCACCCCGCCGCCGACATAGAAGACCGGCCGTTCAGAGGCATTGATCATCTGGGCTATACGCTCTATCTGCCTGATGTTGCCCTCATAGTTCGGCTGATAGCTTGGGATATTGATCGTCTCCGGAATCGGCGTGTCGATTTCCGCACGCTGAATGTTCGAGGGAATGTCCACGACCACCGGGCCGGGCCGTCCCGTCCTGGCGATATGGAACGCAGCCTTCAGCATATACGGCAGTTCCTCGGGCTTGCTGACCAGATAGTTATGCTTTGACACGGAACGGGTGATGCCGACGACATCCACTTCCTGGAAGGCGTCATTGCCGATCAGGTGGGTGGGCACCTGTCCCGTGATGGCGACGAGAGGGGTCGAATCCATGTTGGCGTCGGCGATGGCTGTCACCAGGTTGGTGGCTCCGGGTCCGGAGGTGGCGATAACGACGCCTACCTTGCCGGTAACCCTGGCGTAGCCTTCGGCCGCGTGGCCGCCGCCCTGTTCGTGGCGGGGCAACACAAGGCGAAGATCCTTTTCGTCATACAATTCATCGAAAAGCGGGATAATCTGTCCACCTGGGTAACCGAAGACCAGGTCGACACCCTCGCTTTTGAGGACTTCGATGATCGCTCTTGTTCCTTTCATGGTTCTCTCCTAAACAAAAACCCCAGGCCGCCAAGGCCCGGGGTTGGAATATACGCGAGTTTTCCGAAGGCTCTTGACTACGTGTAGGAAGCGCCGATCATAATCGGCCTGATAACAGCGACTACTACGTTGCCAAGAAGCATAAAGTTCATATTACTCGCCCCTTTTCAGGGCAATGCGCCCCGCCCTGACCATGTCGGCGATGCCGTACGATTCGGCCAAATTGATAAATGACTGGATTTTTTCTTCCTTGCCGGACACTTCGAGGGTTATATGCTTTTCCGAGACATCGACGATTCGGGCGCGGAAAACATTGGCAAGATCGATGATTTCGCCGCGCTTTCCCGCCGGAGCCTTGATCTTGACGAGGGCGAGGTCGGACTCGATATACGGCTGGTCCGAAAGTTCCGTCACCTTGAGGGTGTCGATCAATTTGGACAATTGTTTCCTGACCTGTTCCAGTATCTTTTTGTCCCCCGAGACGACGATCGTCATGCGCGAAAGGGCTGAATCCTCGGTCTCGCCGACATTAAGGCTTTCAATATTGAATCCGCGCGCCGAAAAAAGACTGACGATCCGTGCAAGAACGCCAGGCTTGTTCTCGACCACCACGCTGATTATATGTCTTTCGTTTTCTGTTGTTTTTTGCATGGTTCTTCCTCCATTATTCCGCGTCGAGAATGATGTTGTCCAAAGGTTCGCCCGCAGGGACCATCGGATAGACGTTCGCCTCACGCTCTATACGCACGTCCACAAGCGCCGGGCCGGGATGGTCAAGCGCGGCAGCCAACGTCGACCTGATCTCCACACTGTTGTCGATACTGTACGCCTTGATGCCATACGCTTCCGCAATCGCCGTAAAGTTCGGATTGTCGGAAATGTCCGTATGCGAATACCGCCTGCCCCAGAACAGCTGCTGCCACTGGCGAACCATGCCGAGATAACCGTTGTTCAACAGGATGATCTTGATCGGAAGGTTCAGGCGTTGGATCGTCGACAACTCCTGGATATTCATCTGGAATCCGCCGTCACCCGTGATGCAGAGGACGAGACTGTCCGGCAACCCCATCTGCGCGCCAATAGACGCCGGCAAGCCAAAGCCCATCGTGCCCAGACCGCCCGAACTCACCCAACGACGAGGCTTTTGGTGGTTCCAGTACAACGCAGACCACATCTGGTGCTGACCCACGTCTGTGCATAAAACAGGATCTTTGTCCTTCGAAAGGTCGTTGAGGATGCCGATGACTTGTTGCGGGTAGATGGAGCCATTGCTTTCTGGACGAGCCAAGGGCGCTGCCTTCTTCCAATCCCGTATACGGTCAAACCATTCGCTGCGGTCGCGGTGCTTCAGCTGCGGCAACAGATGCGTCAGAATCTTGTCGGCTGAGCCGATGACCGGCAGGTCGACACGGATGTTCTTCGACACCGAGGTCGGGTCGATATCGATATGAATCACCTTCGCCTCGGGGGCGAAAGCCGCCAGCTTGCCGGTGATGCGGTCGTCAAAGCGCGAACCGACGGCGATCAGCAGATCACAGTTGGTGACAGCGCGGTTGGCGTACACAGTACCGTGCATCCCGAGCATGCCGAGGGACAATTCATTGTCCGCAGGAAAACAGCCAAGACCCATCAGGGTGGTGGTGACAGGGATATTGGCCCTTTCCGCAGAGGAACGCAGCAGGTCGGACGCATCGGACGCGATCACCCCGCCGCCGACATAGAAGACCGGCCGTTCAGAGGCATTGATCATCTGGGCTATACGCTCTATCTGCCTGATGTTGCCCTCATAGTTCGGCTGATAGCTTGGGATATTGATCGTCTCCGGAATCGGCGTGTCGATTTCCGCACGCTGAATGTTCGAGGGAATGTCCACGACCACCGGGCCGGGCCGTCCCGTCCTGGCGATATGGAACGCAGCCTTCAGCATATACGGCAGTTCCTCGGGCTTGCTGACCAGATAGTTATGCTTTGACACGGAACGGGTGATGCCGACGACATCCACTTCCTGGAAGGCGTCATTGCCGATCAGGTGGGTGGGCACCTGTCCCGTGATGGCGACGAGAGGGGTCGAATCCATGTTGGCGTCGGCGATGGCTGTCACCAGGTTGGTGGCTCCGGGTCCGGAGGTGGCGATAACGACGCCTACCTTGCCGGTAACCCTGGCGTAGCCTTCGGCCGCGTGGCCGCCGCCCTGTTCGTGGCGGGGCAACACAAGGCGAAGATCCTTTTCGTCATACAATTCATCGAAAAGCGGGATAATCTGTCCACCTGGGTAACCGAAGACCAGGTCGACACCCTCGCTTTTGAGGACTTCGATGATCGCTCTTGTTCCTTTCATGGTTCTCTCCTAAACAAAAACCCCAGGCCGCCAAGGCCCGGGGTTGGAATATACGCGAGTTTTCCGAAGGCTCTTGACTACGTGTAGGAAGCGCCGATCATAATCGGCCTGATAACAGCGACTACTACGTTGCCAAGAAGCAAGCGGTTCATGATGACACTCCAATAGCAATAAACAGACAGCTACCACAAATATATCCTTCGTAACGCCTTTGTCAAGTCGTAATCCTTCACTACGGGTAAAATTGGGACTGCCCGGAAGTATTTACGGGGACTTGCATTGACAAGATGATATATGTATATTAATATTCAATATTTGCTGTCGATATGACACGTTTGGACGACGGGAGGTTCGCCATGAAAGCGAGTGAAGGTAAACTGGGACGGATTTTTATCGTCACGCTGGACAGAGACGACGCGCTCCCGGGGGCGTTGGAAAACTTTGCGCACGATCGCGGCATCAACATAGCGCAAGTCATACTGGCGGCCGACAGTTCCGTGTCAGGCATCATCGCGCCGGCGGAAGACGGAAAGCCGGTCCTGCGCCTCGCCGGTACCCTGCAAAGCGGCAACCTGGAAGGCGAAGTGATTATCCAGGAAATTCTTGGGATCAACCTGAAGCGCATCCAGGACCAGGCCAGCGGCCTCAGGAAGCTCGCAGTTGTCCAGGGGTCCGTGACCAGGGTAATGGAAAAACCCGCCCCCGCGCCTGAAGAACCGGGTCCGGGAACCGTGCCGGTATATTTGTTTAACGCGGAATTTAATTAATCCCTATTTCCCATGCAGTGACAATGTATTTTGACAAGGAAACAATAAAGAATGGTCAACCTAAAAGAATTGCCCGCTTCCCCGTCAAGGGATTATATGATTGCCCATGCCGGCAAGCCGGGTGTTTATTCGCTGGAACCGCTGGATCATATCGCTTTTGCCCTGATTATGGACGCGGGGGAGTCAGTCCAGGACGCCCTGGCAGCTATCGGTAAAATTCGCCAGGCATACGTAGACTGGAACGAAGTGCGGGTCTCACGCATTCAGGAACTGGCGAGAGCCATTGAAGCCCTCGGCAGCTGCGAAGAATGCGCAGAACGGATTATCGAGGAATACAACACCTTTTTCGAAAAGCGTGGTTCACTGACCTTTGACTTTCTCGAAGCATGCAAGGTGGCCGAAGGCCGTAAACTTCTGCAGCAATACCTGCCGCGGGTCAAAAAGGGTGCAATATCCCTCCTCCTTTTCGAGTTCTGCCCCGGCGCGTCCTTGCCGCTTTCGGACGAAGGGCTTAAACAAGCCCGCAAGCTGAACCTCGTTTCAAAGACCGGCGACCGCAACCATCTTGCCAAAGCCGCGTCAGACTCGTTGCCCCTTTCGGAGGTGGCGAAATTGGTGCAGATGATCGAACTGGAAGCGATCGGCCACCCCTACGGCGAACAGCCCAAGGCCCAGGCTGAGAAAAACGGGAAAAACGGAGCGCGCAAGAACGGTAAAAAGTAAGGTGCGACGGAAGCACGACTAATCATATGGTATGAGGAGCCAGAGAAAACTGCTCCGCCCGACAGAGGTCAGGATTCGGGTTGATCAGTTACAGGAGACAAGTGTGCCGCAATTGAAAATCGGATTACCCAAAGGCAGTTTGCAGGAATCAACGTTTGCGCTGTTGCGCGCCGCCGGATGGGATTTCTCCGTGTCCAGCCGCAGCTACTACCCCAGCGTCAACGACCCAGAAATCGACGCCATGCTGGCCCGCCCGCAGGAAATGTCGCGCTACGTCGAACGCGGCGTCATGGATATGGCCATCACCGGCCTTGACTGGACGCTGGAAAACGACTCCGATGTTGAAGTTGTCGAACGCCTCGTCTACGCGAAGGCAACCCGCAGCCCGGTACGCTGGGTGCTCGCCGTCCCGGACGACTCCCCGATGAAATCGGCGAAGGATCTCGAAGGCAAGACCATCTCCACCGAAGTCGTCAACCTGGTCAAGAAATACCTGGACAAGCACGGGGTGAAGGCGCGGGTCGAGTTCTCCCACGGCGCGACCGAGGTCAAAGTGCCCCACTTGGCGGATGCCATCGTCGACCTCACTGAAACGGGCTCCAGCCTCAAGGCGAACCGCCTCCGGATCATCGATACCGTCGCCGAATCCGTCACCGTCATCGTCGCCAACAAGGAAGCGCTGAAAGACCCGTGGAAAAAGGAAAAGATCGACGCCCTTGTCCTTATGCTCAAGGGTGCTCTCACTGCCAAGGAAAAGGCACTCCTCAAGCTGAACGCGCCGAAGAAAAACCTCGATTCCATTGTGGCGATACTGCCCAGCCTCCACTCGCCGACCGTGAACTCCCTCTCCGACCAGGACTGGGTCGCGGTTGAAACGATCGTCGACATGAACCAGACGCGCATCCTCGTCCCCAAACTGAAGAATCTTGGTGCGCAGGGAATATTGGAAATACCGGTCAATATCATCATCCCCTGAGCGAAGTGTTTTAGGGTTGGGCTCAGGAAGTAAAACAGGAAATTTCAATGAAGAGATGTCATCACTGCGGAGAACCATGGAATGAAACAGGTTCCCCCGGTTCACGGGAAGATTGCCTCAAGTGCGGCTATGCCTTGCACGCGTGCGCCAATTGCCGTTTCTATGACAAAGATGCATTGGAATGGTGCCGCGAACCCATGGCGAGAGCCGAGAAGCCTCTCGACCCGGAGAAATTCAACTCCTGCTCGTGGTTCGTCTTCCATGACGAAGTTGAGGAAAGATTCAATGCGCAACGGTCGAAAAGCGCAAGAATAGCGCTGGAACAGCTTTTTAAGCCTCCACCTAACCAGTCCAACGAGTAAAACCGTTTGGGCGACGGCTTAAACCGAGCTGCCCCGTCTAAAGAATCGAATTCGACCAAATGCGCCGGCAAGCCAAATACTGCCGCGCATCAAGCACCCGAGGAGTGAGTTTATGGCCGGACACAGCCATTGGGCCAACATCCAGCACAAGAAAGCGGCAAAAGACAAGAAAAAAGGCAAAGTACTTTCCAAACTGATCAAGCTTCTCTACACGGCGGTCAAGGAAGGCGGCTCCGGCAAACCGGAAGAAAACCCGCGCCTCCGCCTTGTTCTCGACAAATGCCGCCAGGCAAACATGCCGAAGGACAATATCAAGCGCGCCATCGAAAAAGCCGTTTCCGGCAGCGCCGGCTACGAACCCATGGTGTTCGAAGGCTACGCCCAGGAGGGCGTCGCGGTCGTAGTCGAATGCCTCACCGACAACCCGCAGCGCACCGGCCCCGAAATCCGTTATATTTTCGACCGCGCCGGCGCGAAGATGGGAAAGCAGGGCTCGGTCCTGCACATGTTCCAGCGGAAAGGCGTTTTCCAGGTCGACAAAGGCAATGTCGACGAGGAAAAGCTAATGGACATCGCCCTGGAAGCAGGCGCGGAGGACGTTGTGGACCAGGACGATTTCTTCGAAATCAACTCCGACCCCAACGACTTTATCACCGTGGACGACGCCCTCACCCAGGCGGGAATTGAAACGCAGCTGTCGGAAATCCAGATGATTCCCGACAACCGCATCGAAGTCAGCCTCGAGGCGGCGCAGAAAATTTCGAAATTGATCGACACGCTGGAAGAAAACGAAGACGTCCAGAACGTGTACACCAACTTCGACGTATCCACCGAAGTCGCAGCGCAAATGGCCGCGGAGGTCTAACCCGGCATGATCGAACAGACAGCCCTCGCCGGCATTCGGCGCATCGCCAGCCGCGCCAATCCTCGCGTCAAAACCTGGGCGTCACTCAAAGACAAGCAAAACCGCGACACCCTCGGCCTGACCTTGGCCGAGGGTGTGCATTTGGTTGAGGAAGGGCTGAGGCCTCCGGAGCAGGACGAAGTGCGGCTCTTCGGGCCGGTGGCGTTCCTTGTCTCCGATTCCGGAGCGGCACGACCGGAAGCGGGCGGATTCCTCGCCGCCGCGCGCGGGCTTGGAATCGAACTCTTCAACCTGGCGGACGATTGCTATGAAAAGATGTCGGGGCTACGCAATTCCGAAGGTGTGGCGCTCGTGATGTCCGTCGCCACCAAGGATGACGACATTGCCGCAGTTACGTCGAAAACCGGCGGCAAGTGGCTGATCGCGACCGGAGTTCAGGATCCGGGAAATGCCGGCGCTCTTGCCAGGACAGCCCTGGCGGCGGGAATGGACGGTTGCCTTTTTCTTGACGGAGCCGATCCTCGCTCGCCTAAGTTCCTACGGGGCAGCATGGGAGCGGCCTTCCGCCTCCCCTGCCTTTCGGTATCGACGGAAACATTCATATCGGCCTGGCCTGCCGGCGCGGTGCGGCTCTTTGCCGCAACCACCTCCGCTACGGCCACGGACTACCGCACTGCCAAATATACGACGCCGTTCGCCATCCTCATCGGCGGCGAACGCGGCATACCGGACGCATTGTCCGGCATGGCCGACGAAGAGATACATATTCCGCTCAAGGGAAATGTCGAGAGCCTGAACCTCGCGGTCGCGGCGGGGATACTGCTTTTCGAAGCGCTGAAGTGAGGTTTGATTTCACTCTATGCGGCCGCCATCCCTAAACCAATGGCGTCGGCAACAGAGCGCATGCCGTTGATCGTTTCGTTTATGACCTCATCCAGCTCCATCCCTAGCATCTGGCAACCCTGAAGAATGATCTCGCGATTGACGCCAGCGGCGAACCGCTTGTCCTTCCATTTTTTCTTAACCGATTTCACTTCAAGGTCTAGGACGCTTTTTGACGGCCGCATAAGGGCCGCCGCCGCGATCAGGCCGGTCAGTTCGTCGGTGGCGAAAAGAGCGATTTCCATGACATGTTCCGGCTTGACGTCGTTGACGATTTCATAGCCGTGGCTGACGACGGCGCGGATGAAAGCGTCGTCATAGCCTTCGGCCTTGAGGATTTCCAGCGCTTTGGAGCAGTGCTCGTCAGGATACTGCTCATAGTCGATATCATGCAGCAGGCCGACCTGGCCCCAGTAATCCTGATCCTCCCCCTTGAGGGCGGCGAAGTGGCGCATAACTCCTTCCACCGCGAGGGCGTGCCTGGTCAGCGATTCGGTTTTGTTGTAGCGGCCGAAAATTTCCAGCGCTTTCTCCCTTGGAGGAATGGATGACATTATTTTCTCCTAGTGGCTCATGCCGCTTTGGGCTTTGGCAGAGCAAATATCCAGAACAGAAACCAGAATATCAGTATGGCGGCGCAAATAACAAAGACAAACGGAGCACCCTTGGACATGACAAGCGGCACGGCAACAGACGTCCAGATGCCGCCGCCCATAATCGGCTCGTGGACAAGCTGCTTGTAGCCGAACGCCGAAGCGGCGTTGGTCTTGGTCTCCGGATCGACTGTCCGAAGCAGAAGAAGCCCTGTCGCCGTCACGCCCATGGACTGGCCGAATTCGGCGATGGCTTTTTCGAACCAGGCATCCGGCAGCATGCGTTTTGCCACGACCAACACAAGAAAAGTGTTCCATACCGTGCCGACGACGATCAACATCAGCAACGGCTGCCAGTAGGCGACGACGAATTCGATACGGATGGTCGCGACAGCCGACACCACGAGAAAATCCAATGCGGTACCTGACAGACGCTGCATTTGCCCCGAATCGGCGAGGAAATCGGTCTTTGTCCTTTTGAGGAACGCCTGCAGCATAAGGCCGCCGATCATGCACAGCGGGAACAAGGGAAAACTTTTTAGAACATGAAGGTCCTGGACCGACTGCGGGGCATACTGGTCGATATGGGCTAGGAGTTGTTTGAAAAAGTAGCCGATCAGGATGGCGATGCCGATGAGGGAGATATGCAGCGCCAGCGAATCCACCGAATCGGGAAAGACTGTCTGGCGGCCTGCCGAGGGCTGTTGTTTTTCCGGGTAAATGCCGATCTTTTCCAGTCGGCTTTGATCGGCGTATGTGCGGATGTTGTCGACATGCCCGCGACGGGCGGCGATATTGACAAGGATCATGCCGATGACAATGCCGAGAATCATGCCTGCCGTCGCCACCGTATAACCAAGATCCTTTCCTTCCGCCCAGCCAAGCTGGGCAAAGGTATCCGCCAGCCCGCCGACAGTGCCGTGACCACCCTCGAAGCCAATTTCCAACAGGTTGCCGAACATGTCGGGAACCCCGAAAACAGGACCCAACAGGACAATCACGATCCCCAGGCCGACGACATACTGCCCCCACGCGATCATTTGCCCAAAGCAAACCTGCGGGGCAACCTGCTTCCACAAACCTTTGGTCTTGCCGCCTGTTTCCATCCCAAGGAACAATGCGGCGAAGACGACGTTGATCAGGAATCCGGGAAAGGAACTCCATGAGGCATACCAATCGCGGGAAAGGGAATCGCCGACCAGGTTGATAAGAATAAGTCCGATGACGCCGCCGATTACCGAGGCGGGAAGGTACAGCTTCTGCAAGGCAGGAACGGCAGAGCGCACGATTTTCCCCAACACCAACAAAACACAGATTCCGCAAAACGCCATTACCGCTGTCATAGGCCAGTTCTCCCGGGCAGCAAACAGACAATAGTTAATAATGGATAATTAATAATATCTTGGAAAAACAATATACAGGGGATTGTGCTTCCAGGCAATACGTTATCGACGCCAAGCGCGCAAGCCACAACCATTAATGCAACCGGCCTCCGACTTGCATGCCGGAGGCCGGTTGGTGCGCAATAATTGATCACGCCACGCGGTTAGGCCTTTTTCGCCTTGTGCGGAGTGTGTTTGCGTTCCGTGGGGCAGTACTTGCTTACTTCAAGGGACTTATTTTCCCTTTTCAGGCGGGTGACGTAGTTGCGGCTTTGGCAGCTTCCGCACACCATCTGATAGACTTCGACAGGGTTTTTCTTCTTCTTGGCCATTGTTCCCAAACTCCCATATACATTGTAAAAGCGTCAGTTATGATACTTTAGAGGCAAAATGAAACAATACTATAACCTATGCGCCGCCCGGACGGGACGGCGCACGAATTCTATAATGCGGCAAAATCGGAACTTGTCAAGCAAATTCAGAAAGAT
>DAIOFH010000096.1:0-14825 GCA_036745875.1 Planctomycetota bacterium | reverse complement strand
AAAGTAGCTGGCACTAATATAGTGAATTGGTTTCCGGAGGGGATCGGGTCCCCTCCGGATTCATAATTCCATTTCAGCGCGAGGTTATAAACGGAATACTCCCCGTCATCATAAACTGTTCCTCCTTTGGGGCGAGCGTTAGGGCGTGAGGAAGAGCAATCTTGGCAATGACAATACCACCACGATAGATGTCGGACCACTAATCCACAGTCTTCTTTCCCTTCGATCGCTTCATCCTGTTCAGCTTCAGGACAAGATTCCGGTGTTCCGCCATTGCCTGAAAAAGGCCGGCGACCATCTCGGCATTTTTCCGCATCGAGCTGCGGGACGCGATAGCGGTCTTGATCTGTTCAAGAACGGTTTTGAGATCGTCCAGATCCAGCAGGGTGGCAGCAACGCAGAAAAAAGTCTTTCGCTTTCCGTCATTGAAATTCTTCAGCAGGTAGCGAAGGATTTCGACTTTTTCATCCATCCGAGCCTGGAAGGCGCCAAGCCCGATTTCCTTGGCCTTGGCGAAATCCTTGTGCACATTCCGATGCACGAGAAAAGAGTCGAATGCGGTGAAACCATCGTATTTTTCGCACGGATATTTTTCGCATTCAAAGCAGTACTCGATGCCGCCACACTCAAGTGCGCACTTGACAAACCTGCACTTTTGCGCCCCTTCTCCGCCGCAGCCGGGGCAACCAGTCGTTTCGCCGATATGAAACATGGGGCATAATCCACAACTGAGCCCGCACAGCGCGAACGAAGTATAGCGCCGCCGATACGGAGGTGTTTTCATCGCCATCTCCTTTGCCTTGACCAATACTCAAATTATACATCGGAAATCCTGTGCCGGTACGGAATGGAGGGCAAATGCTCGAACTCGAAGAGATCAGGAAAAAGGCCGAGGCGATTGCCCTCGTGAACGCCGCGCCGGATCACGCACCACTATTGTACGCCATGTTTACCGGGAAAAATACCCGGAGGTACAGCCCCGTCGCCGGGACAAGCATCGAAGCACTTGCGGAGCGCCTTGCGCTGTCGGGAAAAAAGTTTACGGAAGAAGCGCCGTTCTACCGTTTCTTCGGCAAAATCGACCATAGCGTCTTCGGAACGTTCGTCCTTAAAAATATCGATTGGAACGAGCGCGAAGCCGAGATCGGCTTTTGCCTGCTAGACGAATGGCAGGGCCGCGGCTTCGGTTCAGCACTGGTCCTCAAATGCGTGAACAAGGTTTTTGCCGAAGCCGACATCAACCGTCTTTGGGCGACGGTGAGCGAACCAAACAAGGCCTGCCGAAAGCTGATGCAACGGATCGGTTTTGTCGACAACGGCTTTTACATGGAATCATTTATCGTTAACGGAAAACCCACACCGCAGATTCTGTACACACTGGACAAGGATCAACTACATTACCAATAGACGTTAATTTAAACGCAATAGAGGCGTAAACTCTTATAATGCCGTCAATCACAGGAAGGAAACAGGTATTTTTTAGTTATTACCACAACTATTTATTGACAACCGAGGCTTCATGCCGCAAAATAGTCAGGTCACCACACGCGCCGGCCATACGGTCGGCGGCGTTTTGTTGTATGCGCTTCCGGAGGCGACTCAGCCGGAACCGCTTTTAAGGAGGATAACCCTATGCGCGAGAACGCACGGGAAATAGCACAACGAATCAGAGGGCTCAGGGAAGACGTCGGTGTCTCCATCGCCGAAATGGCCGATACCGTCGGCGTCGACGAAAAACAATACTCCGCCTACGAATCCGGTGCGGCGGAAATCCCCGCGTCCATCCTCACCGAAGTCGCGGCAAAACTGAAAGTCGATCTCGGGCTGCTCCTTACGGGCGAAGCACCCAAAATGACCCTTTTCTCCGTAACCCGCAAAGGCCGCGGCGCTTCCGTCGACCGCCGCCAGGGCTACAAGTACGAAAGCCTTTCGGCAAGCTTCCGCGAAGCGAAGATCGAACCGTTCATCGTGACGCTCCCGGAAACGTCGCCGAAAGCGCCGATTCCCCAAAACGTCCATCCCGGCCAGGAATTCAACTACGTCCTGGAAGGCAAAATGCTCATCAAGGTCCAGGACAACGAAGTCGAGCTGGAACCAGGCGATTCCGTAATTTTCGACGCCACCAAGCCGCACGGCATGAAAGCAATAGGCGGTCAAGTAAAATTCATCGCTATTATTAACGTATAGACGAGCCAAGCCGACAGGCGGATTTTTTCCGGCCGCTTGTCGAAGCGGCTGGATTTTTTTGGAATTTTTTGCCATGTTGACTAGCGTTTTTTAAATAATGGTTTGGTTCCTTGTTGCTTTTTACGGCATGATCGGGATATACCGTAAAACGCCAGGGAATGATCGACTTTTATCTAAAACGCAATAAGGAACCACAATGTCGCTCTTAAACCGCTACTGCCCGCAAAGCGAATTCTCCTCGACCCAGGATTTCCTGGAGAACTTCCGCCTCGACATCCCGGACGACTTCAACTTCAGCCACGACGTCGTCGACTGGTACGCCGACAACGAACCCGAACGCCTCGCCCTCGTATGGGTCAACGACCGTGGGGATGAAATGATCCTGAGCTTCCGGAAGCTGCGGCACCTCGCGGACAAAACCGCCAACTTCTTCAAAAGCCGCGGCGTCAAGAAAGGCGACGCCGTCATGCTCTGCCTCAAGGGACGCTGGCAGTTCTGGACCTGCCTCGTCGCCTTGCACAAACTCGGCGCAGTCGCCGTCCCCGCGACCCACATGATGCAGGCCTCCAACGTCAGCTACCGCCTGAGCAAACTGAACTTCCGTATGATCCTCGCCGCCCACGAAGCCACCCTGATGGAGAACATCAAGACCGCCATCGCCGAATCCGGCCAGGACATCGGCACCTGCTCCGTCGACGGCGCAGTCGAAGGGTGGGAAGATTTCAACGCCCTCGTCGATGCTGCCCCCGAAGGATTCGAACGCCCCGCCAAAGGCAGCCCGGAAGCGACGACCCTCAGGGAATATATGCTGCTGTACTTCACCTCCGGCACCACCGGTTACCCCAAGATGATACAGTTCGACCATGCCTACCCCCTCGCCCACATCACCACGGCGAAGTTCTGGCAGGAAGTGTTTGAAGGCGGCCTGCATTATACCGTCGCCGACACCGGCTGGGCCAAGTGCGCCTGGGGCAAGATATACGGCCAGTGGCTGTGCGGCTCCGCCGTCTTCGCCTACGACTACGACACCTTCAACGCCGGCGAAATGATGGCGATGATCGACAAGTACAAGATCACCACCTTCTGCGCGCCGCCGACCATCTACCGCATGATGATCAAGGAAAACCTCGAAGGCCACGACCTGGGCAGCCTCAAGCACTGCTGCGTCGCCGGCGAACCCCTCAACCCCGAAGTATATGACCGCTGGCTGGAAAAGACCGGATTGAAGCTCTTTGAAGCCTACGGCCAGACGGAAAGCGTCGTCTCCGTCGCCACCACCCGCTGGATGGAACCCAAGCCCGGCTCAATGGGCCTGCCGATGCCTATTTACGAAATGGGCCTGATGAGCACCCAGGACGGCACCCTCTGCGAACGTGGCGAGACGGGCGAAATCGTCATCCGCGCCGACCGCGACAACCCGCCTCCCGGACTGTTCCGCGGCTACCGCGACGACGAGGAACTGACCTCCAGCGTATGGTACGACAACTGGTACCATACCGGCGACCTCGCCTGGATGGACGAGGACGGCTATCTCTGGTTCGTCGGCAGGGCGGACGACCTTATCAAGACTTCCGGCTACCGCGTCGGCCCGTTCGAGGTGGAAAGCGCCGTCATGCAGCACCCGGCCGTCCTCGAATGCGCCATCACCGGCGTCCCGGACCCGATACGCGGCCAAGTCATCAAGGCCACCATCGTCATTGCCAAAAGCCACCTTCCCGCGACAGGCTCCTCCCCGGCGGAAATCGCCGAATATCACAAAAAGCTCGCGAAGGAAATACAGGAACATGTCAAGAAAGTGACGGAACCGTATAAATACCCGCGCATCGTCGAATTCGTCCCCGAACTGCCGAAGACCATCAGCGGCAAGATCCGCCGCGTCGAAATCAGGCAGGAAGACGACCTCAAACGCACGCGCGAATCGGCGGAATAATTCGGCGGAATAATACTATTACTGCGTTTTCCGAAAAAAATCGGTCCTTCCTTTACGCGTTTTGGCCAGCTGTATCTGTGCCGGAAACGCAATAAGGGGCCTATCATTTCGGAAAACGCGCAAGGAAGAGCATCATGTCAAGCGAAGCAAAAGCGAAGCGGGTCGTGACGATCCACGAACTGGAATGCAAGTCCTGCGGGCGCTGCGTATTGTCGTGCCCGGTAAAATGCCTCGAAATCGGCAAAAAGCACAACGCCAGGGGCTACCGTTACGTCGTCTACAAGGGAGAAGGCTGCGTTGGCTGCGGTAACTGCTTCTACGCCTGCCCGGAACCATTGGCAATAGAAGTGAAATAAACAGGAGAAAGAAGCAATGGCAACGCAACTCATGAAGGGCAACCACGCGGTCATCGTCGGCGCGATCTATGCGGGCTGTGACTGTTTCTTCGGCTATCCCATCACCCCCGCGTCCGAAATCCTCCAGGAGGCGTCGGACAAGTTCCCGCTCCTCGGTCGCAGGTTCGTCCAGGCAGAGTCCGAGGAAGCCGCCGCCAACATGGTCTACGGAGCATCGTCCGCCGGCCACCGCGTCATGACCGCATCCTCCGGACCCGGCATCAGCCTCAAACAGGAAGCGATCAGCTTCATGGCCACGGCCGAACTGCCGGCCGTCGTCGTCGACGTCATGCGCGCCGGACCCGGCCTCGGCAATATCGGCCCCGAACAGGGCGACTACAACCAGGTGGTCAAGGGCGGCGGCCACGGCAATTACCGCGTGATCGTCCTTGCCCCTGACAGCGTGCAGGAAATGTGCGACGTGACCATAAAGGCGTTCGAGCTCGCCGACCGCTACCGCGGCCCGGTCATTGTCCTCGCCGACAGCGTGTCCGGCCAGATGGTCGAACCGCTGCGTTTCCCGGAGAAGGCGATCAAGCATGAAATCGACTCCAGCTGGGCGGTCGCCGGCACCAAGGAAACAAGCGGCAACCTCATCACTTCCATCGAACTCGATTTCAACCTGATGGAGCGGCTTAACGTCCGCCTCCAGGAAAAATACCGCCGCATGGAAGTGGAAGCCGATTGGGAGGAATACAAAACAGACGACGCCGACGTGATCCTCGTCGCCTACGGCGTCTGTGCGCGTTTGTCCAAATCCGTCGCCGACGCGGCGCGGCAGGAAGGAATCAAGGTCGGGGTGTTCCGCCTGAAGACCCTCTTCCCCTTCCCCACCGCCCCCCTGAAAAAATTGGCCATGAAGCCGAACAAGCCGGCCTTCGTGGCGGTCGAAATGTCCAACGGCCAAATGATCGACGATGTCAAACTGGCCATAGAATGCACGCGCCCCGTCCTCCTCGCCAACCGCATGGGCGGCAACATCATCACCGAGGACATCATCCGGGACGGTCTCGACAAGGCGGCCAAACTGGTCGGAAAGTAGAACAAACACCATTGACGGCTGCGTTTTCCAGCCGCAATAGCGACGATAAAGGCGAACAACCATGAGCACCCAGGCACTTACGAGACCCGAATCCATCAACGCCGTCTTCACCAGAAAGGGCGGAGCCGCCCCAACGGCGACCCACTATTGCCCCGGCTGCGGCCACGGCATTGTCCATAAACTGATCGGCGAAGCCATGGACGACCTCGGCATACGCGAACGTTCGATCATGATCAGCCCGGTGGGCTGCGCCGTTTTTGCCTTTTACTACTTCAATTGCGGCAACGTCCAGACCGCGCACGGCCGTGCCCCCGCAGTCGCCACCGGACTCTCCCGCGCCCAGGACAACGCGGTCGTCATGTCCTACCAGGGGGACGGCGACCTCGCCTCCATCGGCCTGAACGAAACTCTCCAGGCGGCCAACCGCGGCGAAAAGATGGCGGTATTCTTCATCAACAACACAGTCTACGGCATGACCGGCGGCCAGATGGCCCCCACCACCCTTGAAGGCGAAGTCACCGCCACCACCCCGCGCGGCCGCGATCCCCGCGAAGCCGGCTATCCCGTGCATATGTGCGAACTGATCGACCAACTCAAGGCGCCCGTGTTCATCGAACGCGTCGCCGTCTCCGACATAGCCCATATCAGGAAGGCGCGGACCGCCATCAGGAAAGCCCTGGAAATACAACGGGACGGCAAGGGCTACGCCTTTGTCGAAGTCCTTTCCAACTGCCCGACCAACCTGCGCCAGGATACGAAGACTTCCATCGATTTCGTCAACAACGAAATGGCCAACGAATTCCCGCTGAAGAATTTCCGCGACCGCGCGGCGGAAACGGAACCCTATGTCCGCAAAGCGCAGATCTGGGACAAGGAAGCCGTCGACAAGCTCTACGGCCTCGACGTCCACGCCGCCCCGGATGCCCCGGACGACCCGTCCTTCAAGCCGTTCGGCATCAAAATCGCCGGGTTCGGCGGCCAGGGCGTGCTGTCGATGGGCTTGATCATCTCCCATGCCGCCTGCCAGTCCGGGAGGCGCACCTCATGGTATCCATCCTACGGCCCGGAACAGCGCGGCGGTACGGCGAATTGCTCCGTCGTCATATCCGGACTGGACATCGCCAGCCCCGCAGTCAGCGAACCCGATGTGCTGATCGCCCTGAACCGCCCGTCACTTGAGCGTTTCGCCCCGACGGTCAAAAAGGGCGGGGTCATCCTTTACGACGACCATATAGAAGGCGTCAAGCTGCCTGACGGCGTCAAGATACTTGCCGTCCCAGCCGCCCGGCTCGCCGGAGACGCAGGGTCCGACAAGGCCGCCAACACCGTCATGCTGGGCGTCCTGACCGCCCTCGGCGTCACCGGCGTTGACGAAAAGTTCATCCTCGAAGCGCTTGACGAAAACTTCAAGTCCAAACCCAAGCTTATAGAGATCAACCGCAAGGCTGTCCGCCTCGCCGAGGAATGGACGAAGAAAAGCTCCTCTTGACGAACCCGCGCGTTGGACACACTGTCAGCTAACGACCGGGGCGCTGTTTCGCCCCGGTTTTTCATCTTTTCTTCTTTCCCTATTTCGGTAAATCAGTATAAAATATCCTTTGCGGGGGCATGAGTTTATACAAAGGATGAGACACAGTGGAAGAACCTGTACGGTTGGTCTGTTCTGAATGCGAGGCTGTCTACCGGGTGAAGAATTTCAACCCGGCTAAGGTATATAGTTGCAAAAAATGCGGTTCCTCTCTGCAAAGCATGAATAAAGCCGACGAGCCTGTAACCAATGCCGTCACTACGGCAGCAATAGAAAATCTGAAGGAATCCTCCCGGCAACATGCCGACATCGCTTCCGCTTATTCTCAAGCCGCACCTGACGCTCAGATGCCTATGAAACGCCTGAGCGTGCTTGCCGACACCCTGGCCGCGCGCCTGGATGCGCTTGGGGACGCCGAATCGCGCTCCCTCAGGGAAGGCCTGGCGCAAGTCGACTCACGTATCGAAACGCTTTCGCAAAGCATCAATAAAAACCTGGAAGAGCACGCCGCCATCCTGGTCGAGGGCTCCAAGGTCTTCGCCGAAGGCGTGCAGACCCTCTCCTCCCAGACAGACCTGACACGCCTTGGGCAATTGGGGGTGCAGCTGCGGGAAACTGGCGACATGTTCCTGCGTCGCCTCGAAGAATTCCGCGAACGCCATGCCGGCGAACTGGGAAACATCGTCAAACAAGCCCTTGCCGACTCGTTCGGCGAACCCGGCCAATCGCTCAATCCTCAGGAACTCGGCGGGAAAGCGTCGCAGACGATCAATGAGCGCCTCAGCGGCATTTCCGACGGCAGCTTGCAGGAAATCAGCGACAACCTGAGGGAAATAAACACCATCCTTGCCGACCTCACGCAAATGGCCGGCTTGGAAGACAGGCTCCCGGATATTGTCGGCGACAAGATCCAGTCATTGGTGCTGGAACCGGCGAACACTACCCTCGAAGCATTGCAGCGCCAGGAAGAACGCCTTGCCGAACTGAAGCAAAAGATCTCTGAGATAAATTTCGCGGATATCGAAGGCGTTTCCAGCCGCATCGCGGGCGAAGTGGGGAAACATGTGGAAAGCCAGGTTGTCGTGCCGGTCGCAAACGCCCTGGTGCGCCAGGCGCCGGAAATCCTTTCCCGTGTCCAGAACGACCAGCTTTCCGAAGTCGTCCTGAAATCCGTCCGCGACGCCCAGCGCCCGTTGTTGCGGGAAGTGGTGAACGGTCGGCGCGGCGTGCCGCTGTGGCTGTTTGCGTCCCTGCTTTTGCCCCTGCTGTTGATCCTTGGCTACCTATTCGCGGATGTCCTCGGCATAGGCGGCGGCGAAATGCAGTCGGAACGGATCAGTGACACGATTACGCGCGAGTTGTCCCGCCTGTCGGCGACCGGCGTTCCCTTGACGTCGGAGGACAACGCGCGGCTGCGCACGATAGAGGGCCTGATGGTGAATTCGGAAAACCTGATGAATACCATGTATGAAAACGCCTGGGCCCAGGTGAAAAGCAACGGCACCCTGGAGGCGGAAGTCAGGAACCTGCGCCGCAGCCTGGAAGAACGCGACAAACTGATTTCCGAATACAACACTTCGCTGCAACAACAATCCAAGCGCATCCGCGCCTATGAAATACAACTGACGCGGCTGGGCATTTCCCCGGACACGGTTCCCGACAGCGAATAGACCTTGACAAGCGGCAGACAAATATGAATTATATAACGCTCCGCCTTTCACAAATCAAAAACGCCACCTTGGCTCAGTGGTAGAGCAGCGGTTTTGTAAACCGCAGGTCACCCGTTCGAATCGGGTAGGTGGCTCCAGATAAATACCGCAACCCCAAGAGGTTGCGGTTTTTTATTATTTGGCTTGACCGCTCCCTTTTTGGCATGATCCCGCACGCATAGCCGCACGCTTGGGGGTATTGGATGGGTATTATTCCCAAACTGATCAGGTGCCTTGCATGGCAGCCGACGGCAGTATGAGGATCCCCCCACATTCGCACTCAGATACGACAGCTGTTTCTGAAGGGTCAATTGTCGGTCCGGACCGCCGAGACCGCCGGCCTCTCGCCATCGACGGCGTACAATTTTCTCGCCAATAACGGGCTTGCGCCCGCATCCCCGCGCGCTGAATAGTAGTTCAACTGCCCTCCCTGCCATATTTACGACGACCAGCTGGCGGCCTTGACGCCGATGCAACAGGAAGAACGCCGGGCATCGGAACTCAGGGTATTTGAGATCGACTGGTACTACCGCATGACTGCCGCAGCTGCAGATAGCCTCTTTTACCTGTTGTACCGGGAGATCGAAACGGAATACGGGGTCGACGAAGACAAGGCGCATCCTCCATCGGGCGGTAGAGACATATATCAGGCGATTTGTAAAAAAGTAAATATAACCAGATAAAAGACACAAGAAATCACCCTACTAGATACGGTATGGACTTGATAAATCGTGATTTTCAGCGGTGAATTGCCGTTGTTTATGGCCGGCTTCATGATATATAAAATTAGATCATTCACATTTTCTACTCAAGCCACAAACAAAAGTGAATCTATTTTATGTATCACCATAGCAATCTGGCCAGAAAAGCAAACGGTGATTTCTTGTGAGGTAAAAACATATCTTCTACGAAAGGGCGAACATGCCAACTAACGAAACTGAACCTGTTGTGAATTTGCATTGCGGGACTATCGATTTCTGTGCAGGTAAACAGAAAAAGAAGAAAAAGCAAAGCTTTAAAATCAACCTAAAAGGCAAAGGGTGTTATTGACATTCCAGACTATGGTACGAGGGGTTCTATCCCTGGTGAACTTTTGGGCTCATATACCAACCAACCTGAAAGGAAAGTATCATGAAGAAAGATTGCAATAAAATCGTGCAACTCGGCATCGGCATCGCTGACTGCTGTGAAGAAAAGAAAAAGAAGAAGTGCAAGCCGCGCAGGCGCGACTGCCTTGTTCTGCCGGTCTACAACTTCGACCCGGAAAGTCTTCTCCCTAATGGCGGCGAGCCCGGCGACCATCTCGTCAAGGACGAGGACAATAAACCCGTCTGGAAACCGGCGAACGAATGCGATTGCGAACCGGTGGAAGGCATCCCCGAAGGCGGAAAGCCCGGCGAAGTCGTCAGCAAGGACGATGACAACAACACAGTCTGGAAGTCGATCGCCGAATGCGCCTGCGACCCCGACGACCTGCTGCCTGCGGGCGGCGAGCCGGACGACGTCCTCACCAAGGACCAGGACAACAAGCCGGTGTGGAAACCGGTGACCCGCTGCGAGTGCGAGCCTGATGACCTGTTGCCGCCTGGCGGGCAGCCGGGTGACCACCTGGTGAAGGACGAAAACAACAATACCGTATGGAAGCCGGAGAAAACGCAGCCGACAACGGCGCAAGTGTTTTACGTCCGGAAGGACGGCGATGACGACAACACCGGTTTTGCAGACAATTCGGCAGAAGCGTTCCGGACCATCAACGGGGCGTTTAATAAGATCCAGGAACGGCAGTTCACCTCGCCGTACAATATCACCATTTATATCGGGGAGGGAGTTTTCAACGAAAGCGTGCGGTGCGCAGCACTTTCGCTGACATCCTCGGTACTCATCCTTCAGGGCAGCGGCAGGGATAAAACGGCAATCGAAGCTCCCAGGAATACAGGCGCGTTTATGGCGGTGTCCGGCCTGGTGCATATCTCCGGTGTTTCCTTCTCGGTAACTGTCGACAATGGAACGTCGCCATCCGCGATCTACGCTCAACGCGGCAGCAATCTTGTTATAAACGGCGATGTCCGGGCACAGATGACCGCCACCAACACCAATGGTTCGATAATGGTTGGTGCAGGTGGGAGGGTATCGCTTTTGGGTTCCATCATTTTCACGGGAAATCCATCCCTGCTCTGGTATGCCCACAGTGACGGCACACTGCTTGTCGGCTCTTTTTCCGACAATTCCGTCATAGACCTTCGTGATTTGACTGCGGATGTTGCCGGTTACTCGATTGATAGAAGCCTTATTGAGCGTGGACCGAAAACATCGATAGTGACCAATAACGCCACTATTGCACGTCGCTTTTATGTTTCGCGCCACAGTTCCATTTTAGCCAATGGGGCTGGTCTTGAATGGCTGCCAGGTAGTTCAGCCGGTACCGTTGACAGCGCTTCGTTTGGCTATTACGGCAATTAATGATAGTCCAGATACGAACGAGGCATAATTTTATGTCTGCCGTCCCGCCCCGGCGGGACGGCATTTTCATGTGTACCGGGGGTGTCGACGTCAGCGCCGGCAGTCCTTGATGACATGCATCACCACGCCCCAGATGGACATTTCATCCCCTTCGGTGAAAACGAGGGCCGGGAAGTCGGGGTTTTCGGCTTCCAGGGTGACCGCGCAGCCGCGGCGGCGGAAACGCTTCATGGTGAATGCGTTGTTCACGATCGCGACGACAATGTCGCCGTCCATAGCGTCGAGGCTCTTGTCGACGACCAGCCAGTCGCCGTCGAAAATTCCCGCACCGGTCATGGAGTTGCCTGACACCTTGACCATGAAGGTGGCGTCGGGGTTCCTGACCATGCGGACATTGAGGTCGACACGGTTTTCCAGATAGTCGTCCGCCGGAGAGGGAAAACCGGAGTGCACCGGGTGAGCGGCCACGGAAATGGCTGCCTTGCTGAAAACGACCAAGGGATAGATGCGGAAAGCGTTCTTTTTCATCGTTATTTACTCCGGCAGTTTTTCACTGTTCATGACAATGCGGTTGACCTGGAGGCGGATATGGTCGGCGAGGTCGCGGTAGGTGACGAGGGCGGCGCGGCCTTTTTCCGTCAAGTCGAACAGCCCACTCGCGTACTGCACAAACCAGCCGTGGCGGTTGGTTCGAAGGATACTCCCGGTCAGCGCGGATGCGCCGGTGTGAGCCAGCACCGCCTTGGTCGAAGGGCCGAGGCGGTCAATGGCCACCGCGATCCGAAGCGCCTTTTCCTTGTGGGAGTTCATGGCGTTGAAGCCGGGTGAGCCGCCGATATTGACGTCGAAGAGCCTGCCCTGGAGTTCTTTTTTAAACGCCTTGGTCATCGCCTTGTGCTGCGGCTTGTCGAGATCGCTCGGGTGGAACAACGCCTCCACCCTCGGCGGTTCCTCCATGTAGACTACGAGCAGCCCCGCCCCGAGGCGTTTAAAAAGGCGCATGGAATCGCGCCATTTCCTGTCGGTGTATTCCGGCGGGGCGATGACCGCGCCGTAAACGAGGGCGTTCGTTTGCTGGCGCTTGACGATCTGGTGGATAAGCGTCAGGGTGATGCTTCTCTTGATCTCCACCAGCACCAGGGTGTCCGACCGGGTGGCGGCTATGTCGCAGTTCTTGACTTCGCCGTAGACGTCGTAGCCCTGGCCCAGCAGCCAGGCCTTGATGTGCGGGAACATGTCCGTTTCCCTGGGCAGCGATTCACTCATAGATTTCCCTCACCTCTTTATCCTTAGCTGACTCGCGGCAGATCCTCCCAGCGGGTCGTGTACATCGGGGACATCAGCTTGCGCTGCATGCGCCATGCCTCGCCGCCGAGGCCCTGGCTCGCGTACACCAGTGTCCCCGCGCCGTAGCGGCGGTTTATATCGTCAAACGTCTGCATCAGTCCGGCTTTCTTCTCGCGTTCGCCGAGGTCATGGAACAGGTTGCTCTGGGCGAGTTCCGCCTGCTCCGGGGCAATGTCCAGGGCCAGCACCCCCGCCTTTTTAAAATGAAACCCTGTTCTGTAGATCCGTTTGAGTCCCTGCACAGCGCAGCCGATAAGCTGTCCGGAGTCGGCGGAGGCGGGGGCCAGCGGGACCGAGGCGGCGTTCGTGTACTGGCGGTCAACGTCCCGGAAAGGATTCGTCGCCAGCCAGACATGGACGGCACGAGCGAAGCAGCGTTGCTGTCGCAGCTTTTCGCCGACGCGCGCCGCGTAGGTGGCGAATGCCTGCTCCAACTCGTCGTACTCAGTCACCAGCCGCCCGAAGGAGCGGGAGACCATAATCTGCTGTTTGGGAGGCGGCTGTTCCTCGAGGTCGATGCAGGGGACGCCGTGGAGTTCGCGGATCATGCGTTCCATCACCACGCCGAACAGTTTTCGTGCGTGGGCGGGCGGCAGGTGCTTGAGGTCCAGGGCGGATTCGACGCCGAGGCGAGCGAGACGCCGACCAAGGCGATGGTGGATGCCCCAGAGGCCGGTGACGGGCATGTCCGCCAGGACGGCGTCGATCGCCGCCGGATCCTGCAGCGCCAGGCTGCGGAGGCCGCGCTTTTTCGCGGTGCGGTTCGCCACCTTGGCCAGCGTCTTCGTTGGCGCTATGCCGACGCCGACCGGCAGGCCCACCCATTGCTTGACGCGTTCCGCTATGGCGTCTCCGAGGGCCATGCTCCGGGCGGGATCCTTGTCCTCGATATGCAGAAATGCTTCGTCGATAGAATAGACTTCTATTCGCGGCGAAAAGGTGCGGAGCGTCCCCATGACGCGGCGGCTCATGTCGCCGTAAAGGGTATAGTTGGAGCTAAACACTTCGGCGTTGATCTTTTTGCAGATTGCCCGCGCCTGAAAGTACGGCACACCTATCGTGAGGCCTGCGGCCTTGGCGTCCTTCGTTGCCGCAATGACGCAGCCGTCGTTATTGGATAAGACAATGACCGGGCGCTTGGCCAGGTCCGGGCGGAAGGCCTTTTCGCATGAGGCGTAAAACGAGTTGCAATCCACTAGTGCATACAATATACAGCATCCGTTAATTCAATCTCAGCGAACAAATCACAATATATTGTGGTTGGCAGTGATATGATATATATGGTAATTAGGATTGCAAGTATTTTCGGTTTTGTATATCGACATTCCTATATATGTAAGTGTATGGCAGCATCGCCTGGATGGAGGAGATTGTAAGAGTCGATAAACCAAAAATACTTGGTCAATCGGCGGAGTGTAAAGTACAATAAGCATTTCTGATTAATTAGAAAATGAAATTATCTCACAACTTAAGGTATGGAAATCAATATTTCCCCCTGCAAATCTTTACGATTCAGAGGGTTGTTTATTTATGGAAGGATGTTGCCATGAGCGTAAAGGAACAGTTCGACAGAATTGCCAAGAACTACGACAGCCAGAGAAGGCAGCTTATCCCTTGTTTTGCCGACTATTATCATCTTCCTCTTGCCATGTTGGACTATGAAGGGGAGTCCCCGGCCATTCTGGATATTGGCAGCGGTACCGGATTGTATGCCTCGCTCCTGTATGAAAAATATCCGCGTGCCAATTTCACGCTGATAGACTTGTCGGAAAAAATGCTCTCTGTCGCGAAAGAGCGCTTTGCCGGTCTCGACAATTTCGAATATATCGTCGAGGATTATACGGCATACGCCTTCGATAAAAAATTCGACATCATAATCTCCGCCCTGTCCATCCACCACCTGGATGCTCACGGCAAAAAAAACCTCTATGCGAATTGTCATCGCTGGCTGAACAACAAGGGCATATTCCTCAATGCCGACATGGCGTTAAGCCCGTTTCCCGAAACGGAAAAGAAGCTCTACGACATATGGGGGACGTTTATCAAAAACAGCGGCCTTTCGGATGACGAAATCCAACAGGGCTATGAACGGGTGAAGTTCGACAATCCGTCGACAATGGACGACCAGCTGAGTTGGTTGCGGGAGGCTGGCTTTTCGCAATTCGATATTATCTATAAATATCTGCATTATTGCGTCTTTTATGCAAAAAAATGAGGGCAAAAAAAC
>DAIOFH010000095.1:0-15399 GCA_036745875.1 Planctomycetota bacterium | reverse complement strand
CCGCGAGGGAGCGCCTTTCTTGTTGTCCCTGTTGGCCAAAACAGATACAGTGGTTCAGGTACGGACGTCATGGAAAGGCAACGGCAGTGAACAGCGACGACAGGTTGATAGCCAGGATATCCGATCGTCTGAAATACCAAGGCGGCGTGGCAGGCGTCGTGCTCGGAGGTTCCAGGGCGCGCGCAACCCACAACGCCGACTCCGATTATGACGTCGGAGTATACTATTCCGGCGCTGATGCGTTGGACTTGCCCGCATTGGCCAGTGCGGCGCAGGACCTTGACGACGAGCATCGCGGGGACCTGATAGCGCCGCCGGGGGCATGGGGAAATTGGGTCAATGGCGGCGGCTGGCTGGTTGTCGACGGCAAGCATGTCGACATCATTCTCAGGGACGTCGACCGTGTCGGCCAGGCGGTCGAAGATTGCCGCGCGGGAAGAGTCAGCGCGCATTACCAGACCGGGCATCCCCATGCCTACATAAACGCCATGTACGCGGGAGAGTTGGCCATAGCCAGGGTGCTCGCCGAAACCGACGGACGGCTCGGCGCGCTTAAGGCAAAGACGCTCCCCTATCCCGAAGCGCTCCGCGAGGCGATTTTAAACACATTCGTATTTGAAATGGGATTTTCCCTCATGCTTGCCCAAGCGAACATCGGCAAGGAAGACTGCTATTACGTCGCGGCCCATGTCGTTCGCGCCATATCCTGCCTCAACCAGGTACTGTTCGCCGTCAATCGCGAGTACTGCATAAACGAGAAAAAGGCTGTACGCATGATTGCCGGCTTTCCGCTGAAACCCGGCAACTATGCCGGACGCATTCATTCGGTCATCGCCACTCTCGGTACGAATCCGACCGGCGCATGCACTGAGCTCGAGGCGATTATTACCGAGGCGCGAACGCTGCAATAATGTGGAAAAAGACATGAAAACGGTTTCATGAATTATTGAAGAAAATAATTTCCATGCATCACACAACGCTTCTTATATGATAATGTATTAGCCATCTTTGTATACCATCCCCTTTCCTCCCATGGAGGGGCCATGCCAGTAGCTTCAATTGCAAACAAAACCTTTATTCACTGTATCATATTAAAACAAATAATGTTACGGCATAAATAATTATTCACAACTCGCAACAAGCATATTTAAAACTTCCTTTAGAAAATTTTCCTTTTTGAAAAATATCTATTGACAATCAGGGTTTTGTCTTGTACTATACGCATATTGATATGGAAGCGGTACCATATCAAGCACTCACAAAGGACCAGCCAGATGCCCAACTATGTAATCGGTGTCGACAATGGTGGTACCTTCATCAAAGCGGCAATATACGACGAGTCGGGACAGATGGTCGGCCTGGCCAAGGAGCCGGGACAAGTCATCAATAATTCGCCCGGCCTGGTCGAACGCGATCAAGAACTCCTGTGGAACGCAAACTGCGCCTGCATCAAAAACGCCATACAAAGCAGCGGCATTGACCCCAAAAACATCCTCGCCCTCGGCTTTGCCGGACAAGGCAAGGGCGTATACATGCTTGACGGGCGGGGCGAAAACATCCGCAACGCCATCACCTCCTCCGACACCCGCTCCTGGCGCTATGTCGAACGCTGGGAAAAGGACGGCACGGCGGAAAAAGTGTTCGGCATGACCTTTCAGAAAGTCTCGGAGTCGCAACCGGTCTCCATCCTCGCCTGGATGAAGGACCATGAGCCGGATACCTACCGGAAAATCAGGTGGGTCCTTTCCATGAAGGACTACCTCGTCTACCGGATGACCGGGGAAATCGTCTCCGACTATTGCAACCAGTCCGGCAGCAACTACATCAACCTGGCGACAAACGCCTATGATCCGGAGATCCTCCGGCTTCTCGGCATCGAGGAAATAAGCCGCGCCCTTCCGCCGCTGATGAATGCGGCCGACGTCTGCGGCGTGGTCACCCCGGAGGCTGCCCAGGCCACTGGCTGCCTGCCCGGCACCAAAGTCATCACCGGCATGTTCGACGTCGACGCAACCGCCATCGCCTCCGGGCTGGTCGACGAGGACCGGCTCTGCATCATCGCGGGCACCCACGGCGTCAATGTCTATCTCGCCAGGGAACCGGTGAAAAACAAGACCATCATGCTGAATTCCCTTTACTGCATACCCGGCTACTATCTCATCGAGGAAGGCTCCTCGACTTCCGCCGGGACGCTTGAATGGGTGTTGAAGATTCTCTACAACGCGGAGCTGCGCCAGACCTCCACCGGCTGTAACAGCCTCTACGCCGAACTCAACGATACGGTATCCCGCATCGAACCGGAAAACTGCGACGTCCTTTTCCTCCCGTTCCTCAACGGTTCCCGCGACAACGTCCGCGGCAAGGGCGTCTGGCTCGGCATGTCGGCGGCCGACGGGCGTGACCAGTTCCTGCGTTCGGTTTACGAAGGCATTGTCTTTGCCCACCGCAACCTGGTCGACCGCCTGCTCCTGAACCGGGCAAAGCCGAAGGCCATCCGTCTTTCCGGCGGCGCGGCAAACTCGGACGTCTGGGTGCAGATCTTCGCCGACGTCCTCAATATCCCGATAGAAATCGTCGACGGCAAGGAACTCGGCACGCGAGGAGTCGCCATCGCCGCCGCGATAGCCAGCGGCCTGCACAAGGACTTTTCCTCCGCCGTCCAGAAAAATACCAAAGTGCGAAAAACGGTCCAGCCCCGCCCCGACAAGGTATTGGTGTATGACGCCAAATACCGCAGATTCACAACTGCGATGCGACAGACGGACCCCCTGTGGACTGAAGCGTTGTAAACCCATAGGCACCTTTAGCCGACTCTGAAACCGCCCTTTGCGCCCAGCCACACAGCCGTCGCTGTCGTGAAAGGACGTTATTGCCTCTTGCCAGTGCGTTCCCACAAAGGAGATGCCATGAAACTGCAGGTTGCCATCGATGTTTTCACCCTTGCCGATGCGTTGAAAATTCTCGAAGACGTTCACAGTTATGTCGACATAGCTGAAATAGGGTCTCCCCTCATGTATGCCTGCGGCGCGGCGGCCGTGCGCGAAGTGAAAAAGGAATTCCCCGGTGTGCTGGTCCTCGCCGACATGAAAATCATGGACGGCGGCGAACCCTTGTCGTCGATTTCCTACGAGGCGGGCGCGGACATAGTCACCGTCTGCGGCGTCACGAACGACAACACGGTGGCGGGTGTGATCAAGGCTGCCCGCGCCTTCGGGCGCACCGCATTCGTCGACCTGATTTCAGTCCCCAACGTCGAGGAACGCGCCAAGCAAATCGACGCGCTGGGCGCGGATTACATCAGCGTCCACACCGCTTTCGACCAATTGCAGTCGGTAGCCTCCCCCCTGGACGACCTCAAGACCCTGAAGCGCACCCTCAAGCACGCCAAACCCGCGATTTCCGGCGGCATAAACCTCGGAAACGTCGATCCCATCATCGCCAGCGGCCCGGAGATCGTCATCGCCGGCAACGCCATCATAAATGCGGAAAACCGTTCCGAGGCGGCAAAGGCGTTCAGGGACAAGATCGATAAAGCCGCGAAATAGGCGGATTTTCATAAATTTGACGGGTCAACAGGCAATTGTGCCTAGGAATTGTGGAAAATAGGAGGAAGTGAGATGAAGAAATTGTTCGTACTGTTGGCAGTGTGTTTCCTGTTGCCGCTTGCGGTCCACGGCGGCGAGAAGAAGCAGTTGCGCGTCGGATTTTCCGAATCCACCTTTGACGGCGCGTGGCGCGTGGCGGAAGTCGAGGACATGAAGAAGGCAGCGGCGAAATACGGGCATGAACTCATCATGACCAACGCCAACGCGGACATCGAAAAGCAGCTCGCCGATGTCGAAGACCTTCTGGCGCAAAACCTCGACATCCTCATCATCGTCCCCGTCGACGCGGACGCGGTGGCCCCCGCCTTCGACGCGGCCAAGGCCAAAGGCATCCCGGTCATCGACCTCGATACCGAATACCTGAGCGGCAAATGGAAAGAGGATTTCATCACCGTCATCCGTTCCGACCAGTACCAGCAGGGCCAGGGCTGCGCCGAATGGCTCATAGGCGATGCGGCCGGAAAGAACGTCAAGGTCCTCGAAATCACCGGCAACCCCGGCCAGTCCGACGCGCAGAAACGCTCGGCCGGCTTCGCCGAAACGGTCGCGCCCCACAAGAACATCGATCTGTTCTCCGTCCAGAACGGCCGCTGGGCCCGTTCCACCGCGCAGGAAATCGTCCAGAACGTCATCCAGTCCACCGGCGGCAAGTTCGACTACGTATACTGCCACGCGGACGAAATGGCCCTCGGCGTCATGATGGGCGTCAAGCAGGCCGGCCTCAAGCCGGGCAAGGACATCAAGATCTGCGCCGTCGACGGCCAGTTCGAGGCGCTCGACTCGGTGAAGGACGGCGAAATCAACGCCATCATCACCTGTACCCCCAAAGGCGGCGACCTGGTGTTCTCGGTTATTGAAAAATACTTTGCCGGCGAAAAACTGGAACAAACCTACTTTGTCCACCAAAGCACCATAACCCCCGACAATGTCGACGAACTCTATGAAGTTGAAGGGTTCTGAATTTTCCCGAAAAGCGGGACGCAACAAACCTCATAACGCGCGGGGTTGGGCAGAAAACCGTCCGGTGCTGTTCAACCCCGCCACTGCAAATGATCCACCCGACTTTGACGATAAAACGCATACATCGTAACGAGGAGCCTCGCGATGCAGAGCGAATTCATCCTGGATATGCAAAATATCCATAAATCCTTTCCCGGAGTGGTGGCGCTGGACGATGTCAGCCTCCAGATCCGCCCAGGCGAAATCCGGGCGCTCATGGGGGAGAACGGCGCGGGGAAGTCCACCCTGGTCAAGATCCTCACCGGCATCTACCAGGCCGATTCCGGGACAATCCGGTTCGACGGCAGGGAGGTCAATGTCACGAGCGCCCAGATGGCGCTGGAACTCGGCATCAGCCCTGTCTACCAGGAACTGAACATGATCCCCTATCTCAGCGTCGGCGAAAACATCTTTCTCGGGCGCTATCCCAAGCTGAAATCCGGCCGCATCGACTGGAAAAAACTCTACGCCGGCGCCACGGAAATCCTGCGCGACCTTGATCTCTCCGTCGATGTCCACGCCCATCTTGAGAAATACGGCACCGCCACCCAGCAGATGATTTCCATAGCCAGGGCGGTCAGCCGCGATTCCAAGCTGGTGGTGCTGGACGAACCGACCTCCTCCCTCGACTCGAACGAGGTGCAGCTCCTCTTTTCCATCATGCGGCGGCTGCGCGATCGCGGCATCGCCATCATTTTCATCACCCACCGCCTGCACGAGGTGTTTGAAATAACTGGAACGATCACCATCCTCAAGGACGGCAGGAAGGTCGGCACCTTCCCCACCGCATCCTTGGACCAGCATTCGCTGGTGACCAAGATGGTCGGCCGCGAGGTGACGGAAGAACGCAGGCGCACTAATGAGGAAAACTCCGACGCCAAGGTGCTTGTCGAAATGAAAAACGTCTCCTTTCACCCCAAGGTCGCCGACGTCAGCCTGAAGATACGCGAAGGCGAAATCGTCGGCCTGGCGGGGCTCCTCGGCTCCGGCCGGACGGAAACGGCGGAACTATTGTTCGGGATCAAGCATCTCGAGGGCGGGGAGATCCTCATCAACGGCCGGCCGACGACCATATCGTCTCCGGAAAAAGCCATCAAGGCCGGGTTCGCCTTTTGCACCGAAAACCGCCGCATCGAGGGCATAGTCCCCAACATGACGGTGCGCGACAATATCGCCCTTTCATCCATGAAGCAATTGTCCAACGGGTTGTTCATCTCACCGAAGCGGCGCGACGAGACGGCCAACGATTATGTCGAAAAGCTGCGCATAAAGACCCCATCCATCGAACAGCGGATAAAATTCCTCTCGGGCGGCAACCAGCAAAAAGTTATCCTCGCCCGCTGGCTTGCCACGAAACCCCGGCTCATCATCCTCGACGAACCGACGCGCGGCATCGACGTCGGGGCGAAGCAGGAAGTGGAAAAATTGATCACCGAATTCGCGGCTCGCGGGATCAGCGTCTTTCTTATCTCTTCCGAGCTCGCGGAACTGGTCAGGAATTGCGACCGCATCTATGTCATGCGCGACGGCGAAGTGGTCGGCGAGCTCCAGGGCGGCCAGATAGGCGAGGACACCATCATGGAAATCATCGCCGAGGGCAAATCCATGTCCCAGGCCATCCGCCACCACATGGCGACGAAAAAGGAGGCCGCCCAATGACTCCTTTGAACGAGCATAGACTCGTCAACTGGGACATGATCCAGCGTTACGGGGTCGTGGTGATTTTCTTCGCGCTGTTTGTCGTAAATTGCGCCTTGACGAACAACTTCTTCAGCATGACGACGGCGTGGAACCTGGTCATCCAGGCCATGCCCACCATCTTCATCTCCTTCGGCCTGACCCTGGTGATAGCGGCCAGTTCCATCGACATCTCGGTGGGATCGGCGATGGCTCTTGGCGGCGTGGTGTTTTCCCTCATCACCAAGCAAGGCTACCATCCGCTCATAGGCCTTGCCGTCGCCCTGCTGATAGGGATGTTTTCCGGCTATATCTGCGGCATCCTGGTCTCGAAATTCAATATCCAGCCGATGATCACCACCATGGCGGCGATGTATATCCTGCGCGGCCTGGCGAAAGTCATCAGCGGCGGCACGCCCGTAAGTTACCGCAATCCCTTCGTGTCCAGCCTTTCCTACTGGCGGCTCGGCGGGGTCATGCCGCTGCATTTCATCCTGACGGCCATACTGTTCATAATCATTTTTGTCGTCCTCAGGAAGACCCGCTACGGCGTCTATCTCGAAGCCAGCGGCGACAACGTCAGGGCCGCCAAGATTTCCGGCATCAACACAGTCGTCATCGTCACTGTCGCCCATGTCATCAGCGGCGCGCTGGCTTCCTTCGCCGGCATCTCCCTGTCGGTGATGGTCTCCAGCGCCAACGGCGCGACCCTCGGCCTGATGTACGAGGCAAACGCCATCGCCGCCACGGTGGTCGGCGGGACGCCGATGGTGGGCGGCAGGCCGAACCTGGTGGGCACCCTCTTCGGGGCCATGCTCCTGACCCTTATCGACATGATGGTGAACATGAACAACATCTACTACGCGTTTTCCCTGATAATCAAAACGCTGATCATCATCGGTGCGGTGTATATCCAAAAATTCGGGCAAAGCGACCGCTAAACGAATACAGGTGCATAATGAATAACAAAAACTCCGGCTCTTTCGGCAAGCTCCTGGCGGACAACAGCGCGTTTGTCGGGTTGCTGATAATCATCCTCATTGGCATTGCCATCAACATGGACGCTTTTTTCACCCTCAATAATTTCGCCAACGTCGGCAGACAATCGGCGATACGGGGGTTGATGGCCTGCGGCATGACCCTGGTGATCATCTCCGGTTCCATTGACCTCAGCGTCAGCACCTCGTTCGCCTTCTGCAGCTACCTGGCCCTTTATTTCAGCCAGTATTCCGCCGCCCTGGCCTTCCTGGTGCCCCTCGGCGTGGGAGTGGTCCTCGGCATTATCAACACGATACTTATCTGCCGCATGCGCATACCCGCCATGGTCGCCACCATCTCGACCCAGATGGGCGTGCAAGGCATACTGCTGATGCTCACCAGGGGCGACACCTTCAAGCCGAAGCAGGTCAACACGGCGCTCCAGGCGTTCGGGCGTTTTTCCCTCGGCGAGTACCTGAACACCTATCTGATCGTGTTTGCGGTCATATTCATCGTGATCGGCTTCCTCATGAAAAACATCGCGTCGTTCAGGAACATCTATGCGGTGGGCAGCAACGAGGAAGCGGCGCGGCTGATGGGGGTCAATGTCTTCAACACCATGCTTCTCGCGCATATCATCTGCGGCATGCTTGCGGCGTTGGCCGGGATCCTCCTGGCCGCGAGGACGCAGGCCGCCTATCCCCTCGCCGGGACGAGTTATGAAATGTACGCCATCGCAGCGGCGGTCCTCGGCGGCACCTACCTGACGGGCGGACGCGGGAGGCTTCTCGGGACGTTTGTCGGGGCATGGATACTTGGCTTCCTGTCGAATATCTTCAACATGCAAAAAATGCTGAACCCCCTGTGGGAACAGGTGATTACTGGCCTGATCCTCCTGATAGTGGTCTTTTTCCAGTCCTTGAACAGCATGGGATTTTTCGCGGGGAAACGGGCCAAGGTGCAGCAGCCGGCCAAGGCCTGACCGCATGTTTCTTGTTTGCAAAAATGCCTGGGGCGTTATAACTTTGTTATGCGGTTTTCTATTCCACTCTACTTTCCGAACGGATTTCACAGATGAACCTGGATGAGCGCAGCGTAAGCATGACGATCCGTGATATTGCGGGCAAAGCCGGCGTCTCCACGTCCACGGTGTCGAGGGTGCTCAACAATTCCGGATATGTGGGAGCAAAGACCCGCAAGCAGGTCATGCGGGTCATCGAGGAAAACGATTACAAGCCCTCGGCCATGGCACGGGGCCTTTCCCGGCGCGAATCCAACGCCATAGGCGTCGTCGTCCCGCAGCTTGACAACGACTTCTTCGGAAAGATCCTCACCGGCGTCGGCGAAGTGGTGGACGCGAGCGACCTCACCATGATCCTCTGCAACACCGACAACAGTGTGGCCAAGGAATTCCGTTCCCTGTCGACCCTCCGGGAACAGCGGGTGCGTGGCCTGCTCATCACCCCCGAGGTGGATTATGGCAGCATAATCGAGCGCCGCAACCTGCAAAGCCTGCTGGACGGCCTCGGCGTCCCTGTCGTCATGGTCGACAGGCGACTGGTAAACCCGCAGTGGGATGGCGTGTATTTCGACAATTACAACGGCGCGTTCCTGGCGACGGAAGCATTGATCGACGGCGGCAACCGCCGCATCGGCGCCATAATTTCGGACATCAAGCTCGATCTTGGCGCGAAGCGCTACGAAGGCTTTGTTTCCGCCATGCAGTTGCGGGGCCTGACGCCTTCAGCCGACCACCTCAAGCTCCACGATTTCGTCCTGTCGACTGATGATTCCTACCGCATTACCAAGGCCATGATCGACAATAACGACCTGCCGGAAGCGTTGTTCCTTGGCAACGGTTTGGTGGCTCGGGGATTTTTCAAGGCGATATTGGAGGCAGGCCTGCGCCTGCAGCACGATATCTGCTGCATCGGCTTCGACCATATCGATTTTCTCGATATCGTGAACCTGAACTACAGTTATGTCGAGCGTAACGCACAGAACATGGGCCGAATCGCCATGCAGATGCTGCTCGAACGCTCGGAACAGCCTATCCTTGCCCGCCGTGAACACATCATCCCGGCCGAACTGATCCTGAACGGATCGGAAAAACGGATCGGAAAATAGCGCTATATAATACGCAACCCGGCCGCGGCCAGCTTCTCCCGAACGATTTCTATCTCGCTTTCGTCCAACGGCCTTGCTTCGGCGAGGTCGTATTTCCTGCCGACGGAGAGGTATTTGTTTTTACCGAACTGATGGAAAAGGAGCGGCTCAACCGGGAGGGCGAGCGGCTTTAACAAGGCAATCAGTTTGTCGATGCTGTCCCCGTCCATGTTGTAGCCGGGAATCAGCGGCAGGCGGACAATGACTTCCTTTCCCGTTCCGGCGAGATACCGGAGATTGTCGTGAATAATCCCATTGTCCTGGCCGACGATTTCGCGGTGCCGCAATGGATCGGCGTGTTTGACGTCGATATAGACAAGGTCGCAATACGGCAGCACGCCCAGGAGCGCTTCCCGGGAAGCAAAACCCGATGTTTCCATCGCGGTATGCAACCCTTCCGCCTTGACCAGGCGTAAAAATTCGGCGACGGCACGCGGCTGCGATAGGGGTTCGCCGCCGGATACGGTCACCCCTCCGCCGGACTCGTCGTAAAAGTCGCGGTCTGCAAGCGCTTTGCGAAGAAGCTCAGCCGCCGTCGTCTCCTCGCCCTTTTTCACCAATGCCCTGGTCGGACAGGCCGCCACGCAGGAAAAACAGCCGGCGCATTTCCCGCGGTCAATCCGCAGTTCGCCGTCCGCCAACTCCAGGCAGCCCTCCTTGCAGGCGCTGACGCATTCACCGCAGGCGATGCATTTCGACCTGATGTGGTATATTTCAGGGGACGGGCTGATCGATTCCGGATTGGAGCACCAAGGGCAGCGCAGCGGGCAACCCTTGAAAAACACCGTCGTCCGCACGCCCGGGCCGTCATGCAGACAAAAGCGCTGGATGTCGTACACCAGCGCTTTCGTGTTTGCATTTTCGCTTGTTTCGGTATTCATAAACTCGCCAATTCCGTCCGCTGAATGATCTCGTCCTGAATCTCCGAATCAAGCTCTATGAAGAAGGCGCTGTATCCCGCCACCCTGACGACCAGGGAACGGTAGGCCTCGGGGTTGGCCTGGGCGTTCTTGAGCGTTTCCGGGCTCAGGATGTTGAACTGGATCTGAAAACCGCCAAGCTTGAAATAGGTGCGTATCATCTGCACGAGGCGCTTCCGGTTTTCCGGCTTCGCCATAAGGCTGGCAAGATACTTCTGGTTATAGTTCGTGCCGTTCGTCGCCAGTGAATGATCCAGCTTGGCAACGGACTTCGCCGCCGCCGTGGGACCGCTCGTGTCCATGCCGTGCTTCGGCGATACGCCGCCGTCGCCGAGAGGGGTCCCGGCAAGGCGTCCCGACGGCAAGGCCGCCGTCTGCCTGCCGATCGGTGTATTGGACGACAGGCAGTACAATCCGGCACGGTACTTGCCGCCCCGCATGTCGGTGCCGCGGCAAATTTCGTGGCAATACGTCTCGGCCACCTGCCGGGCGATACCATCCACCTCGTCAATATCGTTGCCGTACTTCGCGACATGGTTTATGCAGCGCTGGCGGAACAGTTCGTCGTCCTTGAAATTTGTCAGGAGCATTTCCCTGAACTTCGCCAGGGTCACGACCTTGTCATCGAATACCATCTTTTTAAGCACATACAGGGAGTCCGCCGCATCGGCTATGCCCACCGCCTGGATGCCGACATAATTGTACTTCGCGCCGCCTGCCGCCGAATCCAGACCCTTTTCCAGGCAACCCTGGGTGACGAGCGAGCAATAGACGTGCGGGGCGTGCCTGGCAATCGCTGCGACAATGAGGTTCATGGCAAGGGTGGTGCGCCGCGTGAAATATTCGAGCTGGGTGTAAAACGCTTTCCAGACATCGTCGTAGGAGGCCATGGCCGAGACGTCGCCGGTCTCCGGCCCCATCTTGTCGCCGGTCAACATGCACACGCCGTTGTTGAGCGCCAGTTCCAGGCACTTGGCGACATTGAAAAAGCAGGCGTTCGTCAGACCCATGGTATTGCCGCTTGGCGTCGGCTCCACGCAGCCGACAACGCTGTAGTCCATCGCGTCTTCGTGGCTCGCGCCGTCCTTTTCCAGGGCGGGGATGATCGCGTCGTCGTTGAAGATCGGGTATTTGCCGCCTTCGCAATCGGCGAGGTTTTCCAGCAGCTTCTCGACGATGTCGTCAGGCGTATTTCGGCTGACGCGCAGGCCGATGTTCGGTTCGCTGTTGAAGACATGCTTGTCCGCTTCGAGAACCATGTAGCTGATGTCGTTGGTTGCGTCATTCCCCTGCGTGTCGACGCCGGAAATGCTCAAATGGATTGTGGTTGCAAAGCCGCCGTTGTTCCTGACGCTTTCGTACGCGCCGGCCTTGATGATGTCGAGGTGCTGCACCAGGAGCGCTTCGAGGAGTTCCATGGCGTCTTCGCGGGTGATCCGTCCGCGTTCCACATCGGCACGGTAGAAAGGATAGATATACTGGTCAAAGCGCCCTGCCGAAATGGCGGAGCCGTTTTGGCCGATATAGTCGATAAGCAGGGTAAACCAGTAGGATTGCAGCGCCTCGTGATAGTTCTCCGCGGGATAATAGGGAACGCGTCCGCAGACGGCGGCGATACATTCAAGTTCCCGCTTCCGGCGCGGATCCGATTCCATCGCAGCCATTTCCCGCGCAAGCGCGGCGTGACGTTCGGCGAAAATCCGCACGCCTTCGGCGATGATGACGACGCTTTGGTAAAAGTGCATCTTGTCGCCATAATCCGGGTCAAAGTCCGACAAGTCGCGGAGGGCTTCTTCTGCCTGCTTTTGCACGCCGGCAAAGCCTTTTTCCAGAATTGTCGGGAAGTCCGGCGTATAGTGGCCGTAACCGCTACGCGTACGGCTGACCGGGTTGAAAACCTTGTTCTTGCAGGCCAATTCCTTTTTCAATGACGGCGGGAAGTAATGGCTGGCCAGATCGCCCTGCTTCTTTCCTTCCCAGTAGGGATAGATTTCGTTCAGGAGGTATTCCCGGTCTTCCGGGCTGATCTGCAGGGTGTCGACCTTGCGGTTCGGGCAGAGATCCAGTTCCTCTTCAGAGAAGTCGCAGATTTCGGGAAACATCGGCGCATAACGCAGCTGGTCCGCATGGTGGCCGACTATGATTTCCTCGTCAAGGATGTAGACCCGCATGTTTTCAAGTACATGGCGAAGCGCCTTCGCCCGCTTGACAATGGTCGGCTCGCCCTGTGTCTCCCGGTCGGCTTCGGTGACCAGGCGGGCGCGCTCGACTGAAATGCCGGGGCGCTGGGTGCGGATACGGTCGTTAAGGAAGCGTGTCCGCTCCTCACGGGTAATTCCATCGGGTAAATAGCGCTTTGTCTGCATTTGACCACTCCTTATGCTTAACGAGACTTCTACTGATTACTGTACCCGATCCGAGCGGACTATGCAAGAATTTTGTAGAATATTTTCATTGAATGCACATATGTGCACAATTTATCACCATTTCCCCCCTTCCTGCACAAAAGTGAACACCCCCCGGATCGCGCCGGGGGGTGCGGGAAAGAGTGGGACGGCCGGAAAACTATGCGCGGCTTGAGCTTGGAGCGGCTGAAATTCGGTTTTGCAGTACTTCCACGTAGGCGGAAATGATGATGACGAGGCCCGTCGCCACATACTGCCAGAAGATGTCGACACCGGCCACGATCAGGCCGACTTTCAGGCCGGAGAAGAGGATCGCGCCGAGGACGGTGCCCATAATGGTGCCGCGCCCGCCCGCCATGCTGGTACCGCCGATGGCGGCCGCCGCGATGGCGTTCAGTTCATAGCCCTGGCCGGTTGTCGGGTCGCCTGCGCCGAGCTGGACGATGGCTGCGAGGGCGGTGCCGGCCATGCCGACGGCGTAGATCATGGTCTTGACATAACCGACCCTGACGCCCGAGAGCCTTGCCGCTTCCTCATTGCCGCCGACGGCGTAGACGTGGTTGCCGAAGCAGGTGTATTTCAGGAGGATGTGCACGAAAAGCGCGAAAAGGACGAAGATGATGATGGACGACCTGACGTAGGGGAACAGCTCGCCGTCAACAAAATAGCGGTAGGCGGACGGAACGCCGATTACCGGGATGCCTTCGGTGTAAAGGTAGGCTGCGCCGCGATAGATGGACATCGCGCCCATGGTGGCGATAAACGGCTGGAGCTTCAGCCGGGTCACGAGAAGGCCGTTGATGAGGCCGAGGAACAGGCCGAGAATCACGCCGATTATGAGGCAGAAGACCGGGTGCATGCCGCTGACCGCCATGCGAGCCACGACGACGGCCACGAGCGCAAGGGAGGAACCGACCGACAGGTCGATGCCGCCGGAGATGATGATGCCGGTCATGCCGATGCCCATCAGGCCGTAGATGGTGGCTTGTTCGACAATGTCACGGATATTGTCGCCGGAGATGTAAATCGAGTCTATCAGCGAAAAGACGATAAACATCAGGATAATGGCGATCAAGGCGCTGAGTTCGCGCCCATGGATGGAAAAAAGCTTTTTCATGTTCATGCACCGGCCCCCTCTACGGCATAGGTCAATAACGTATGTTCATTGCAGTCGCAACGTTCGCAGTCGGCGACTACACGCCCTTCCCTCATAACAATCACCCGGTCGCTCATGCCGATCAGTTCCGGCATTTCGGAGGAAACCATGATGATGGATTTCCCCGCCTCGACCATGTCTTCCATCAAGGAATAGATTTCAGCCTTCGCCGCGACGTCGATGCCCTTGGTCGGTTCATCGAGAATCATGATGTCGGATTCGGTCGACAGCCATTTGGCGAGGATAACCTTTTGTGCATTGCCGCCCGAAAGATTGTTGGTCAAAAAGGCCGGGTCGTTCGGGTAGAGCCTGACGGAGGTGCCCCTGAGCAGGGCGTTCCTGCGTTTGGATTCGCTGGTCACGAAAAAGCCCTTGCGGTATTTCCCGAGGGACGCCAGGGCGATATTGTCGCCGTTGGAGAGGTTGGGAGCGAAGCCCTGTTCCTTGCGGTTTTCGGGGATAAGGGCGATACCGGCCTTGACGCCGTCCGCCGGGTGGTTGTTGACCATGTTCCTGCCGTGCATGCGCATGGTTCCCGCCGATCTGCGGTCCGCGCCGAAGATGGCGCGCATGACTTCGGTCCGTCCGGCGCCGACAAGGCCGAAGAAGCCGAGTATTTCGCCCTTGTGCAGCTTGAAGCTGACCTCGCGGAACATGCCGCTTTCCCCGGACAGGCCCTCGATTTCCAGGACAGGGGCTGAATAGTCCGCTCGGGAGGGGCGGTGGCGGGTGGCGAACATCGCGACGTCGCGGCCGACCATGTTTTTGATCAGTTCCTGCTTGTCGACGCTGGCGATGTCGAAGGTGTTGATGTATTTGCCGTCGCGGAGTACAGTGGCCCTGTCGCACATGGCGAAAATTTCGTCAAGCTTGTGGCTGATGTACAGGATGGTGATGCCTTCAGACCGCAACTTCCTGATGATGCCGAACAGGGTCTCCGTTTCCTTGCTGGACAGGGAGGAAGTCGGTTCGTCGAAGGAGATGATCCGGGCATTTATGAGAAGCGCCTTGGCGATCTGCAGCATCTGCTTTTCGCCGACACTCAGGCGTCCTGTTTTTTCGGTGGGGGAGAAGGAGCATTTCAGCGTGTTCAGGTGCTTCTGCGTTTCGGCGATCATGGAGCGCTTGTCGATGAAACCGAATTTGCGTTTTTCCAGGCCGAGAAAGAGGTTTTCCCACACGGTCATCTCCGGCACCATGTTGATTTCCTGGTGTATCTTGACGATACCGGACATGAGCGCCTCGTGGGTGTCGGCAAAAGCCGTCTTTTGACCTTCAATAAACATTTCGCCCGAAGTCGGCGGGAAAACGCCGTGGAAAACGTTAAGCAAGGTGGACTTGCCTGCGCCGTTTTCGCCGAGGAGGGCGTGAATCTCACCTTTCTTGACATCGAAGGAAACATCCTCCAGGGCTTTTTGCCCGGGAAAACTTTTCGAGATGGCGCGAAAGGATATCATTGGCTGATCCATGGATAGATCCCCTAAATCGGAACA
>DAIOFH010000094.1:0-15453 GCA_036745875.1 Planctomycetota bacterium | reverse complement strand
CGGCTTTAGCCGGTCGGATGTCTTATTTTGTCTTTTTGCGGCTGAAAGCCTTCTAAGAAAGGCCGTAGCCGTTTTGCGTGTGGAATTTTTTCTAGAGGAGTGTCAAGATGGCAACAATGTATTACGAGAAGGACGTCGATCGCAGCGTTCTCGAAGGCAAGACCATAGCAATCATCGGTTACGGCTCGCAGGGCCACGCGCAGGCGCAAAACCTGCGTGATTCCGGGTTCAACGTCATCGTTGCCCAGCGCCCCGGTTCCGCCAACGCCAAGCTTGCCGAAGAACATGGCTTCAAGCTCCACACCGTCGCCGAGGCCGCCCAGCAGGCTCAGGTTATCCAGATCCTCCTGCCGGACCAGATTCAGGCCTCCGTGTACAAGAACGACATCCTTCCCTACCTCACCGAGAACAAGGTCCTCATGTTCTCTCACGGCTTCAACATTCATTTCGGCCAGATCGTTCCGCCGGAAAATGTCGACGTCATCATGATCGCCCCCAAAGGCCCCGGCCACCTGGTGCGTTCGGAATTTGAAAAAGGCGGCGGCGTCGCCTGCCTTATCGCCGTCAACAACGACCACTCCGGGAATGCCCGCCAGATCGGCCTCGCCTATGCGCTTGGCGTCGGCGGCGCGCGCGCGGGCGTCATTGAAACGACCTTCAAGGAAGAGACGGAAACGGATCTCTTCGGCGAACAGACCGTCCTTTGCGGCGGCGCGTCCGAACTGATCCGTGCCGCGTTTGAAACAATGGTCCACGCCGGCTACCAGCCGGAAATCGCCTATTTTGAAGTTATGCACGAGCTCAAGCTTATCGTCGACCTTTTCTACCAGGGCGGCCTCAGCTACATGAACTACTCCGTCTCCGACACCGCCGAATATGGCGGCCAAACCCGCGGCCCGAGGGTTGTCAACGAAACGTCCCGCGAGGCGATGGCGGAAATCCTGTCGGAAATCCAGAACGGCTCGTTCGCCCGCGAATGGCTTTGCGAATGCATGGTGAACACCCCTGTTCTCAAGAAGATGCGCGAACACGACCATGATTCCCAGTTGGAAGTCGTCGGCCGCAAGTTGCGCAAACTTATGCCGTTCGTCAACCCGAAAGAAGTGTAATCATGCCAGGCCTGCCTAGGTCAGAGCGCCTTCGGGGCAAGGAAAACATAGGCAGGCTGTTCTCCGTCGGCGGCAAGGGCGCGCAGGGTGAGGTGGCGGCGAGAGCGGTCGCCAACGCACTGGACCATGCGCGCCTGGCGGCGGTAGCCGGGAAGAAATTGGGTAAGGCTGTCAAGCGTAACCGTATGCGCCGCCGTCTAAGGGCGGCCTTCAGGCTGCACAAGGAACAGCTTCCCAAAGGTTTCGACCTGGCCCTTATCGCAAGGCCGGGATTGCTGGAGGCGAGTTGGACGGAAATCGTCAGTGCGGTTCTGAAAGCGGTGGAGAAAGCGGCGTCTGGTCGGGACCGTGGCCGCCCGCGCCGCCTGCCAAAAACGTAAAATTTTTCAGCCGGCCGTTTTCCTGGCTCGCGATAGTCATGATCAAGGCCTACCAAAAGACACTTTCCAAGCTTTGGCCTAATATCTGTATTTATACCCCCAGTTGCAGTCATTATGCGATTCATGCCATTCGGAACAGGGGGTTGGTGCGCGGTATGGCACTCGGGGCGTGGCGCATTCTCCGCTGCCACCCTTTGGCCAAAGGCGGCTATGATCCTCCTCCAGGATATGAGGAGGAGTTCACCAAACGGGAAACATGACGGCGGGAACAGTTCCCGCCCATGGCAACGCGGTTTATTTTGTTTTTGAAACGACAGGTATCTCAGTGAATAACGACGCAAAAAGCAGGTTCATCTTGATGATGGCTCTCGGGATCACGTTTTTTGTGATTCTCCAGTATATTATGCCTCCGCCGCCGGAAGCGCCGACGGTTGCGCCGGAACCGGAGCTGAACGAAACATATGTCCCGTCGGCAAGCGCCGCCGGGCAACAGCCGACCACCTCGGCCGCTGCCACGATTTCCGAAACGGCGACGGAATTCAACCCGCAGGCCGAATATGCCATCACCATCGTCCGCGGCGAAGCCGTGCCGAACGGCGATGCCTATGAAGCGTTGTTTTCCTCCGTCGGCGGCAGCCTGCATACCTATCGTTTGCTCGGCTACTACCGCCTACCCGCCAAGGAACACAACCCCGGGGACGAGGTCATACTTCTGGACCGGCTCGCCACCGGCAGGGAAAGCCTTAGGGTCGACGCCGTCTCCTTCGGCACGTCAAGGCAGGATCTCCAGACCCTTGGCATGGGCAGACTTAATTATGAACTGGTCGAGGCCCCCGCGGATGCAAAAATTTCCCCCCTACCCGGTTCCGATGTCAAGCGCGGCGATAACCGTCTGGTCTTTCGCGCGGTCGTCGGCGAGTGGGAACTGGTCAAAACCTTCACTTTCCCGACCGGGGAGGACAGCGCCAAATTCACCATCAACATGAACCTCGAATGGCGTAACCTCGCCGCCGATTCGCGGCTGCTCCTGTACCGCGTGTCAGGTCCGTCAGGGATGATCCCGGACGACGAATCGCCGAATTTCGGCATTATCAATTTCCTTACCGCCCGTCAGCCCGCGGCATCGGCATTGAACGTCGAAGTGGAGCGTTCGGCCCTCTCCGAGGCGTCAAAGGCCAACAGGATGTCTGTCCCGGACAACCGTGCCGGCCTGGCCTGGGTCGGCGCGAAGAACCGCTTCTTTGCGGCGCTTATGTCGACAGGCAGCGAATACATCAATAATTCCAATGGCGGCCAGCGCCGGGCCTTTGTTCCCGAACCAGCGCTCATGCCCAAACAACCGGACATTCTCGAAAACCTCAAGGCCCAGCCGAAAGTCAATGTCGGCAGTGGCGAGACGGCTGTTTTCGAGGACGCCAGCCTTTCCGTCGAGCCTGGCATGATCGCGGCCGGCGGCAGCTTTAAGGCCAACTACCGCTTCTATGGCGGCCCTGCCGTAGATGGTCTGATGGAACGCGCCGACCCGCGCTTCTCCGGCGTCATTTCCTATACGATAAGCTACTTTGATTTCATCAGCCGCTGGCTGGTGGAACTGTTGACCTTCCTCGACCGGCTTCTCGGCAACTACGGCCTCGCCATCATCGCCGTGACCCTGCTTGTCCGTCTCATCATGCACCCGCTGAACCGCAAGTCGTTCGTTTCGATGAACAGGATGCAGAAGCTCGCGCCGCAGATGAAGGCATTGCAGCAGAAATACGCCAACGACAAGGTCAAGATGCAGCAGGAAGTCTCCAAGCTGTACAAGGACAACAACGTCAGCATGGTCGGCGGCTGCCTGCCGGTCTTTATCCAGCTGCCGATCTTCTTCGCGCTGTACGGCGCGTTTTCCCAGGGCTTCCCCATCCGCCACGCGGCGTTCATCCCCGGCTGGATTAACGACCTTTCCCAGCCGGACAGCGTCTACAACCTCGGTTGGACCATTCCGCTCCTCAATTCGCCGCATATCAGCATTCTGCCGATCCTCTACCTCGGCCTGCAATATTTCCAGATGCATTTCCAACCGAAATCATCGGATCCCCAGCAGGCGTCGCAGCAGCGCATCATGAAGATCATGCCCCTGTTCTTCGTCTTCATCTTCTATTCCATGCCTGCCGGGCTTGTCTTGTACTTTGCCGTCTCGGCGCTTTTCGGAGTTTTGGAAAACCTTTGGATGCGGAAAGTCCTATTCCCGCGCCTTGGCCTCGGCGACGACACAGCGGCCGCGAGTGGCCAGCCGGTTGCCGCCAAAGCCGGAGCAGGTGCGGTTGAAGTAAAAACCAACGCCAAGAAAAAGAAGAAAAAATAATGCTTTCAGAAGCGGAAAAAACAAAACAGTTCATGGACGACCTGCCTCCGGCAAAGATCGTCAGCCTTCTTGACGAATATATCATCGGCCAGGACGAAGCGAAAAAGGCTGTCGCCATAGCTATCCGCAATCGCTGGCGCAGGCAGCAGATCGATCCGGAAATGCGTAACGAAGTGACGCCGAAGAACATCATCATGATCGGCCCCACCGGCGTCGGAAAGACGGAAATCGCCCGCCGCCTCGCCGACATGACCGGCGCTCCGTTCCTCAAGGTAGAAGCAAGCAAGTATACGGAAGTGGGCTACCATGGCCGGGACGTCGAGTCGATGGTCAGGGATATCGCCAAGGCGGGCATCGCCCAAGTGCAGGCGGAGTCGTTGCAACGGGTCGCCGAAAGCGCCAGGGAAGCCGCAGAGGAGCGTATTCTCGACCACCTCCTGCCCCGCCCCCTCGGTGGCGCCGCGACGCCGGAGGAAGAGGAAAAAGCACAGGAGCGCTACGCCCGGACGCGGGAAAAAATCCGCGCCCAGCTGCACCAGGGCGCATTCGACGACAAGCGTATCGATATCGAAGCCAACGCCGCCACACCGATAGCAGGCATTTTCGGCGCAGCCGGCTCGGATGAAATGGCGATGGAAATGCAGGACATGCTGGGGAAAATGCTCCCCGGTAGGCGTAAAACGCGCAAGGTGACTATTCCGGAAGCGCTGGCGCTGTTCCAACAGGAAGAGTCGGAAAAGCTGCTGGACGACGAAGCGGTCACCAGGGAAGGCATAGAACGTGCGGAGCAGGGCGGAATCATCTTTATTGACGAAATCGACAAGGTCATCGGTACCAACCGTTCCGAAGGACCGGATGTCTCCCGCGAGGGCGTCCAGCGGGATTTGCTCCCGATTGTCGAAGGCGCGACCGTGGTCACCAAATACGGGCCGGTGAAAACCGATCATATCCTGTTCATCGCCGCTGGAGCGTTCCACGGCAAAAAGCCCTCTGACCTTATTCCGGAACTGCAAGGCCGCTTCCCCATCCGGGTGGAACTGAATCCCCTTACAAAGGAGGATTTCAAGCGCATCCTCACCCACCCGAAAAATGCGCTGTGCAAGCAGTACGAACTCCTGATGGCCACTGAAGGGGTCAAACTCGAGTTCCTTCCAGACAGCCTCGACGCCATGGCCGAATTTGCCGCGACCGTCAACCAGACGGCGCAGGATATCGGGGCTCGCCGCCTTCACACCATCATGGAGAAACTGCTGGAAGACGTTTCCTTCAACGCTCCCGAACTCAAGGGGAAAACGATCTCCATCACCGCCGATACCGTACGCGGCAGACTCGGAGACATTGTCAAGGACGAAGATCTTTCGCAGTATGTGCTGTAATAGTTAACAGTTAATAGGTGATAGTTAAAGGTATGAAGAATCTCCGTATTCTTATGAGGCTTGCGGTAGAACGCATTCACTCGCAGCGATAAACTATTAACCGTTAACTAGTAACTAAGAAAAGGGTGGATCAATGGGACAGGTATTTGCGCTGGATATTTCCGAATCCGGCCTGCGGGCCGGGTTTGTCTCGAAGGATTTCGAGGTGACCGCGCTATCGCGTATCGATATCGCCAACTTTGTCGCGGGCGAATCGTCCCCCATGGAAAAACTTCTCGCCCTGTTGACTGCAAAGATGCGGACAGCACCTGAGGCGATCGACCTGATCGCGGTAATGGTGGATTGTGATGTAACGCCTGATCAGCGTGGAGTCATGAACTTTTCCGGCGCCAACTGGCTCGCTGACGAACCGTTCGCGGATTTTCTTGAGAAAAATCTCGGGAAGCCGGTTGTCCTCGATAGGCGCGCCAAAGCGCTTTTGGCTTACGACATGGCCCTTCTCGGCATTCCGGCCGAAACGGTCGCCATAGGCTGTTATATTAATACCTATTACGAGAGTGCCATCTGGTGCCGCGGCGCTTTCTTAAACGGGAAATCCGGAGCTGCCGGAAACATCGGCCATATGCCGGTGCATGGCAGGGAAGATGTATGCCGTTGCGGCAAGAGCGGCTGTATCGAATTATACGGCGCGGGGGTCAGGCTGAAGCAGATGCATTCCTTGATCTTTCCCGATTTCCCCCTGGAAGAGTTGTTTGTCGAAAATGCCAACCACCCGATTATCCACGACTTCCTTACCATGATGGCCTATCCTATCGCGGTGGAAGCGGATATTCTTGATCCGGACTTCATCGTTCTTGGCGGCAAAATCCCGATGATGAACTCGTTCCCCATTGAAATTGTGGAAGAAGCCATCCGCGACCAGGCGCATCATCCCTACCCTGCCGAAAGCCTTACCCTGATCCGTTCGACCATCAAGGCGCCCGGCGACCGGCTCATAGCCGCCGCGCGGCATGCTTTGGCATTGCAAGGCAAGTAGCCGAAGTTCCTACGCTTTTCGGTCAAGAATGTTCCAGGTCGACGTCTCGTCGGCAAACACTCCTGTATCGAACGATGTCCCGGCCGACCAACCGGGAATGCGATCTTTGGCCATATCGTGAAGGCGGGTAGCTTCATCGAGCATCAGTTCACTCAAGGTATGGGCGACATTTTTCCGCTCGTCGCCCGGCGTGCTTTCCAGATGCTTCCGGATCAGCGCGCTCGTCTCTTCGCCGTCCGACATTCCATAGCCCGTCATCAATTTTTTCGTATATTTTTATTTTGAAGGAAAAGGAAATGAAATTGCAATGTATTAGGTGATCCGATTGATTAAAGTTCATTTGGCGGCATTTTTTGCCGATACGGATGCATTTATTGGAATTTGGACAATAAGAATCGAAAAAATCAATACTTTTTGACACTATTTTTTGCCTATAATGGTAAAGTATTCGGCTCCGCTTCCGATAATTGCTATACAAGGTTGCTTCGATAAAGACTGTAGGTTGATTTACAAAATTTTCAACGGCTTGAATAAAAACAATAGAGTGTGTGAAAGGATTCGCCATGACATCTTCCACTTCCGGCACAGGTTCCACTGGTTGGCAATCGACCCAAGGCCCCAAACAGCAGCTTACTGGTCTCGCCTCGGGGATGGACACCCAGGGGATCGTCACCCAGTTGATGGCGATCGAAAAACAGTCCTACGACAAACTGGAGGTGAAGAAGCAAACGGAGCAGCTCCGGCTCCAGGCCTACCAGGCTGTCAACTCGATGCTTTTGAAATTCAAAAGCTCGATTACCAACCTGTCCAGCCAGAAGCTGTGGAATTCCAAACTCGCCACTTCCTCCAATGAAACCTCCCTCAAGGCGACAGCCAGCCAATACGCCGTCAACGGCACCTATTCTTTCCGCGTCACCCAGACCGCCAGCCAGGCCGAATACACCAGTAAAGGCTTCTCAGACACCAAGGAAAGCTTCGGCAAGGCGGACGCAAACGGCAAATACGAAACGCTCGGCACCATCTCCACCACCAGCGCCAAGTCCCGAGTCGACGATTCTGCCAAGCTGGAAAGCCTCAACGGCGGCAAAGGCGTGTTCCGCGGCTCCATCCGCATTACAGATGCCCGGGGCGGCAGCGGCACCGTCGACCTTTCCGGCTGCGAGACAGTGAGCGACGTCGTCAATGCGATAAACAACGGCTCCGGCTTCCAGGTCAAGGCGTCCATCGGCCGCAAGGACGGCGAAAGCTTCATTCAGTTGAATGACGATACCGGCGGTACCGGGTTCCTCAAGGTGCAGGATGTGGGTCTTGGCACCACCGCCAAGGACCTCGGTTTGAACGTGGACGCGGTTAGCGGCTCAGGTGTTCAAACCCTTTCCGGCCGTAATGTTTATTACCTTGGCCGTGACAGTGACCTTTCCCTCCTTAACGACGGCCTTGGCGTCGAAATGGGGAACGAGCAAAGCAAGCTGAGAATATATCTGGCCGAAACGGACTCGAAAATGACCGGCATTGATGTCGACCTCTCCAGGGCAAAGACCGTGGGCGATGTCATGGATGCCGTCAATAAAACCTTATCCGAGTACGTGGGATTCGAAAAAGTCACCTTGGGCTTGAACGCGGCGAGAAACGGTTTTGAGTTCACCGGTCTAGAGGCTGGCGATACATTGTCGGTCTTCAATACCTGGCAGTTCCCCGATTCGGAAAAAGGTCAGCTGGCGGCGAATCCCCAGATCGCGGAGCAGCTTGGCCTCGCCGGGACCTATATGGGCGACGCCAGCGGGGTAAACACTGCCAACCGTCTTCTTGGCGACGTCGATTCGCCTCTCCTATCCAACCTTTCCGGCGCCACCGGCAAGGGCATAGGTTCGGCGCAGGATAACAAAGTATCGGTTAAATTCAACAAAGATACCAATATTTCCAGCCTCAATGGCGGCAACGGCCTCACCATTGGGAACGGCCTGTGGATTACCATCAACGAAGGCAACGGCTATGACGGTCGCAACGGCAGGTTGGGCGATAGCTTCAATCTGCTCAATAATGCCGACATCCAGGATATTATAAAGAGAGATGGAACAGTCGAGGAGCTGGTTGACGCAATCAATGCTTCGATCGCGGACGCGGCCAAAAACCTCAATGCAAAAGCATTCGAAGGTGTTACCGTTGAAATTGGCGAGAATGGCTTATATTGGAAGGGCGTTTCTTCCGCCTACACATTCGAGGTAGGGGGCTCAACTGCCGATCAGCTCGGTCTGAGCCGTATTTATGGCGAGCTCGGCGGTTCGGCGAGCGATCTTCCAAATGAACTCAAAGAACTTCTGGGCAGTAAAGATTTACGAGCCAAGGATATGGAAGGTTTCGAACCGAACGCCAAGGTCGAGGATCTCCAGGCTGTTGGCGCCACCCAAACCATAAAGGAAGCCGGCGGTCTTGCCAACTATTTGAGTGGGAGCACCGGTAACTTCGTTGTTAATGTCAACGGCAAGGCGTACGATCTCCAGGATGGGATTACTGCATTTTTAGCTCGCGACGCGGACGAACAGACTATTGAAAACCTGATGACTGATCTTGACGACGATCTTGCGGATCAAGTCCACAATGGTGGCAGCGGTCATGCCGCCGAACCGGGCGCAACTGTGCCGTACCTCTATTTCCGCCAGGATGGCAAGCAGTTTTCCGGCCTTGTCTGGTCGAACGTGGATTTTGGAAGTTCATTTGAAGTTACCGGCGGCCTTGCCGACGCCTTGGGTCTGAACAGGGACTACACTCCTCCCGGAACGCCAATGCCCGACCTCGAAGATGAGGTCATGATGGACCTCAACCCGATGAACACGGGTTATCTCGAATACCACGAGATTGACGGCACCAATGCCACTACTCTTAAGTTAAGCGATATGAACCACGGCAAGGGTCTCTCCCTCAAGGGCGAGGATAGCGACACCCTTACCCTTACCTTTACCCCCGGCAAAGACTCATCCAACAGCCCGGTCACCCTTTCTCTGACCAAACTGGAGATTGAAACAAGACTTAAGAAGTATATGGCCGAAATCGCGAACAACGGCGGCACCCCCCCCACCGGCACTCCTCCCTTCGATGATACCGGCTGGGAGAGTCAAGATCCTCATGAAGCCACGCTGGAGCAATATCTTGACGTCGTCAACTCCCTGATCAAGGATAAAATTGATAATGACTCGGCTCTCGGAGTTGATGCCAATTTCGTCATCGGGACAAACCAGGCCGGTTTGTTCATCAAGAATGCCTATGGCAACGAAGCTGGCGAAACGATCCAGCTTGGCGGCGAACTCGTCATGAACGGCACCTGGGGCCTCGGCAACACCCCCGTTGTCAGCAAAGCGAAAGACACCAACTTTACCGATTCCCAGCTGTCCTTCCTCCTTCCCGCCACTGTACACGAAAAACCCATTAGTGGCCTCGGCAACTTCACCATGCAGATTGGCGGCAACACGGTAGAAATACGGACAAAAGGGCTGGACGATATTTCAACTCCCCGATTTGACGATGGCTACGAATTAACCCAAGAAAGCAGCATGCGCGAGATGATGGAGTATTTCAACAAGCAACTGCTTGAAGCCGGCGTCACTGACGTCAAATTTACGCTCAATACCGCCGGTACCGGTTTGGCCCTGGACAACAGCGGCAATAAAAATGTCGTGGTCAAAAATGCTGAAACGTATGATCATCTCGCTTCCGACCTTGGCCTTCTCAATGCCGACGGCACTGACAAGACCTATAGTTCCTATAGCGTCACCGACGGTCTTTCCATAGGAAGGCGCTTTATCGACAGGTCCACGACCCTCAAGGATCTTGCCGGCGCCAAGACCCTCGAACTCACGTCCCTCAACATTACCAATACCCTCGGCAGCACCATGCAGATCGACGTCTCGAACTGCCTGTCCGTCGGCGACGTCGTTGACGCCATCAACATGTATCAAGGGTTCGGCGTAAGGGCCCAGGTCAATGCAACGGGTGATGGCCTTGATCTTTACGAATATTGGGAACCGGACAACGTGCCGGCGGATGATAAACGCGTCACCAATATCAAGGTTGCCGAAGAAGGCAGCGGCAATCTCGCATCGCTCCTCGGCATCGACAAGACCGGCGAAGGCTTTGTCCAGGGTCTTCCCTATGGCCAACGCTCCTCCAGTCTCAGCGGCTCGGTGAAAAAGACCATAACCATCACCGGCTCCGATACCCTTGAATCCTTGATGAACCGCATGTCGGAACTGGGTTACAAGACCGCCATCATCGACGACGGCAGCGGGCCGAACTCCAAGCGCCTCAAGATCATGTCCACCAGCACCGGCGCGGTCAACGATTTCGTCCTGGATTGCGACCTCGCTTTCCTCGGCCTTACCCAGACTTCCCGCGCCAAGGACGCCAAGGTGTTGTCCGGCGATCCGTCTTCGGGCACCTCCCCGATGATGCTGTCTTCAGCCACCAACACCAACAGCAAGGCCATCCCAGGCCTCACCCTTGAGATCAAGGAAGCGTCCGAGAAGTACACGACCATCACGGTGGATACCGACAAGACGAAGGTTGCCGATGAAATCAAGAACATGGTCCAGACCTACAACGACCTGAACGACTTTATCGCCTACCTTGACGGCATCGATCCGGAATCCTACGAAAAGGGCGTCCTTTTCGGCGATACCTCCGTCCGCTCCATGATGGAATCCATCGACGACATGTTCTACCTGGTGTACAACCCGGACGGTTACGGCTATGGCGAGAAGAGTGAAAAAACGGCCTGGACCTGGATGGACCTTGGCATAAGCTTCGACGTCAACCAAACCAACCAGGCCACCGGCGTCACCGGCTCCGGCTGGTACTCGACGATGACCTTCGACGAAGAAGTCCTGAACGAGATGGTGGCGTCCAACTGGGATAACCTGTACAACACTCTTGCTTCGCAGCGTAACGCCTCGAACAGCAAACTTTCCCAGCGAGTCGCGGCGCAGGCCACCTTCAGCTTCAAGACCGTCTATGATAAAGACGGCAACCCCATTGAGCAGGTCAGGAACGATCCGCACGGCGCTATCAATAACGATTACGGCACCTCCTACGACAACGGCAACGGTTTTGTCGCCAATAACACCATCGCCCAAGGCGAAAACGAGTACACGATCTTCTTCCAGGGAAATATCGATGCCTCGCGTATTGATATTTACCACGGGGACGCGGACACGGCGCTCAGCGACTTCATCATCGAGTACCTCGATCCGACCACGGGCAAATGGGAGGAGTTCCGTAAGATCGAAGGCAACACCTCTTCCTCCAACGTCGGTCTGACCTTTGTGCCGCCCCGCGAGATTCAGGCACTCAGGATCACCGCCAGCAAGACAAACGCCTCTGACGGCAAGTTCCGTCTGCTCGATGTCCAGGTACTGGAAGACACCGGTCTCGCCGGCAAGTTGAACAAGCTGACATCCTCACTCGGCGACGTAACGACCGGCTGGCTTGCCGAGCGCAATGAAGACATTGAATCAACCATCACAGATCTCAACGACCAAATGTCGCGCCAGGCGGAACGGCTCGAAGCGAAGGAAGCGTCGTTGTGGCGCCAGTTCACGGCCATGGAAGTCGCGATGTCGAAATTGCAAAACCAGAGCAGCCAATTGAGCGGTCTCCTGTCCTCATTGAGCAGCAGCTAATAACGGAAACGGGCGAAAATCTGTTGACAGTTTTTGCCAAAAAGGTATGATAATCGTCCCGGTGCGGATAATTCCGTAGCGGGACGATGGTTATCCAATAAAAAAGCACGCAGCTGATTTTCCGCGATAACTGTCCCCTTAGTGCAGCGGTCAGCACATCAGATTCTCAGTCTGAGAACAGGGGTTCGAGTCCCCTAGGGGATGCCAATATTTAAACCCCGCAACATACTGCCGCAGCAGAGGTTGCGGGGTTTTTCTTTTGTGCGTCTCTCGATGAATTGATGATTTTCCATCAACCTCTATCGTCGCTGTAAGTCCATGCTCTTCTCTCAAAATCCATGCTGTCACTGTCCATTGCACTGACCATTTTCAGATGCGTTGCACAGAGGTGTTTGCCGTGTATCGGGTGTAGTAATTGGAAGAACAAGCGAAATGGTTTTGTTCAGTGGCAACTATCGCAAACCGTCGATTTTCAGACTTTGATCAGTCTCGGCTATTTCGATGATCTCATTGTACCGCGCCATCAATCTGTCGATTTCTATGCGTTGGTTGCTGGAAGCAAAGTGTCCCCATTCGAGAATGTTGGCGGCGATAAATTGCTCTGCGGCGAGTATTTCAACCCTATCGCCAATGTTCTGGAATTTGGCCAACGACTCGGCGACTGCTTGGTTTTCCTTGATGGTGACGATAAGCGGCCGGAGACCGGAGTTGATGTTGTCGGCGCATTTGCGAATCAGCGCTTCCCCGGGCGATGTGGTCACGTGAATCGCCATGTCGTCGATGACAAAGTCACCGGCTTTCCCCGCCGAAGCGTCGGCGGTGGAAGCGCAATCGTGCGCTGGATGTTTGTCATCCGGTAGTATCAGATCGAGCTTAGCGCCAACGAGGTGTTGCAATACGGTGCCGACGATTGTGGTTCCGGGGTTTTCCTTTTGGCGTTTCAATGCCTGGTCGAGCAAGTCCGTCACCATCGAGCTCAAAGACTTGTTGGGGTCGTATCGTAGAGTGAACGGCTTTGAGTTGAAGAATTCCCGCACTCTGTCAACCCACCAAGTTTCAATAGCTTGAAGGTTGGCCACGCCTTTTTGTTCAAGAAAGTTTAGGAAGGAAACGTAATTGCGCATATTTCCAAGACTACCGCGACTCGTCCGGCCACCCTCTTCGGCGAGAACGCGAGTAATGCCGTAATCCTTCAATACCGCCTGAACGGCGGGCTTGCTTAAACCCGCGACCTGTCCTGTTTGCTCTGTTACTAATGACTCGGGATTGAGGGGAAGTCCGTTTGTTTTGGCGAAGCGTGTGACGTGCAAAGCAACGGCAAGTTTTCCTCTGCCTCTGAATCGTTGTTCATCACGGAATTCTGTAAGAATAGTTTCAAGCTCCGACATGATTGATCGCCAATTTTGCAAGGAGATGTTCAGCCAAATACCCTGCAACCGGCGCGGCAACCGCATCGCCCATTGCTCTGTAACCGTCATTGTAGGCTCCCGGCAGGCGGTAGCCATCAGGTGCGCCCATCAACCGAGCTGTCTCACGCACGGTCAGAAGACGGCAAACCCATTTCTTGCCCTTTTTCAGTACAAGGAACTGTCGGCTGCTTCCTCCGGTCGGGGTGCGAAGGCAGCCCGCCACATTGTCGAACCGCAATTCCAAGACCTGTTTTTTATTACGTATCCGCTTATATCCAGGCGCGACTTTTAATCCGCTTTCTTCCAGGCGCTTCATATGTGGTTCAGGAATAAGTTCCAGAGTCCTTTGTGATTTATCCTCGTCAAAGCACGGAGCATCCCATTCAATGATGTCGAACAATGTTTTTTGACGTCTTGGCGGTTCAGGCAATTTCCACCAAAGCCAATTTTCCAGATTAACTGCGGCCTTGACCACCGCCGAGGTATGCGCCCAATTTGGACCGGCGTCGAGGAGTCCAGGCGGAACAGCGATATCTTCCGCTACTCCGATTACAAATACCCTCGGCCGTGACTGCGGTACCCAACGTTCTGCGTCAAGAACCATCGCTCCGACCTGGTAGCCGCGCTTGATCAAATCATTGTGGAGTTCACGATAATTTGCGCCGGAGGCTGATGAAAGAAGGCCAACCACATTTTCAGCGACCACGACCGATGGCCGTGACGGCATTTCATCCATTACGCGCAACCATTCCCAGACCATACCGCTCCGCTCGCCGCGAATGCCTTCCGCTTTCCCCGCCACTGATAAATCCTGGCAGGGAAAACTGCCCCAAGACAAAAACGCTTGCGGCAATTCGGCGCCATTGACGTCGGTTATTGAACCTAATTGAAACAGACTATCTTGGTGGTTTGCTATAAAAACGGATGCTTTATCCGGAGCGATATCATTGGCCCAGGCGAGGTCAAAATATGGCGATAACGCATGGCTGACCAAACCGCTGCCTGCGAAAAACTCCAGAAACAATGGTCGCGCAGCTTTATCGATTACGGCAAACTGCGCGGATATGGTTGGAGTCTTCAATGCAACAGTCATAATCAACTTTCAGAGGGGTCGGTTATCTCACGGACAAGACGCTCTAAAAGTGCGTCGTTGTTCTTTAGTTCACATTCCCATACAATGATAACCCGCCATCCAAGCTTTTCAAGTTTTTTGCGGTTGGCCTTGTCTCGGGCCCAGGGGAAACGCATCTAAATAATTTTGTATAAAATTCCTTTGATTGCGTCCTCATAAATGTAACGTCATGGGTATCAACTTCTTTCGAAGGAGGGCCCATGTCCAAGCATTCATCGGAAGCATGCAAGAAGAGTTTGGTTCAGTGTTTGCTGGCGGTAGACGACCCAAGGGTAGAGCGGACCAAGGAGCATTTGCTCATTGATATTTTGGTTATCGCCATCTGCGCCATATTATGCGGTGCGGAGCACTGGACGGAGATGGAGCGTTTCGGCAAATTCAAGGAAGCCTGGCTTCGCGAATTTCTTGAATTGCCGCACGGGATACCTTCGCACGATACATTTGCTCGCGTGTTTGCTGCATTGGATTCCGAGCAGCTACGCTCTTGCTTTGCGGTATGGGTGAAAGGAATGCTATCCGGTGCCTCGGTTGGCCATATCGCCTTGGACGGCAAGAAGCTTCGTCGTTCTGGCGAATCATCTTCCGGCAAAGAGGCCATTCACATGGTCAGCGCTTATGCCCATGAGAACGGACTGGTGCTTGCCCAGCGCAGAGTAGACGACAAATCGAACGAGATAACGGCGTTGCCGAAGATTCTCAAGCTTCTGGAGCTTACCGACAGCATTGTGTCGATTGACGCCATGGGCTGCCAGAAGTCGATAGCAAAGCAAATTACATCGCAGGGCGGCAATTATGTCTTGTCCCTCAAGGGCAATCAAGGCAAGCTGGCCGAGTCTGTGGAGGCTTACTTCGTCTCTGCCAAGCGTGATGATTTTGCATTGCTTGAACACGACCGGCATGAGACGGTGGATGGCGACCATGGGCGTATCGAAAGCCGCTGTTGAAGTGCGCCCCGCGTCAAGACCAGAAATTGATGATTTAAAGGAAAACAATCC
>DAIOFH010000093.1:0-16076 GCA_036745875.1 Planctomycetota bacterium | reverse complement strand
CCGGTTCGATCGTACCCCGCCGGGATCCAGGTCGCCTTGCCTAAGCTACGGGACAGACATAACCATGATTCCAAAAAAAAAGCCGCGTGCCTTGGACAAATGCGTCGGAAATGCAGACCCAAAAAAGGGCCGCTTCCCTTTCCGGAAGCGGCCCTGTGAACTACATTATTACCGTCATTACTATAGTTTACGAATCGAACTTCATCTGGGACATCTGTTCGTAGATCTTCCAGCGCAGAGCCTCTTCCCACGCAGCTTCGGTGAGGAGCTTTTCGGCCGTCGCCGGGTCCTTCTTCTGCAGCGCCTGGAAGCGCGTTTCGCCAAGCGCGAAGTCCTTGAGGGACATCGTCGGAGCCTTGGAGTCCAGGGTGAGCGGGTTCTTGCCTTCGCGGATGAGCCTGGGGTCGAAGCGGAACAGCGGGAAGTGGCCGGACTCGACCGCCTTCTTCTGTTCTGCAAAACCGAGGCCGAGGCCGTCAGCCATGCCCCTGATGCCGTGGGCGATGCAGTGGGAGTAGGCGATGATGATGGACGGGCCGTCGTAGCTTTCCGCGTCAAGGAAGGCCTTGACCGTCTGCGCGTCGTTCGCGCCCATGGCGACCTTGGCGACGTAGATGTTGCCGTAGGTCATGGCGATCATGGCCATGTCCTTCTTGCCGGTGGGCTTGCCGCCTTCGGCGAAGCGGGCGACCGCGCCCATCGGGGTGGACTTGGAGGCCTGGCCGCCGGTGTTGGAGTAGACTTCGGTGTCGAGGACGAGGACGTTGACGTTCTTGCCGGAGGCGAGGACGTGGTCCAGCCCGCCGTAACCGATGTCATAGGCCCAGCCGTCGCCGCCGATGATCCACACCGACTTCTTGACCTGGTAGTCGATGATGGCGAGGAGGTTCTTGGCTTCTTCGGAGCCGCAGGCTTCGAGGGCCTTCTTCAGTTCGACGACGCGTTCACGCTGCTTGTCGACGTCCTCCTGGGTGACCTGGACCGCTTCGACGGTGGCGGTGACGAGGTCCGCTTTGTCCTTGAGGCAGCCGTCCTTGGCCATGAGCTTGAGCATTTCACGGCCGAGTTCCTGGAACTTGTCGGCGGCGAGGCGCATGCCGAAGCCGAATTCCGCATTGTCTTCAAAGAGGCTGTTGGACCAGGAGGGGCCGCGGCCGTCCTTGTTCTGGCAGTACGGGGTGGTCGGCAGGTTGCCGCCGTAGATGGAGGAACAGCCGGTGGCGTTGGCGCAGAGCATGCGGTCGCCGAAGAGCTGGGTGGCGAGCTTGAGGTACGGCGTTTCGCCGCAGCCCGCGCACGCGCCCGAGAACTCGAACAGCGGACGGCGCAGCTGCGAACCCTTGACCGAGTTGATCGGGAAGAGCCCGTCCGGGGTGTCCGGCAGCTTTTCCAGGAAGAACTTGGTGTTTTCGCGCTCCTGCTCTCTGAGCGGGGGCTGCGGGTGCATGTTGATGGCTTTCCTCTTTTCGTCCGCCTTGTCCTTGACCGGGCAGGTGGCGACGCAGGCGCCGCAGCCGGTGCAGTCTTCCGGGAAGACCTGGAGGGTGAACTTCTTGCCTTCGACGGACTTGCCCTTGGCGGGGCAGGACTTGAAGGTCTTGGGAGCGCCGGCCAGATCCTTTTCGTCGTAGATCTTCATCCTGATGACGGCGTGGGGGCAGACGGCCGAACACTTGCCGCACTGGATGCAGAGGTCGGATTCCCAAACCGGGATCTGCAGGGCGATGTTCCTCTTTTCCCACTGCGTGGTGCCGGTGGGGAAGGTGCCGTCGACGGGGAGCTTGGAGACGGGCAGCTTGTCGCCTTCGTTGACCATGATCTCGGAGAGGGTGTCGATGACGAACTTGGGGGCTTCCGGGGAGACGATCGGGGGCTTGGACTTGCCGGTCGCCGACTTGCCGGAGTAATCGACCTGGTAAAGGTGCGCCAGGGCCTGGTCGACGGCGTCGTTGTTCTTCTTGACGATGGCGTCGCCCTTCTTCGAGTAGGTCTTCTTGATCGCGTCCTTGATGTAGGAGATCGCTTCTTCGGCCGGGATGACGTTGGCGATATTGAAGAAGCAGGTCTGCATGATCGTGTTGATCATGACGCCCATGCCGGTCTTTTCCGCGACTTCGTAGGCGTCGATGACGTAGAACTTGACCTTCTTGTCGATGATCTGCTGCTGGACTTCCTTCGGCAGCTGGTCCCAGACTTCGTCCTTGTTGTAGATGGAGTTGAGGAGGAAGACGCCGCCTTCCTTCAAGTCCTTGAGCATGTCGTACTTTTCAAGGAACGACCACTGGTGGCAGCCGATGAAGTTGGCGGAGTGGACAAGGTAGGTGGACTTGATGGGCCTGGGGCCGAACCTGAGGTGCGAGGTGGTGATGGCGCCGGCCTTCTTGGAGTCGTAGACGAAATAGCCCTGGGCGTAGTTGTCGGTGTAGTCGGCGATGATCTTGATGGAGTTCTTGTTCGCGCCGACGGTGCCGTCCGAACCAAGGCCGTAGAACAGGCAGCGCTTGACGTCGTCCGCTTCGATGTCGAGATTGCGGTCGAAATCGAGGGAGGTGTGGGTGACGTCGTCGTCGATGCCGACGGTGAAGTGGTTCTTCGGGGCGTCCTTCTTGAGTTCGTCAAAGACGGCCTTCGCCATCGCGGGGGTGAACTCCTTGCAGGACAGGCCGTAACGGCCGCCGATGACGTTGGGCCAGTGGCCTTCGAAGAGGGACTTGTCGGCCTGCATGGCTTCGCCGAAGGCGGTGCGGACGTCTTCGTACATGGGTTCGCCGAGGGCGCCCGGTTCCTTGGTGCGGTCGAGGACGGCGAACTTGCGGACAGACTTCGGAATCGCGGCGAGGAAGTGCTTGACGGAGAAGGGACGGTAGAGGTGGACGGTGATGACGCCGACCTTTTCGCCCTTGGCGTTGAGCCAGTCGACCATTTCCTGGGCGGCGTCGGCGGCGGATCCCATGATGATCATGACGCGGTCCGCATCCGGTGCGCCGTAGTAGTCGAAGAGGTGGTACTGGCGGCCGGTCATTTTCGCGAATTTGTCCATCTGCTTTTCGACGATGTCGGCGCACTTGTCGTACCAGGGGTTGCAGGCTTCGCGGCACTGGAAGAAGACGTCCGGGTTCTGGGCGGTGCCCTTGATGGTCGGACGGTCGGGGGACAGGGCGCGCATGCGGTGCTCGCGGACCAGCTTGTCGTCGATCATATGGCGCATGTCCTCCTTGGAGAGGAGCTCGATCTTCTGGATTTCATGCGAGGTGCGGAAGCCGTCGTAGAAGCTGACGAAGGGGATGCGGCTTTCCAGGGAGGCGGCCTGGCAGATCAGGGCAAGGTCGTGGGCTTCCTGGACGTTGACGCCGCCCATCATCGCCCAGCCGGTGGAACGGCAGGCCATGACGTCGGAGTGGTCGCCGAAGATGGAAAGGGCATGGGCGGCGACGGTACGGGCGGTGACGTAGAAGGTGGTGGGGGTCAGTTCGCCGGCGATCTTGAACATGTTCGGGATCATCAGCAACAGGCCCTGGGACGCGGTGAAGGTGGAGGTCAGGGCGCCCGTCGAGAGCGCGCCGTGGACCGCGCCGGAGGCGCCGCCTTCTGACTGGAGTTCGGATACGAGGGGGATCGTGCCCCAGATGTTCCTTTCGCCGGCGGCCGACTTGTAGTCACAGATTTCGCCGAGGTTTGACGACGGGGTGATGGGGTAGATTGCGCATACTTCGTTTACCGCATGCGCAACTTCCGCGGCGGCCTGGTTGCCGTCGAACGGTACTTTCTCGCGTGCCATAGTGATTCCTTTCTCATGTTGCCGGTTTCTAGCGGGCCCACACCCGTCAAACGGCGTACCGAAACAAAAACGAGCGCCCGGTCTTCTCTCCAAACGCCCTTGCAAAAACAATAGACACTAAGAGCCTATCCGCGTGTTGTCAGTGCAGATAGGCCCTTGATTTTTTTTACCGCTTGCTGTTCGTCGCGTTTATAATTTTGATATTTTCGCATATAAGTTAAGGCAACCTCTAAAATAGCCTGCAGTTATGAGAGAATGACAATGGCTGTCGCCGGTTGTTTTTCACCGGCAAATAGCATATACTTCCTATAGAGTGCACCAAGTACGGAAAAACATCTTAATTAACAAGCTCCCGATCGTCAAGCAAAATCACCCGACGGGCGACACTAATGTTCACTTTGACGAAAAAACAAACAGTTTGATTCAAAATGCAGCTGATTAAAAAATGACATTAATATGGATATTCATGACCCAAAACAGCATGGGGAGCCAATGCCGACACTTGGGCCCGACAGGCCCGGGCCGGATACGACATCTACCGGGATTACATTAATACCCCCGCCTTCCTGAAAATGCTTCCCGAGGTCTCCGGTCTTTCCGGGCTGGACGTCGGCTGCGGCGAGGGGACGAACACCCGGAAGGTGGCGGAATTGGGGGCCAAGATGTCCGCCATCGACATTGCGGAAGGGTTTATCGAATATGCCCGCGAAACGGAAAAGGAAAGTCCCCTCGGCGTCGAATACCGGGTCGCCGACGCGCGCGAATTGCCGTTCCGGGACGGCACATTCGATTTCGCCACGGCATTCATGTCCATGATGGACGTCATGGACCCGGGAAAGGTCCTCCGGGAAGTCCGCCGGGTCGTGCGGCCGGGAGGTTTTTTCCAGTTTTCCATACTGCACCCCTGTTTTGCCCCGCCCCACCGGAAAGTGCTGCGACACCCGGACGGCAAGGCCTATGCCATCGAAATCGCCGACTATTACGTTGCCGGCAGGCACCACGAACAGTGGTATTTTTCGCAGACGACCGATGACGAAAAAAAGACCGTCAAGCCCTTTCAGGTGCCGTATATCCACCTGACATTGACCATGTGGGTCGAGTTGCTGGATTCCGTCGGCTTCCGGCTCAAGCGGTTCGGCGAGCCGAAAGCCGACGCGGAAGCGATCCGCAAATGCCCGGAACTGCAGGATACGGATGTGGCCGGGATTTTTCTGCATGTCCTCGCCTATAGAACTTAAGGCTTGGCAGCGACCTGATTTTATTTATAATAAAAAACGTCATCCGTATTTTTCCGTACTTTTGATGGAGAATCTCCAGGGGGATTACGCATATGAGCAACATCACGGTAACCGATCGCCGCGGCGGCATGTACAGGACCGTCATCGAATTCACCTATGGCGAATGCGACAGGCTGCCTTTCAACATCCTCAGGCGCATCAACGCCAAGATCGACATCGTGCCGGAAGGCGGCGTCAAGGCGACCTCCGATTTCAACATCCGCAACCCGAAGGATTCCGCACTGTTCCTGGAAACGCTCGATCTCTTCGGCGAAAACGGCTCATATGTCCACGGCTCCGCATCCGATTCGGAGATGCTGGCCCTGACCGGCCCCGCCCAGTTGCCGTCCCGGCTGGACGACGACGATTTGGTTGAAGAAAATTAGAACCAGGAACCATGCTCTTGCCGTATCTGCTGCCGCCCACAGGCGTCCAGGATGTGGAACGTTTGCGCTCGCTGTCTCCGGGAGACAGGGATTACATGGAGTTTTGCCTTGGCTTCTGCGGCAAGATCCTCGAAAAGCGTCCGCACCAGATAGAGGCCCTGACCTCGGTGGCCACCTGCCTTACGGAACTCGGTTTTTACGCGGACGGCCTGAAAGTCGACGAACTGCTCACCTCCCTCAACCCCAAGGATGCGACAGTCCTCTACAACCTCGCCTGCAGCCATGCCCTCAACAAGAACAAGGACGCGGCCATAGAAAGTCTCGACAAGGCGATCGACCTCGGCTACGCCGACCACTCGCACATGCAATTCGACAAGGACCTCGCCAATGTCCGCCACGATCCGCGCTTCCTTACCCTGGTGGAAAAAGCGCTGATGCTGCAGACAGATGACGACGTGGACGAGGACGAAGGGTAGTCCAAACCACACTAAGACAAAAAAACGAGGCCGTTCCTATCCGGAACGGCCTCGGTCGTTTGGCGGAACAACAACGGTTATTTCTTCGCCTCCATGCGGTGGCTGATCTTTTTCAGCCTGTCGGAGACCGCCGTCATGCTGCGGCTGGCGCGGTTGAAGAACCAGGTGACCAGCACAAAGAACAGCGGCACGTAGAAAATGCCGAGGAAGGTGTTGGTCAACATGCCGCCGACGATGCCGATGCCGATGGCGTTCTGCGCACCGGAGCCGGCGCCGGTGGAAATGGCCAGCGGCAGGACGCCGAGGATGAAGGTCAGCACCGTCATCATGATGGGCCTGAGGCGCAGGCGGCAGGCCTCGAGCGAAGCCTTGACCACCGTATAGCCCTGCGTTTCATGCAGCTCCTTGGCGAATTCGACAATCAGGATGGCGTTCTTCGCCGCCAGACCGATGATGGTAAGGAAGCCGACCTGGAAGTAGACGTCGTTGGACATACTGAAAACCAATGCCGCCGCCTCGACGCCCGCCACGCCGATCGGGATGGCGAGGAGAATCGAGAACGGGATGGACCAGCTTTCGTACAGCGCGGCAAGGAACAGGAAGATGGCGAGGATGGACAGCGAGTACAAGGCGACCGTCTGTTCGCCCGCCGCGCGCTCCTGGTAGGAAAGGCCGGTCCATTCGAGGCCGATCCCGTCCGGCAGGCGCGTGGCGATCTCCTCCACCGCGATCATGGCCTGGCCGGTACTGACGCCGGGTGCCGGCTCGCCCATGATCTGGACGGAGGGAAGCCCGTTATAGCGTTCAAGCCGCGGCGAACCATAGATCCAGGAACGGGTGATGAGGGAGCCGAACGGCACCATCTTGCCTTCCTTGTTCCTGATATACCATTTGTCGAAATCTTCCGGCTGCATCCTGGCCCTGGCTTCGGCCTGCATGTAGACTTTCTTGACGCGGCCCTTGTCGATGAAGTCGTTGATGTAGCCGCCGCCCCAGCCTTTCTGGAGCATGTCGTGGATATCGCCGAGTTCGACGCCGTAGGAGAAAGCCTGGGCCTGGTCGAGTTCGATCTTGTACTGCGGGTTGTCGTCCTTGCCGTTGGGGCGGACGTTTTGCACCCGGCCTTGGAAGTCCGGGCTGTAGGCCATGCCCATGAACATGTCCCTCGCCTCCATCAGCTTGGCATGGCCAAGATTGGCGCGGTCCTGGAGTTCGAGGTCGAAGCCGCCGGCAAAACCGAGTTCCATGACGGCGGGCGGGACCATGGGATAGATATTGGCGTCGCGGATCTGGGACAGCGCCCCATAGGCTCGCCCGGCGAGCGCCGCGACCCTGAGTTCCGGAGAGTTACGCACGCTCCAGTCCTTCAGTCGGACGAAGGCGAGGGCGGAATTCTGGCCCATGCCGGAGAAGCTGAAGCCGCAGACATAAAACACCGAGTCGACCGCTGCCTCTTCATTGTCGCGGAAATAGGCGGAGACCTGTTCCATCACCTCGTAGGTGCGGTCAAGGGTCGCGCCGGTCGGGAGCTGCGTTTCAACGAGCAGGATGCCCTGGTCTTCGGCAGGAAGGAAGGAACTGGGGATGTGGCGCATGGCTATGACCATGCCCGCGATCAGCAGCAGGTATATCAGGATATAACGGGTCCATTTGGCGATCATGTGGCCGACAAGCGCCTCGTAGCCCCTGACGCACTTGGCGAACTGACGGTTGTACCAACCGAAGAAGCCGGTCTTCTTTTCGCCGTCCTTGAAATCCTCAGCCTTGAGGATGGTAGCGCAAAGGGCCGGAGTAAGCACAATGGCGACAACGATTGACAAAATCATTGTCGAACAAATGGTAATGGAAAATTGGCGGTAGATGATGCCGGTGGAGCCGCCGAAAAACGCCATGGGAAGGAAGACGGCGACAAGCACCATGGCCGTACCGACGAGGGCGCCGGTCAATTGCTCCATCGACCGCTCGGCGGCAGCTTTGGGGGCCATGCCTTCTTCGCGGATCAGGCGCTCCACGTTCTCGACAACGACGATGGCGTCGTCGACAAGAAGGCCGATCGCCAGCACCATGCCCAACATTGTGAGGGTGTTGATCGTAAAGCCGAACGCCGCGAGAACGGGGAACGTGCCCAAAATGACCACCGGAACCGCGATGGACGGGATCATGGTGGTACGAACGTTCTGGAGGAAAAGGTAGAGGACGAGCACGACGAGGATGATCGCCTCGATAAGGGTCTTCACCACTTCCATGATGGACAGCCTGACGAACGGGCTGGTGTCGTAGGGGAAAACGAAATCAAGGCCGGCCGGGAAAAACTCCTTCGAACGTTCGAGATAGCTTTTCACCGTATCTGCGGTGTTGAGGGCGTTGGCTCCGGAAGCGAGACGTATGGCCATGCCGGCGGAGGGCATGCCGTTGAAGCGGGAGATAAAGGCGTAGTTGTCCTGCCCGAGTTCGACCCTGGCGACGTCCGACATCTTGAGGCGCGAACCGTCCTCGTTGACGCGGATATAGATGTTCTCGAATTCCTCGACCGTCTGCAGCTGGGACTGGGCGATGACGGTGACGTTGAGCTGCTGGCCTTCCACCTGCGGCGCGCCGCCCAATTGCCCGGAGGAAACCTGCATGTTCTGCAGCAGCAGGACGGCCTCGAGGTCGGCAAGGGTCAGGTTGTACTGCGACAGCTTGATCGGATCGACCCAGATGCGCATGGAGCGCTCGGCGCCGAAGACCTGCACTTCACCGACGCCCTCGAGACGGGCCGCGTCATCCTTGAGGTAGGTGTTGACATAGTCGGAGATATCCGCTTCCGCCATGCTGCCGTCGCGGGAGATGAACCCGGCGACCAGCAGGAAGGAGGCTGAGGTCTTCCGGACGCTCATGCCTTGCCGCTGCACCTCCTGGGGCAGCTTTGGCGTCGCCAGTTGCAGTTTGTTCTGAACCTGGACCTGTGCGATGTCCGGATCGGTGCCGGCCTGGAAGGTGAGGGTGATGGACACGTCGCCGGAGGAGACGCTCTCGGAGGACATGTAGAGCAGGTTGTCGATGCCGTTCATGTTCTGCTCGATAACCTGCGTCACGGTGTTGGACAGCGTTTCCGCCGACGCGCCGGGATAGAAGGCATCGATAACCACCTGCGGCAGCGCAATATTGGGATACTGCGAGATCGGCAGCGTGAAGATGGACAGTACGCCCGCAAGCATCATGACAATGGCGATAACCCAGGCGAAAATGGGTCGGTTGATGAAGAATTTAGCCATGTTTATTGAGTCCTGTTATTAATTATTCGCCGGGCCGCGGCGACTTCGGCCCGCTACCGGCGCGAATTGAAAAGCAACCACCGTCCCGCCGGGAGGGCGGTTGCTTTTCAAACAAGTATTATGTATCGGGGAATGGCCCAGCGGGCCGTATGACGCACTCCTTCAATGCCGCATTTAGTTCATGTTGCGGGTGCGGTTCGGCTTCACGCTGACGGCGAGGTCGACCGGGACGGTCTGAACCCGCGGAGCGGGCGCGCCGGGCATGAAGCGGATGCGCTGGAGACCGTCGATGACGACATTCTCGGAGCCGTCGAGGCCGGAACCGATCAGCCACTTGTCGTCCACCGAACGGATGACGGTGACAACGCGCTTTTCGACTTCGCCCGAATCATCCACGACATAGACGTAGGCGCTGCCATCGAGCTCGCGCATCAGGGAACGCTGCGGAACGGTGATGGCGTCCTGCTTTTCCGCCACGTCGAGGAGGGCGGTGACATACATGCCCGGCAGAAGGACGTGGTTCGGGTTGGGGAACTCGGCGCGCAGGCTTATGGAGCCGGTGGTGCGGTCGACGGTGATGTCGGCGAAGAGCAATTTGCCGATTTCAGAGTAGACTTGGCCGTTACTCAGGAGAAGGCGCACCTCGGCGTAGCTTTCGCCGGTATTTTGCAAAATGCCCGCCTGCATGTCGTCCTTGAGGTTCATCATCCAGGAGATGGGCTGGTTGACGTCGACATAGATCGGGTCGAGCTGTTGCACCACGGCGAGCGGTTCGGCCTGGCTTGCCGTGACGAGAGCGCCCTGGGTCACGTTGGACTTGCCGATCCTGCCGCTGATCGGGGAAGTCACCTTGGCGTAATCTACATTAATCTGGGCCAGGCGCACCTGCGCCTTGGCGATGCCGACTTCGGCTTCCGCCTGCTGGTTGCCCGCGGCCACTTCGTCGTATTCCTGCTGGTTGACGGCGCGTGCCGAGATAAGCTGTTCGTAGCGCTGCAGCTTGATCTTGGCAAGGTTGAGGTTGGCTTCCGCCTTGGCGAGATTGGCGTTGGCCTGGTTCAATTCCGCGTCATACATGGCGGGATCGATCTGGTAAAGCTGCATGTCCTTGGTGACGTCCGCGCCTTCCTCGAACTTGCGGCTCTGGATGATGCCGTTCACCTGGGGACGGACTTCCGCGATAAGATACGGAGTCACGCGGCCATTCAATTCCTGGGTAATCTTCACTTCCTGGGGTTTGAGTGCGATTACGCCCACCTGCGGCAGCGGCGCGGCTTCCGGTGCTGCCGAAGCCTGGGGCTCGCCCTTCTTGTCGGGGAGAAGGAAAAACGCCACGACCGCCAGCGCGATAATCGCCACGGGGATACTGAATTTTTTCACTGAACTTCCTTTCTGCATTTTCTTTTTCGTCTGCGTTATTGTTATTGCGCTATCAATTATTGTGTACCCACCATATGCATTTTCCCTTGCCATTGCCAGCGAATATTTTGCCGGAAATAATTTTTTACAAGTTCTCATATTGACAAAGGGACAGGTGTACTGTACAGTACAGTATAACCATTGACAGTGGAATAGTCAAGACGGAAATCCCGCGAAACAAAAAATTAGAGCGGAAAAAATAGTACCTCATGAGGGTTGGCGCTCATGAGAAATGCTAAACTCTTACTCACGGATTACTTGACACACAGAAAAGAAAAATGAACTCATCGACGCATAAATCACCTGATTCATCTGACTCACAGAAATCGCAACGCCTTACACACAAGCGCAAGGCGATAATGAACGCGGCGTGGAAGATTTTCTCCGAAAATGGCTATGAACGCACTTCCATGGATTCAGTGGTCGCCCTATGCGGCGGCTCAAAGGCCACACTATACAGCCACTTCAATTCAAAAGAGGAGCTTCTCCGGGAAATTATCCTCGACCGAACCAGCGAGCTCGCTTCCAGCGTATACGAGCCGTTTGACGAAGACGGCGAAGTGACGGAGCAATTGCAGAAATTCGGCGAACGTTACCTCAACCTACTTTTAAATACCGACATCATCGAACTTTACCGCCTCGCTACCGCACAGGGTAGTTGCAGCGAATTTGGCAGGGCTGTTTATGAGCGCGGATTCAAGATGGAATGGTGCGCCGTCTCAACCTACCTGAAAAAGAAAATACCGCCGGAAAAATTCCTGCACGGCGGCGAATGGACTGCCGCGACCCAGCTCAAAGGCCTCCTCGACGGCGAAATGGTCATGCGCCGCCTCTGGGGCGTCGTCAAAAAAGTCGACCAGGAAGAAATCACCAGAATCGCCAAAACCGCCATCACGGCCTTTTTGCGAATCTATGCGCCCGACCAGGTCTCGGCGGACAATAATTGAGTTAAGAGTGAAAAGTGAAGAGTGAAAAAGTTTGACGCTTTTTATTCACTTTTCACTTTTCACTTTTCACTCTTAGCTCTTAGCTCTTAACTCTCTTCACTCTAAACTTTTAACTTAAATTATGGCTTCCACCAAATGTTCCTCGCCGTCGTCGGAGAGCGGGACGCGGTCGTCCTTCTGCCGTACGCCGTCCAACATCAGCATTTTTTCAGCGTCTCCCGTCTCCGACCGTCTGACAGTCACCTTGTACTTTGTCCCGTTGCTGTCATAGGTAAAGACAAACGAATCCCACTGCGGCGGCAAGCAAGGGTGGATGCCGAACGAGCTGTCCGTCAAGTCGAACCCGACGATGTACTCGATCATCAACCGATAGAACCATGACGCGGAGCCGGTATACCACGACCAGCCGCCTCTCCCGGCATGTCCTGCAGCGGCATAGACGTCGGCGGCGATGACATAGGGTTCGATTTTATAAATATCCGCGTCTTCCCTGGACAAGCCATGGTTGACTGGATTTATGAGGTTGAACAGCTCCCAGGCCTTGCCATTGTCGCCCATGACGGCGAATGCGATCACAGCCCATATCGCCCCATGGGTGTACTGGCCGCCGTTTTCCCGCACTCCGGGGACATAGCCTTTGATATAGCCGGGATTCAATTCGGAATTGCTGAACGGCGGCTCGAAAAGCTTGACCATCTTGTTTCCCCTGTCGACAAGGTGGGTGTACAGTGACTTCATGGCCTGTTCGGTGCGCTTTTTATCGCCGACGCCGGAAATCACGGACCAGCTTTGGGCAATGGAGTCGATGCGGCACTCCGGGTTCAACGCCGACCCCAATGGAGTCCCGTCGTCGAAATAGGCCCGACGGTACCAGAGGTCGTCCCAGGCGTGCGCCTCGATGTTTATCTTCAGTTTTTCCGCTTCGTCCGTACAGAACCGGGCGAACTCCGCGTCGTTTCGAGCCTTGGCGATTCCGGCGAATTTGCTGAGGACCACATGGAGGAAAAAGGCCAGCCACACGCTTTCTCCCTTGCCGTGGATGCCGACAAGATCCATGCCGTCGTTCCAGTCGCCGGAACCCATGAGCGGCAGGCCGTGTTCGCCGAAGCGCAGGCTGTGTTCTATAGCGACCCGGCAATGATCATAGAGGCTTGCCGTCTTTTCGGACCTTGTTGGCAGATCGTAATACGACTCCTCGTCCGCCCTGAGGGGGCGGCCTTCGATAAAGGCCGTCTCCTCGTCAAGAACGCTCCAGTCGCCGGTTACGGAGACGTATTTTTCCGTGACAAAGGGAAGCCAGAGGTAATCGTCGGAACAGCGGGTCCTGACGCCCCTGTTGCCGGGAGGATGCCACCAGTGCATGGCGTCCCCTTCGACGAACTGGTGTTCTGAACTGAGGAGTAGATGCTTGCGGATAAGGGTGGGATCAGAATACAGGAGCGACAGCGAGTCCTGCAACTGATCCCTGAAGCCGAACGCGCCTCCCGATTGGTAGGTCGCGCTACGACCCCAGAAACGGCAGCTCAGGCTCTGGTAGAGAAGCCAGCCGTTGGCCATGAGGTTGAAAGGCATGTCGGGCGTTTCCACCTGGATGGAGCCGAGGACGGACTTCCAGTAGGCGACGACCCGCTCGAGGCTGGTCTTGGCTGCGGCCGCGCCACGGAATCTCTGTACCAGCTTCCGGGCGGCATCAACGGTTTTTCCCGCGCCGATCCTGAACACCACTTCCTTTTCCCGCCCGGGCAGAAGGGTGAATTTCACCTGCATCGCACCGCACGGATCAAAGCCGGGGCCGACCCGGCCAGACAGGTTTGTCCGCAGCATTCCGGCTGGATTCGCCAATTTGCCGTTCCGCCCGAGGAATTCGCGCCTGTCGCCGGCGACGGTCCTGCTTGTTTCGTCCGTGTCCAGGAAGGCGGTACGCCCTCGGAATTCCTCCGTGTAATGGTTCCGGGCGAACAGCGCTCCGCTGGCCGAATCGATCCCTGTCACCACATGCATGCCGGTTTTCGACTTTATGTCGCCGAGAATCCATTCGACATACGAGGTCACGGAAAGGGCGCGTTTTTCCGGCGAATCGTTCCTGACCCGCACACGCAGGAATTTGACCGGCGCTTCGCGGTCCACATGGACGGTCAATTCGCTGTAAATCCCGTTTTCGGCATGCTCGAAAACGCTATAGCCAAATCCGTGCCGCGCCACGAACTCGCCTTTCTTCCGGCAGGGCTGGTAGGTCGGTGACCAATAATCGCCGCCGTTTTCGTCCCGGATATAGATTGCCTCCCCGGTTGGATCGCTCACCGGATCGTTGTACCAGGGGGTAATCCGGAATTCGTGAGCGTTTTCGCTCCAGGTGTATGACGACCCGCTTTCCGACACCACAGTCCCGAAATTGTCGTTGGCAATGACATTGACCCAGGGCGACGGGGTTTTATGGGTATTGTCCGTAGTGATAATATATTCCGTCCCATCCTCGGAAAAGCCGCCATATCCGTTGTCGATAAGCAACTTCCTCTTCGTGAGCGGATCGGACGGGTAAAGGGTGCCGCCAAGCTGCGGCGGACGGTATTGCACAATCGTCGTCGGGGAAAATTCCCGCCTGATCTGCTTGCGGATATGATCCGACAACGACCCTATGTTGTCCGACAGGACTATCCGCGACACTGTCTGGATAAGCACCTTGTCCTCGTCGGAAACGCGGTCGACGGAACGTATGAACACGCCGCCCGGCCGCTCGAGATTGCTTTCGCCGAGGGCCGCCACGGCAAGACCGGTCATTTGGTCATGCAGTGACTGGCGATAGCCGCTCTGGTCGTCGTTCCATATGATCAGGTCGACCGGCAAGCCTTTGAGCCGCCAATAGGCGTGGGCCTGTATCATCTCGTTGACCAGCTGCACGTGGTCAGGGTCGGTGATCTTCACCAGCGCTATCGGCAGGTCGCCGGAAATCGAATAGCCCCACAGGCCGGACTGTCCCTGGTAGTTCCGGACAAGCGTTTCCGGCCTGGCACGCAGGGCTGGATTGACATAGACTATGGAACTTGCCAAATGGCAATACAGCTGCGCGTCCGTTTCCGAGATATTCAGCTGACGCAGCAACAGCTGGCCGTGCATCCATGCCAGGTCGAACGCTTTATTTGTCATGTGTTCGTCATGGTATTTCTCGATGAGGGTCATCACCGCCTCTTCCGTTTCGCCTACGCCGGTGACGATATCGAACACTATGTCTTCGCCCGGACCGATGAGAATAGGCGCGCGGATGCTGACAACCGGGTCCAACACCGCGCCCTCGGTGTTGGTCAGGCCGCCTTCCCCTGTCATGAGGGCTTCCGGATTGGAGGCGTTGCTTCCTCGTCCCACGAACTTGAGGCGGTCCGTTTCGTAGGACAATACGCCCGCCCCTTCGCTCCTGGCCACCATCATGTGGAAGAGGAACGGTGTCTTTTCCTCCTTGCTGCGGGGCCGGCGGGAACACAATATGGCCTGCCGGTCCTTGAGCAGGCGCGTCTCGACAAACAGTTTGTTGAAGGCTTGGTGGCTGTCGTCGGCGGAGGAGGGCGAAAGAACGACTTCGGCGAAGGTGGTCAGGTCCAGGCGGCGCTCGTTGTTCGTGCGGTTGACGATGCGGACCCGCCGCACCTCGATGTCGTCCTCCGGGGAGACCACGACTTCCGTGTGGGTATCGAAGTATTTGTCATGCCGGTTGAACTCGGCCTTGCCCTCGGAAAATATCGCCTCATAGCTGGCGTTCGCCGAGGGCATGGGCTGGTAGGTCGTCGACCAGACGCTGTTGGTGGCGTGGTCGCGAACATAGCAGAACTACCCCCAGTTGTCCAGGGTCCCGTCCTCGCGCCAGCGCGTCAATGACATGTTGTGCCAGCGGCTGTATCCCGCTCCGGAGCCGGAGAGCATGACGCTGTAATTGCCGTTCGAGAGAAGCTGCACTTCCGGCTGCAGGGAATTCGGGTTGGTCACGACGCGCACCGGGGATTCTTCCGTGGTCGTGTCGGTGCGGATTTCCGGCGTGTAGGTGGCGTGATAGTACAGGGCCTTTTCGTCCAGGACGATTTCTTCCAGCAGCATCGACGCGGACTGCAAAAGGGCGTGGTTCTTGAATCGCCTGTGCATAGGCTGGCCGAGCAGGGCCTGGCCGAGCGCCACCAGGCTCATGCCCTGGTGGTGGACCATGTACGAGCGCACCACGGCGCTTTCTTCGCCGTGCGGCTTTCTGGAAGGCGTATAGTCCATCGCCTCGTAGAAACCGTAACGCGTCTGGACGCCTTCGGCGACAAGGCGCTCGAGGTTCCGGCAGGCCATGCAGGGATAGACCATGGCCGCCAGGCACGAAGCGTAGGGCGCGATGACAAGGTCGTCCGACAAACCGTGCCGAAGACCCAGTTCAGGCACGCCGAACGCGCGGTACTGGTAGTTTTGCAACGAATCGAAAACATTGTAACCGGATTCGGAGATGCTCCACGGCGCCCCATAAGCGCTAACTTAATTCATTGCCTTTTCGGTTAAGGTTGGATATTATGA
>DAIOFH010000092.1:0-16086 GCA_036745875.1 Planctomycetota bacterium | reverse complement strand
CGCAGTGTGCCGTGGCTCGATTTTGGTCTTTTTGAAGGTCAGAAATGGGTTATTTATCACAGTAGATAAGGTTGCCCACAGCTTTTACAGCAAAAACAAAACATCATTATACCGGCGAACGTCAGGGCGTCGGAAAACAACAAATTGAGCGTTCTGGGCAGAGCACATAGCATCGATAACCTTTTGATAATCGAACCCTTCCAGCATCTTAGGCACAATATCCAGCAACTCTTCTCCAGCAGTGCAGCTTTGTGAAAACCGCAATGTCGGCGTCCCGTGCCCGGCATCTTCCAGGGAATAAAACTCCCAGAAGACATCATCATCAGATGGCCCCTGATCAGTCGTCCGCACGACTACCAAGGCAATATCTTCCCACGCCAACATAAACTCGTTTTCAGTGACAATAATGCCACTTTTATGAAATTCCACCATACGTGGCGTTTCCGCTTTTTATACTATTTAAAATAACAACGCGTTCCTGCTATCACCCTGACCTGAGTGCTTTAAAGCAGATGATGCGATCTCGAACGTTTCACTCGCCGTACTTTTCCAAAATCCAGCGCGCGATTTCCTGACCCAGTATGGTATGGCTGTCCGCCGACAGATGGATGCCGTCCGAGGTGTCGGGTTGAACAAGGTCGTCGGCGTAGATGACCGGCAGATTGTAGCGTTTGCTTGCCAGTCTGAACGCCTCGTGCAGTTCCATGGATTTTTCCCTACTGCCGGCGAAGCGCGGCCCGAAGGAGGATTCCACTTCCCATATCGACGGCGGGCAGATGATCAAAACATCGGGGGATTCGGAAAAGTTGGGGCCGAAACGCGGCGACCTGGCCATTTCGGCAAGGATGGCCACGCCCTCGGCGATGTCCACCGGCGGCAGTTTCGCGCAATGCTTGAGGTCGTTCATGCCGAGCATGATGACGACAAGATCGAGGGGCGAGTGCGTCTCCAAGATCGCGCCGAAGGTTTTCATGCCGTTACGTTCGATGCCGGTGGCGCTGTCGACAGGATCGTCGGTTATCGCCGTCCGACCGCAAAGACCTTCCTCAAGGACGCGAATGTCGGTGCGGAGCAACTTCGAAAGCACACCGGGCCAGCGGACGTCGGCCGGGAAGCGCTCCATAATCGAGCCGGGCACGTATCCCCAGGTATTCGAATCGCCGTAGCAGAGAATGCTTCTTTTGACAAAATCATCATTGACGCTCATAAAGATGTCCACTCCAGTCCAAATGGTTCGTATCAGCTGTTGCTGTTTCTCTCCAATATCCAGCGGCAGACTTCCTGCGCAATGATCGCATGGGTCTCGGCCGAAAAATGGATGCCGTCTGAAGGGTCGGAGTGCGCAAAGTCCTCCGCGAACAGGACCGGGACGGAAAGCATTTTGCCCATTTTATTGAACGCCGTGGTTAGGTGCTGGGATTTCTCCCTGCCGCCTTTGAATATCGCCCCGAATCCCGGCTCGACTTCCCAGATTGAGGGCGGGCAGATCACCAACATGTCCGGCGGAGCCGACATCCCAGGTCCGAACTGCGGAGAGCGTGCTGTCTGCACGAGCGCCCCGACGCCCGCGGCAATATCGGCGGCCGTAGCGCTGAAACGGCGTTTCAGGTCGTTGGTGCCGAGCATGATAACGACAAGGTCGATCGGGCAATGCGAAGCCAAAACCGAGCCAAATACCTTCATGCCGTTTTTCTGTACCCCGAACGCGCCTTCGATCGGGTCGTCAAACACCGTCGTCCTGCCGCACAATCCTTCCTCAACCACGCGGTATCCGGCCGTCCGAAGAAGCTTGAACAGCGCCCCGGGCCAACGCACATGAATCGGATAGCGTTCGCGGAACGGACCGGGCACGGCTCCCCAAGTATTCGAGTCGCCGTAACAGAGAATGGTTTTCTTTGATGATGCTTCCTGTACTGCCATAAAATCCTTTCGTTCGCTTGCTTATTTTACCGTTACCACCGTAATCGCGTCCGCCGCCCCGACCTGGCCGAAGCTGGTGCCGGAGACGACGACTATCTTGTCGCCGCGGGTTACGATCTTCTCGTCCAGCAATACTTTCGTTCCCACCGTTTCGAGTTCGCCGCGGTTCTGCACGTCCGGCGCATACACCGGCTTCACGCCCCAAAACAGATGCAGACGCCTCGCCGCGCCCGCATCGGGCGTAAAGGCGAGGATCGGGCAAAACGGCCTGGCCTTGGAAAGGAACAATGCGGTCCCCCCCGTCTGTGTGTGGACAATGATTGCCTTGACGTTGAGGTCGCGGACCAGCTGCAATGCGGCGTGGCCAAGCGCGTCCTGCGTGGGATTTTCGGAAGAAAGGTTCGCCGTCCAGTCCCAATGCTGCCTGTAGCCCTTGAGGTATTTTTCCGTCTCCAGTGCAATCGACGACATCATATTGACGACGCCGACCGGATTCACCCCCGCTGCCGTCTCCCCCGACAGCATTACCGCGTCCGTGCCGTCAACGATGGCATTGGCGACGTCCGATACCTCGGCCCTTGTCGGCAGGGCGTTCGTCGTCATGCTCTCCAGCATCTGGGTCGCCGTGATCACATACCGGTCGGATGCGTTTGCGAGGCGAATCAGGAATTTCTGCAGCATCGGGACCCGCTGCAACGGCATTTCAATTCCAAGGTCGCCTCTCGCCACCATAATGCCGTCGGCCATTTTGACGATGTCTTCGATACTGTTCATCGCCTCCGGTTTCTCAATCTTGGCGATAAGCCGCGCCTGCGAGCCAGCGCTCATCAGCGCGTCCCTCACCGGCTGCATATCCTCAGGATGCCGTATGAACGACAGCGCGACATAGTCCACGCCTTCTTCGATCCCTACCTGGAGATCCGACATGTCCTTTGCCGTGACAGACGGAGAGGAAATATTGACGCCGGGCAGATTCATGCCCTTGTTGTTTTTCAACAAGCCGCCGCGGAGGATTTTGCAGTGGATGTCATTCCCCTCGGTGGCGATTACTTTCAGTTCCAGCGCACCGTCGTCAAGGAGCAGCCGTTCGCCGGGCCGCACGTCCTTGGGGAGTTCTTGGTATTGCGTATGGAAGCGCGAGGGCGTACCGAGGACGTCGTCGGAGGTGACAATCGTCTCCTCCCCGGTGACGAGGGGGATGGCGTTGTTCTCCATCATACCGACGCGAATCTTGGGACCGCAGAGATCCTGCAGGATAGCCACATTCCGGCCAACCGCTTTTGTAGCTTCCCGGATATTCGCGATGGTGGCCCGATGCGAATCCTGTGTGCCATGGGAAAAGTTAAGCCGGAACACATTGACTCCGGCGGTGATCAATTCGCTCAACACTTCGACCGAATCCGATGCCGGACCGACGGTTGCAACAATCTTGGTATGGCGCATGGTTTGATCCCCCGCTTTTCGGGCACCGCGTATTGTAGAGTTCCCCTCGTCATCCGCTACATTTTAAATGTTTTGGCAAATTGATGCAAGCACCGCCTGAAGAAACATTTACCAGAGAGAACGCAGATAGAAGAGGGAACCGCACTTTAATCGCCGATGTCTCTATGTCCTCTGTGTTCTGTGCGGTCAAGTCTACCACACAACCGAACAATCCCTCTCAAGCCCAAAGTGTAGTTTTGATCCGTTTGCAGAATTTTCAGCCGCTCGCCAAACACTCGTCTTGACTTGCCTTTGCTTTACACAATAATGTATTGTAATAAAACGCATTCAGGGGTGAAGCGCCTATTCTTACGGGGGATAACCGCATCATGGACAACCTGGGGGAAACACTTTCCGGCCTCGCACCGGGAGTCGGAGAGTACCGGATCCTGGACGGGGAATATAATCCCCGGCACGGACTCGCCATCTATTTCCTCCCGACATCCGGTCCGTCCATAGCACAGCCCGGCACCGTCCTTGGCGAAGCGCTTGCCAGCCGCAGCGGGCTCGGCTGCACCCTTCTTGAAGGCATTCCCCCGAAAGTACCGTCCGGCGCGGCGGTGATAGGCATATACAAGGACCTTCTGCGCGCCCGTCCGGACCTGCTGGACAATATCCCCGAAATCGGCAAACCGGGCGAATATGCGGTGAAATTGGGAAGAAGCTCCCTCGTCGCCGGCGTCGACCATGACGGTTTGGTCGCAGGCATCCAGACCCTCGCGATGACCATACTCCGCCACCCGGACCAGATAATGCCCGCGGCCGTCGTCATCGACGCCCCGAAACGCCAGCATCGCGGGCTGGCCATCGAATTGCGCCAGGAAGAGTTGTCCCCGGCTCTCCTGTTCCAGATAATGTCCTTTGCCGCAACCTTCAAGGCAAATGCCATCAAATGGATTTTACCCACTACCTTCGATCCAGGCTCCGTCCTGAACATGGAAGTGGTGAACCTGGCCGCCGCCTCGAATGGATTCGACTCCTCTGTCGGGATGCCGCTTCTCGGGCCGCTCCTGTCGGGAGAATGGCAGCCGGCGGACGCATGGAGCGCGCTAAGAAGCGCTGCAAAAACATTCGGCGCGACTAAAGCCTTTCTTGACGACCTGTGCCCCGAGGACGTTCCCCCGTCGAAGGCGAAGGAAATCGTCGATTCCATCATCCACGGCGACACCGGCCTCGCGGAAGTGGCGGTGGATGTCAACCTGCTGCTCAGGGCCAACATGGACCCGGAGACGATAAACTCCGCAAACCTTTCCGTCTGGGCCAGGATCAATTCGCCTGAAGACATTCCGGCCGTCAAATACAACGGCAAACCCGTCTCCCTGGACATTCCTTCCCATATGTGCGGACTTTCCCCGCGCGGCGTCGAACAGTTTTACGACTGCCTCGACGCGGCCGTCGGCAAGCTTGACGGCGAGGGTTCATTGGTCGTTTCTTTTCGCGGCCTTGGCTTCAGCCACGCTTGGCAAAACTACCTCCCCGGCGCTGCGACCGGCCTGATCGTCGCCTGGGGAAAACCGGGAACCGCCCGTGAAGCGGCCGCCAGCTACAGCGAGCTTCTCTACGGTGACGCGGCTGTAAACATCATGAAGATCTGGGGCGCGCTGTCCAACCTCTTCCCCGACAACCTTGATAAAGCCGAAACGCGCCGCCTTGGCGAAATCGCCTTCGGCGAATGGCCGGAAAACGTGGCGGATAGAGCCATTCTCGCCAAAATAGACTGGCAAAAAGTGGTGAACGACATCAACAATATCGCCGGGATGCTGGAAACGGTCACCGCCAACCTGACCAGGAACCGCACCACCCTCTCGGGACCCTACCTGTCCCTGCAAATCCTCGCCTGGCTCTGCCGCCTGGCGATATTGCCGCCGGAGCTTGAAGCGCATGGCGGCGACACGCAGGCCAACTCCATCGCGTCGGAACTGATGAAAAGCTTCATGGAATGGCGGCAATACCTCGAAAACCTCCAGATCGAATCCGGCATGGACCTGATCAATATGGACAAAATCGACGCCATGGGGACGCGGATACGCTTCCTCTGCGGCGAAAGCGTCGATCCGGGCGAAGACGGCAGCCAAGGATGAAAGCGAGACCGGCAAAGACAGCGGTGTTTTTCATCAGCGTCCTCGCGGCAAACAGGCAGGCCCACGACCTTGCCGCAGGTGTCCTGCGGCAGCACTTCGGCGAACCGTCGCACATCTTCGGACCGCTCCGGTTCACCTCCACCTCCTATTACCTTGATGAACTGGGCGATTCGCCGTTGAAAAGCTTTCTCGGCTATCCGGAACATTTCCACACAGAACTCCTGCCCGAGCGGAAAATCCTCACCAACAGGCTGGAGGAGGAACTGGCGTCCCGGCTGCTGATGGACCTGCCGCGCCCGGTAAACCTCGACCCGGGTTACCTGACCCTTCACAATATCGTTCTCGCCAGCGCCAAGAACTTCGCCCATCGCCTGCATCTCGCCAAGGGCATCTATGGCGAGGTGACCCTGCTGTACCGGGACAAGCATTACCAGGCCCTTCCCTGGACGTTTCCGGATTACGCCTCCGGAGAGTATTTCGATTTTTTCCTGTCGTTACGCAGCATGTTGCCGCATCCGGCTCTCGAACCCATCTTTTAGGAAAACAGCCATGGCCAAAGAAATCGAAGCCAAGATCAAAATCGACAAAATAGTCGACCTCCGGGAGCGCCTCCACGCCGTCGGCGCATCGCTCGAGGGCACTGCCAACGAAAAAAACTGGGTCTTCGACGACGACTCCGGCAGCCTTGCCAACATGGGCTTTTTGCTGCGGGTCAGGAATCTCGGCGACATCGCCTGCATCCTGACGGTGAAGCGGCCGATCGAGGGCGGAGACGGATTCAAGGCGCGGGAAGAGGTCGAGACTGTCGTCGATTCCACCCGCGATCTGCTGAAGCAGATTGAAATGCTTGGTTACAAGACACGTTGGATCTATGAAAAACGCCGCCAGACCTGGCTGTGGCGCGAGTGCGTCATCTCCGTCGACGAATGTCCGGAGATCGGCAATTATATAGAAATAGAAGGCCTGCCTGAAATAATCCGCCTCGTCTGCCAGGACCTGGGCCTGAATGCCGACGACCACATAGAGGACAATTACCTCACCCTCTGGCAAAAACACCTCGCCGCCCGCGGCGAACCAGACCGCAACATGGTCTTTTCCCAGCCAGGCCAGGACAAGAATGACCCCGACTTCAATAAGCTCTCCGAATTACTTTTCGATTAAAACCCTGTTGGAAAAAGGCCACCCATGACCCTGTTGGAAAAAATCCGCGCCGGGCAAACCGACCCGCGCCTCGAAGCCGCCGCCAAAGCGGAAAACATCCCGTCCCCGATCCTTGCCGAACGCGTGGCGGACGGCACCGTCGTCATACCCTGGTCGGACGGACACGACCTGTCGAAGCCGATGGCTGTCGGCAAAGGCTGCCGAATCAAGGTAAACGCCAACATCGGCACCAGCCCGGACAAAGTCGACGTTGACATGGAATTGAAAAAGCTCGCCGTAGCGATCAACGCCGGAGCCGACGCCGTGATGGACCTTTCCACCGGCGGCGATATCCGCGCGGTGAGAAAACAGATCCGCGAAGCCTGCACCGTTTCCCTCGGCAGCGTCCCCATGTACGAAGCCGCCTTTATGTGCCTTGCCAGGGGCGAACCTTTCAGGCAGATGACCGAGCACGATATGCTCGAAGCCGTCCGCCTGCATGTTGAGGACGGGGTGGACTTCGTCACCGTCCATTGCGGCATCACCAGGGCCGCCGTTGACTTTGTCCGCGCTAATGCCAGGATCGCCGGCATCACCAGCCGGGGCGGCTCCCTTCTCGCCCGCTGGATGGTGGCAAACAGCAAGGAAAACCCCCTCTACACCCACTTCGACGAAGTTATCGACATCTGCAAGTCGAAAGACGTCGCCATTTCCCTCGGCGACGCCCTGCGCCCCGGAGCCCTTGCCGACGCCGGCGACAGGGCTCAGATACATGAACTCTACACCCTCGGCGAGCTCGCCCGCCGCGCCAAGGCAAAGGATGTACAGGTTTTCATCGAAGGCCCGGGCCATGTGCCTTTCGACCAGATCGCCGCCCAGATGAAGCTGGAGAAGACAGCCTGCGACAACGCGCCATTCTACGTCCTCGGCCCCCTCGTCACCGATATCGCACCAGGCTACGACCATCTTGTCGGCGCCATCGGCGGCACGCTCGCCGCCACCTGCGGCGCGGATTTCCTCTGTTACGTCACTCCGGCGGAGCATCTCCGTCTGCCTGACGAGGAGGATGTGCGTCAGGGGGTGATAGCCTCCAGGATCGCCGCCCATGCTGCTGACATTGCCAATGGCATCCCCGGCGCGCGCGACTGGGACGACGCCATGAGCCGCGCCAGGAAGGCGCGCGATTGGGAGGCGCAGTTCGAACTGGCGATTGATCCGGAATTGGCGCGCCGCAGCCGCAAAATCGCCGAGCCGAAAAACGCCAGTGTCTGCTCGATGTGCGGGGAGTTTTGCGCGCTGAGGGATGAGGACGAGCTGTTTTAGATCGGTATCGCCCCCTCACCCTAGCCATCTCCCTCTTTGGGGCGCGAGAGTTAGGGTGAGGGGGAGTCTTTCTCAGACAAAGTATTCTCTTATCAAGTTCGCGAGATCCTCGCGGGTATGGCAGAAATTCAATTGATTGCGGAACTCGCGAGCGCCCGAGAACGACTTGGAATAGAACGAACCAAGCTTCCGGCAATGCCTGATGGCCCGCTCGTCCCCTATAAGGCCGACAAGAAGGTCATGGTGGTCGAGAATCACCTTGCCGATCTCCGGCAAATCGGGCGGCGAGAAAACAAGCCCGGCGCACTCGTCCTTGATTTTCTTGAATGACCAGGGAACGCCCATACAGCCACGCCCCACCATCGCACCGGCGACGCCTGTTTGAGAAAATATTTTTATCGCGGTCTTGCCGTCCCTGACGTCGCCATTGCCGACGACGGGGATTTTTATCGCCTGCACGACTTTGGCAATTTCATCGTAGCGGCAGGGAGTGCCGTAGGCTTCCCTGGCGTGCCGGCCGTGAACGGTGATCCAGTCGACGCCTCCGTCTTCGGCGATTTTCGCGATTTCGACTGCATTCCGCACGGTCGCATCGGGACCGACACGAATCTTGATGGATAGCGGAAGATCGGTGTTTGCCCGCATTTCTTTGACGATCCTGCCGATAAGTTCCGGGTCTTCCATCAATTTGGAGCCGGCTCCGGCTGCGCGCACCTTGCGCACGGGACAGCCGCAGTTGAGGTCGACGGCGTCCGCCCCGCGTTCCGTTACCATGCGGGCGGCGATGCCCAAAGCCTCCGGTTCCGCACCCCAAAGCTGGTAAAGGACCGGTCCTTCTTCTGCGGACTTCGCGAGATACTGCTCCTGGCTTGGCGCGCCCTGCTTCATGGCGTTGGCGGATATCATTTCGGTGGCCAATAGACCCGGCCTGCCCCAGCGCCAGGTCAACAGGCGAAACGGCAATGACGAATACCCCGCCAGCGGAGCTTGTATGAGATTGTTTTCCAAAACCAGATTGCGGATTTTCAGCGGTTGTATCGGGTTGTCGCTCGTTTCGCTCAAGTCGTTTCCTTGTTATGTGTTTTCCTGAATGCCTCCAGGGCGGCGGGAAACGGGGCGAGCGCCCGTTCCAGCAGGCCGAGGCAGTAAGCAATGGCGATGCCGTAGTTCACTATCGGTACGCCATGGTCTCGGCAGGCCATCAACCTGGACAACACGGCGCGGCGGTTGGTCATGCACGCGCCGCAATGCAGCACCAGGGCGTATTCACCGAGGTTTGCCGGGAAATCGTGGCCGCTCGAAAATTCGAACGTAAGGTTTTTGCCTGTTTTCTTTTTCATAAGATTCGGCAACTTCACCCTCCCGATATCGTCGTCACTGGAATGGTGGGTGCAACTTTCGGCGACCAGGACCCGATCGCCGTCATTGAGGCTGCCGATTGACGCCGCGCCTTCGGCGAAGACTGACAGATCGCCCTTTGCCCTCGCATAAAGGATGGAGAAGCCGGTTATCGGGATGCCCGCATCCGCAGGGACGCTGTCGGCCACTTCCTTAAAGGCCTGCGAATCGGTGACTACAAGCGCCGGTTTCTTGCGGAGGTTCGCGATCATCTCCGCCAGCCGGTCCTCGCGGGTGACCAGGGATGCGCAGTCGCCGTCCAGGAGGTCGCGGATTGTCTGCACCTGCGGCAGGATCAGCCTGCCTTTCGGAGCTTCCTTGTCTATGGGCACGACAAGAACGGCGATATCACCCGGCGTCAATAAATCATGCACCAATGGTGGCGACTCGATGAAATCGGCGGGCGCGGAAGCCAAAATGGCCTGCCGCAACTCCTCCAGGCCAAGCCCGGCCGAGGCGGCCATTTTTATGACGGTTAACCCTTCCGGCAGAATGCCGGAGATTTCCGTGTCAAGATCGACCTTGTTCTGCACGGCGATGACAGGAACGTCGCGCCTGGCGAACTCGTCGTAAAGTTGCTGCTCAAACCCACCCCATTCGCGATGGAAAACAACTATCGCCAGGTCGGTGCGTTCTATAACCCTGAGGGATCGTTCCAGGCGCTTTTCGCCAAGGCTGCCGACATCATCGAGCCCGGCAGTGTCGACCCACAGCACCGGACCCATGGGAATGAATTCCATCGGCTTCTCCACCGGATCGGCAGTTGTGCCCGGCGTTGGACTGACGATACTCACGTCCTGTCCCGCGACCAAGTTGAGAAGCGTGGATTTCCCTGCATTGCGACGGCCGAAAATGCCGAGATGAAGACGAAATCCCCTGGGAGTCGCCGTCATTACGCGGACTCTCCGGCGGAAGCGTCCTTCTCTTCCTTGTTGAACATGATCCTGCCGCAGCCCTGGCAACGGCAATTCTTGATGTCCTTACCGATGTGGACGATGTTCATGACATTGGAATTCTGACGGCGCATGCAGGCCTGGCAGATGCCGTCCATGGACATTTCGCTCAGGGGGTCACCCTTGGTGCGCTTGAGCGCTTCGTCGTAGGCGTAATAGGCCGAGGGGTCGAGGGCCTGAACGCGCTTGATCGCCGCCTCGCGTTCGGCGACAAGTTCGGCATGGCGTTTCTTGATTTCGTTCGCCTCTTCCTGGGCTTCCTGCTTGATGCTGGTCAATTTCAGCTCTTCCTCGCCGATGGAGGCGTGGCACGCGGCCATTTCGTCGCGAAGGCGGTCCAGTTCCTCCATGCCGGAAATGACGGCGCTTTCGCGGTCGTCGATAAGGATCTTCAGTTCCTTGATCCTGTCACTGACGATGCGGAATTCGCGTTGGTTCTTGATATTCTTGAGTTTGCGCTCCTGGTCGCCGACTTCCGACTCGGCGGTGCGGATTTCCATATTGAACTTGTCGGTGGCGAAAGCCTTGTCCTTGATGGCCTTTTCATACTTCCGGGACTGGTTGCGCATTTCCTCGATCTTCTCTTCCTGTGCGGAAATGCCCTTGGACAACTCGCCGATACGGCCTTTGCCGGAAAGAATGCGGCGGTCGACCGAAAACAAGTCCCGTATCGCCTTCATGATATCGCTCATCAGCAGCTCCTGTTTCTGTTCTTCCAAAGTCGTCATATTATAGTCCTCCCTTATCCGAACCTGTATAAAAAAATGCCATAAAAAACCCGGCTGTCAGAGCCGGGTGGTATTGTCGTCACAGGCGCATGGTAACGCCCATTTGTGTGATTTCCTGTTTTATGCCCTGACAGGAGACGCCGTCTATATGCGCCAAGGAGGCGATCAGGGCGGCATCGGCTCCGCCCCTGGTGAGGGCGTCGTATATATGACGTATCTTTCCCGCTCCTCCGCTGGCGATGACGGGAACCGGCGCGGCCTCCGCTATTCGCCTGGTGATGTCCAGGTCGTAACCTTCCCGCGCGCCGTCGGCATCGATGGAATTGAGGCAGATCTCCCCCGCCCCGAGGTCCACTGCACGTAACGCCCAATCGACGGCATCAAGCCCGGTGGGAGTGCGGCCGCCACGGACATAGACTTCGTACCCGGATGGCAATGACGGGTCGTCCGTCTTTTTCGCGTCAATGCCGAGAACCATGCACTGGTTGCCGAATTCCTTCGCCCCCTGGCGGAGGATCTCGGGGTTGGTGACGGCAAGGCTGTTGACAGACACCTTGTCGGCTCCGGCCAGAAGCGCCATCCGCATGTCGTCCACGGAGCCAATGCCGCCACCGACGGTGAACGGGATAAACATCTCCCGCCCGACGGCTCGGACCATTTCTATGTCTATGGGTCTGCCTTCGGCAGAAGCGGTGATATCGTAAAAGACCATTTCATCCGCGCCTTCGCGGTAATATTTACCGGCCAAGGTGGCGGGATCGCCGACATCTACATTGCCCTTGAACTTGACGCCCTTGGTGACTTTGCCGTCACGGATATCCAGGCAGACGATAAGGCGTTTCATCAGCATGGCAGTCCATCCCATCGGCTGAAGCGTTCCAGCATGTCCAGACCGGCAGCACCGCTTTTCTCCGGGTGGAACTGGGCCGCGAGGAAGGATTTCATGCCCACGATGGCGGCAAACACGGAACCGGAATGGTCGCTCTTCCCATAAACGCGGCCGATTTCGCGGTTCGGTTTTTCGGGATCGTGTACGACGGAAGGTTCGTCCCAGGCGGGGACGGGATAGTAGGAATGGACAAAATAAAAATCGCGCTCTTCACCGGCGGGAGGCAGCAAGGGGTGGGCCGCAAGAATCGTCACCCTGTTCCAACCCATGTGGGGCACCTTCACCGTTTTGTCGTCGGAAGGCTGGATGAACCGCACAGACCGCCCGGGGAACAAGCTGAGACTGTCGACCCCGCCGTCCTCCTCCGAACGGTCGAAAAGTAGTTGGATCCCGATGCAGACGGCGAGTACCGGTTTTCCTTCGCGCATGGCGTCGGCGAGAATAGGGTCAAAACCACGGGCGCGGATGTTTTCCATACACTGTGCGGCGGAACCGACGCCGGGAAAAACCAGCCGCTCTGCCGAATCGATAACCGCAGGGTCCGAGGTTATGACCGGATTCGCCCCGACATGGTCGAGTGCAAGACGCATGCTTTCCACGTTGCCGGCATTGTAATCAAGTATCGCCGTTACTGGTTTCATATATTCCTTATTGCATTACCGCACCGCTTACAACTCTCCGAGCATCTGGTCGAGGGTGTCCCCGACCGTCCTCGGGTCGGCGGTTTTCTTGGCCGCCTTGAGGTTTTTCATGGTTTTGCCGAGAAGGGCGTTCCTGACCGCCGTCTTCCCGGACTTGAACTCCTCGACCATTTTGGCGGACTCGGCGAGAACCGCGGCAACCGCGTCCTTCACCGCCGCGTCATCGCGTTCGACCAGGAGGTTGTTCGCCTTGGCGATCGCTTCGGGATCGCCGCCCTCGCGGTAGAGAATGTCCAATAGGGAACGAAAACCTTCGGCCGCAATGCTGCCGGATTCGAGCATTTCCACCGCCTTGGCGAAAGGCGCGGGTTCGAGCCTCGCCTCGTCCAGCGCGGTCCCCGTCGAGTTGACGAGGCTGAAAACGTCCTTTACCAGGCGCTTGGCGAACAGCTGCGTCTTTTCCGGATGGGACGCGGTGGCAAGACGCAGGAAGCCAAGGGCGTCGTTGCGGCTGAGGGCGTCGATGTCCGCCTCGGACAAACCTTTTTCCGACAGGCTGACAAGGTATTCGTCATAAACGACAGGCATTGCCTGGCGTTCTTTTTCGATCCACTCCCTGTCCACCTTGACGGGCGGCAGGTCGGGCTCGGGGAAATAACGGTAGTCGTGGGCGTCTTCCTTGTCGCGCTGGACAAAGGTGCGCTGGTTCACGTCGTCCCAGCCGCGCGTTTCCTGGCGGAGGGTGCCGCCGGCATCCAGTACCTCGGCATGGCGCTTGACTTCGTATTCAATTCCGGAACGCATATGGTTGAAGCCGGCCTGGTTTTTGATTTCGGTCCTGACGCCGAGCTTGTCCGAACCTTCCGGGGCGATGGAGATGTTCGCCTCGACGCGCATTTCGCCGCGCTGGATGCGACAGCGGGAAATGCCGTTGTACACCAGGATGGCCCGGAGTTTCCTGACATATTCCTCAGCCTCGCGGCCCGAGTGGATGCAGGCTTCGGTGACGATCTCCATCAACGGGGCGCTGCTGCGGTTATTGTCGATGAGGGTCAGGGAACCGGAGTGGGTCAGTTTGGCCGTGTCTTCCTCGAGGTGCACGCGGTTGATGTAGATTTTCTTTTCCTTGCCGTCGTCGCCGGTAATGGTGAGCCAACCCTTTTCGCCGAGGGGCATGACATACTGGGATATCTGGTATCCCTTGACCAGGTCCGGATAGATGTAATTTTTGCGCTCAAACCAGATGCGCTCGTTCACCTTGCAGTTCAGCGCATGGGCGGCTATGATGCCAAGGCTCACCGCGCCGCGGTTGATCACCGGGAGCGAGCCGGGAAGGCCGAGGCAAACCGGGCAGGTCGCCTTGTTTTCAGCCACGCCCTGGGGCGAGTTCAGGCAGCCGCAGAACATTTTGGTCTTGGTCATCAGTTCGACATGGACTTCCATGCCGATCGTGGTCTTGTAGACAGTCATTTCGCACCCTCCATGGACGCCCGGGTCCAGGGCGCGTTATCCAGAGCCGTATTTTTCTCAACCACACGGGCAACCCGGTAGAGGATGTCTTCACGGAAATAGGCGGCCATTCCCTGAACGCCCACGGGCAAGCCGTCGGTTACTGCGGCGGGGAACGACAAGGCGGGAACGCCGGTCAGGTTGGCCGACAAGGTGAAGATGTCGCCAAGATAGTTGTCGAGGGTGGTGGCGGGAGTGCCGATGGCCCTGGGCGGCTTCGGCGCGACAGGCAGCAGGAAGACGTCGATCTTCGCGAACAATTCCTTGTACGCGTCAGCCAGCAAACGGCGCACCTTGGCGGCCTTGAGGTAGTACGCGTCGTAATAGCCTGACGACAAGGCATACGCGCCCATCATGATGCGGCGCTTGACCTCCTCGCCAAACCCCTGGCCGCGCGTCTCGCAGTAGGTCTGCCACAAGTTTTCCGCCTCTTTCCTGACGCCGTAGCGCACGCCGTCGAAGCGTGTCAGATTGGTCGACGCTTCGCAACAGCAGATGATGTAGTAAGCCGCGACGCAGTATTTAACGAGAGGCAATTCGATCTCCACCAGGGTGGCCCCGGCATCCTTGCTAATAGCCAGGCTCCGTTTCAACGCATCGCCCTGGCTGGCGTCGAGGCCGTCCTGTTCGAACAGCTTCGGATCATAGCCTATTTTCATCCCGGCAATGCCGTCATCGACCGAGGGCAGGCACGGGACGAATTTTTCTGGAGACGACGTGGAGTCGCGATCGTCGTGTCCGGCGATGGCGTCAAAGACCATGGCGTTGTCGCGGACCGTTCTGGCGAGGGGACCGACCTGGTCGAGACTTGACGCCAAAGCGCCTACTCCCCATCTGGACACCCTGCCGTAGGTTGGCTTCAGGCCGACGAGCCCGCAGAAAGCGGCAGGCCCGCGGATCGAACCGCCCGTATCCGAACCCAGGCTGGCCAGCGCGCCGCCATACGCGACCAGCGCGGCGCTGCCGCTGGAAGAACCGCCCGTCACCCGGTCGGTTTTCCACGGATTGCGGCTTGGTCCGTAGGCGGAGTTTTCGCCGGTCGAACCCATGGCGAACTCGTCCATATTCGCCTTGCCGGGAATGATAGCCCCTGCTGCGCGAAGTTTTTCCACTACGCTCGCGTTGTAGGGCGATACGAAATTATCGAGGATGCGGCTGCCGCAGGTAGCGCGGACGCCGCGAATCATGATATTGTCCTTGACCGCGACCGGCAGTCCGGACAGCGATGCGTGATTGTCTTTTTTCCATTCGGCGGCGGCTTTTTTCGCGCCGTCCTCGTCAAGGGTGATCATGGCGTTGACCGAAGGTTCGCACGCTTTCATGCGCTGAAATCCTGCTTCGACCAGGTCGGAGGCGGTGAAATCGCCCGCCGCAAGGCCCGTTTTCGCTTCCTCAAGCGTCAAGGCCGCATATTGTTCGGGAGTTATGCTCATCGGCGATCCTATTGCGTTTTATATTGTAGATGACCCTTCCTTTGCGCTTTTCGGAATATCCCAGTTGCACCCTAAAACACAACGGGAAACCGGTTAGTATTTAAAAAGCGCTAAATTCAGGGATAAGATTTTTCACTCGAAGACCGCCTGGACGGTAAACGCGGCCAATTCCGGGTCGAATGCGCCGCCGCCAAGCATTTCCAGGTCTTCGTACTCAAACGACTGCCACGGCTCGTCCTCGCGCAGCTCGGCATATTCGTTGACCCCGACTCCCATCGGGTCGACGCCCTCCACGTCCAGCTCGTCAAGCAGGCCGACATAGTCCAGAACCGAAGACATGTCGTCGGCAAGACGGTCGGCTTCAGTCGAAGTCAGGCTGATTCGTAACATTTCCGAAAGGCGTAACGCCTCTTTGGCATCAATAAGCATTTCACTCATCCTCAAACAGGTCTATGATATCCGTCAGCAAATGATCAAATCTAAGGGATTAAATTATTCATAATCGGCCGTTTTTGGCAACTAATTTCGTCCGGTGAAAATGATATTTATCGGGCGGGGGGAGCAATTAAAACGGCCCGCCGAAAGGCGG
>DAIOFH010000091.1:0-16116 GCA_036745875.1 Planctomycetota bacterium | reverse complement strand
GGGCGAATTGCCTATGCCGGATTACGCCCACAGATTCTTTTGAAGAGGCCGAAAAGATAAAAATCTTTCCTGCATAACCTCCTCTAATTTTCATACTTAACCTTGACGTAAGTACATTAACGAAAAGGTGCCTACTTGCCAATCGCGAAATATGCGGTAAAAGTTCCAATATGACGCGCGCTCAGCTGTACTGCAAAAATCGGAACTGGCGGCACTTTTCAAAACAATGACTTTTATCAAGGAGAATACAATGGAACCGAAAGCCTATCTCGAAATCACCCTATACATCCCCGAAGCAAACCGGCCCGCCGCTGCCAAGGTCTATACCGACTACCGCAAGCCCTTCCTTGATCAGATCAGGGGGGCAAAGACCAAGGATTTGTTCGTCCGCGACACAGACGTTCAGGTTCTGCACGGTTTCGACAGCGTGGAAAATGCCGAGGCATACCTTGCGACCGACATGTTCAAAACCGATGTTTTTGTCGGTCTGCAACCACTATGGAAGTCCGACCCGGACGTGAGAATATACAGCGTGTTTTAGCACTTCCAGAACATGCAACCAGCCGGAAGCCTCCGGCTGGTTGTAGTGGTGCCTTCCTGAAGTTGACAATGATCTCCCATTGAGTATATTGGAAGTATGGCATATTTTATCACTTACATCCAAAATGGGTAATTATTCAAGGAGTAAGATGTTATGGGAGAGTCATCGGAAAAGAAATGCCCAGTCGAGTTTACGCTCGACCATATCAGCGGCAAGTGGCGGATAGTGATCCTCAAGGAACTTTCCCAGGGACCGGTTCGTTATGGCGCGATGGAGCGGTCTATTCCCGGTATCAGCCCGAAGATCCTCATCCAGCACCTGCGCGAGATGGAGAAAGACGGCCTGGTCATCCGGACGGTCTATCCGGAGGTGCCTCCACGGGTAGAGTACTCCCTGAGCAAGGTCGGCGTCAGCGTTTTTTCAATGCTGTCCACGCTCCGGGATTGGGGCCTTGGCGCGGACCAGACAGGTTGCGTCGAATGCAAAAATTGTGAAAAATGCGTTCCCAGAAATTATGTTTTTTAATAAATCATCAGTAACGCCGAAGCGGCAACGACAAACCACAGGCAAGCGCCAAGCACAATCGGCCTGACGCCCGTGGCAAGGATTTTCCTGAGGTCAGTATTCAGGCCAATCCCCGTCAGCGCGACCACGATCAGGAACTTACCCGCCGACTTGCAGAACGCCGCGGCGTCCGCAGGCAATCCGCCCCATGTCGTCCACACCGACATCAGGAGAAAGCCAAGGACGAACCAGGGAAATACGCGGGCAAAGGAAAATCCCTTCCCCCCTCCCTCATTCTGTTCCGATTTTTTTGCCCTCCGTGCCGCGACAAGGGAAAAAATCAGGGCCATCGGCACGATCATCACGGTCCGGGTCATTTTTACCAGTGTCGCGGTGGGAACCGAGGCCGCATCATAAGCGAATGATGTCGCCATCACGGAAGAGGTGTCGTTGACCGCCGTGCCGGCCCAAACGCCGAACGTCTCCGGGGACATGCCCAAAGCGCGCCCCAGCAGCGGAAAAATGACGACGGCGGCAAGGTTGAAAAGAAAAACCACGGAAATGGAATAACTGATTTCCTCGTCCTTCGCCCCGATCACCGGCGCGACAGCCGCGATGGCGGACCCGCCGCAGATGGCGGTGCCGGAGGCGATGAGGTCCCGGTTGTTGCCCTGCACGCCAAGCGCTTTTCCAACAAGCCACGCGGCGACAAAAACTGCCGTGATCGTCACCAGCATCAGAGCCAGCGTCTCGACGCCCGTCATCCACACCACGGCGAGATTGAGGCCGGCGCCAAGTAGTATGACCGCCAGTTGCAGAACCTGTTTCCCGGCGGCGGTGAAGCCGGGCTTCAGTACGGCGGGCATGGTGATCAGGCTCGCAACGACCACGCCGAGGAGTATCCCGAATCCCGCTCCGCCAAGCCAGGATATGCGGTCACCTATGTTTGCGGCAACGACCGCCATCGCCGCGGCGACCAGCAGGCCGGGCCAGGATTTTTTCCAGAACGCAAGGGTAAGGATCTGCATGGTGATTTCAGGCTATGCCTCCTCGTGTGAATGCCGCCATGAGAAAAGCAGCTTCTGCAGCGTGCGGGCGGCCAAGGTCGAAAGCAGGATAAGGGTTCCCATCGCCGCGGCTTCGGGGAAATACCCGGTATCGGTGAAATGCAGCATGGAGACTGCCGCGGGAACATTGTCGGGCGCAAAGATGAATACCATGCCGGAGACGGTGGTCATGGCGTTGATAAAGAAATAGAACGCCACTTCGAGGGTGACGGAAAAGCGCAGCGGTATCACCACCCGCCACACGGTGGAAAAACGGCTTGCTCCCAGGGTTTTCCCGACATCTTCGTAACGGCGGTCCAAGCTGGACAACCCGGCGGCCGAAATCAGGTGCCCCATGGCGAAAAAGTGGATCAAACAATAAAACACCAGAAAAGCCCGCGTCCCGTAGAAAGCCTGGAACACCCCCGACGGCTTGTTGAAAGCGAAGACAAAGGACAAACCGAGGACGGTTCCCGGAATTCCGAGGGAGAGGAACACAAGGCCGCGGTAGAGCAGGGAGCAAAAGCGGTCCGCTCCCGCTCGCACCAGGATATAGCCTCCGGCAAAGGTGATCACCATCCCGACAATGGCGGCGGCGGCGGCCATGATCAGGCTGTTGTAGAACGGCTGGATGCCATAGACGCTGTTTTCGAACGAATAGCTGTCGAACGACGGCGTCAGGTCGTACGGCCAGAAGGTGACAAACGATGCGCCCACCGCCGACAGGATGATGATTGTCGGCAACAGCACGACGCACCAGGCTATGAGGGAGGCGAGGATGTCCCTGCCGCGCTGGCTCTCCGGCCGCTGGTAGCGACCTGCGCTCGCCTGCCCGGAATCCGACCGGGTAAGCCACACGTCCAGCGCGAAGGCGAGAACAGAGGGGATGAGCATGACGACGCCAATCGCCGATCCCATGGTCAGGTCCTGCATGCCGATGATCTGCATATAGAGTTCGGTGGCGAGCATGGAATAATCGCCGCCAAGCACCTTGGGAATGCCGAAATCCGTAATGACGAGAATAAACGACACAAGAAACGCGCGGAGCAATCCGACCCTGGTCTGCGGCACGGTAATGCTGAAGAACCTTCGCCATGGCGACGCCCCAAGCGTCCTTGCCGCCAGGTAGAGGTTTTTGTCGATGCCGCGCATGGCGGTGACCAGGAGAAGCGTCGCATGGGGCAACGTAAAAACTATTTCACCAAAGACGATCCCGCCCCAGCCATAAATATTGTCGATACCCAGAACCTGGCTGAAAAGCCCGTTCCTGCCGAAAAGGTAGATCATGCCGATGGGGAAAAATATGGACGGCACATACAACGGCAGCAAGGCAAGGTAGCGGCATGCGCCCAGCCCGAAAACCCGCGTATGGGTAAAACAGAAAGCGAGCGCATAGGCTATCACGACGACAGCCACGGACACGGTCACGCCGACGTTCAGTGTATGGTAAAAGGATGTGGCAAGTCCAGGCGTGGTGAAATAGGCGGCATAATTCGCCAACCCGACGGAGACGCCAGTGCTGTCCATAAGGCTCCGCAGCACCAGCACCAGCACCGGATACAAAACGCCTATGACCAGGACGGCCAGCGGGATCGCCAGGACGAGAGTCGCCAGGCCGCTTTTGGGCGTCCCCTTCATGGTCTTCCTTCCCCGCCGGACAGCGACCGCCACTTTTCGCGCGGCAGGCTGACGGCAACCAGGCTTTGATCTTCGTACAGGCCATCGGAAAGAAGGACGTCTGCGAAAATCCGGGTGACGCAGTCGTTCAACAGCAGTTCAAGGCGGCGGAATTGCCCCATAAAACTCACCCGTTCCACCCTGGCGACCCAGGTGTGGGGTTTTTCCAGCGTCATTTCTGTGGGCGAACTCACCTTGACGTCCTCGTAGCGGATGCCGGTGAGCCGGCCGTCATTGATTGAAGACAGGGAAAGGATGTTCATGTGCCCGATAAAGTCGGCGGCAAACAGGCTTACCGGCGCGGAGTATATCTCCTCCGGGCTGCCCACCTGCTCCACCTTCCCGTCGTTAAGCAGGATCACCCGGTCGGCGAGGGAAAACGCCTCGCTCTGGTCGTGGGTGACCATTATCGCCGTCACCCCGGTGCGGCGCTGCAATTCCGCCAACTGAAGCGCCAATGACGAGCGCACCTTGGCGTCCAGCGAGGAGAGCGGTTCGTCGAGGAGAAGCGCCTCCGGCCTCGGGGCAAGGGCGCGGGCCAAGGCTACGCGCTGCTGCTGGCCGCCGGACAGGGTGGAAGGGTAGCGGTCGGCAAGAGGCGTGATCCCGGTCAGATCCATGAGTTCAAGGGCGCGATCCAGCGCCGCGCCCTTGTCCCGCCGGGAATGCTTGAGCCCATAGAGGATGTTGTCGATCACCCGCAGGTTGGGGAACAGGGCATAGTTTTGAAAAACCATGCCGAAGTTCCGCTTCTCCGGCGGAAGGTCCGTGATGTCCAGTCCGTTCGAGACGATACGGCCGGAATCGGGGCGAACTATTCCTGAGACGATGTTGAGCAGGGTCGTCTTCCCGCAGCCGGAGGGGCCGAGGATGACAAGGAACTCCCCCTTGTTGCACTCAAGGTTGAGGTCGACAAGCACCTGGTTATCGCCATAGGATTTACTGATGTTTTTGATTTTTAGCTGCACGGTCACTCGCCCCCGAAACGGCGACGCCACTCTGCCAATACCTGATCCCTGACTTCCGCCGCCTTGGACATGTCCATGGGCCAGAGGCGGGAGCGGACTCCGGCCAGCCTCTCGTTGTCGAATTCGGGACGAACGGGGAGGTAATCGAATTCCACGCCGATCATCGCCGCTTCCTTGGAAATCGAATAATCAAGGATGCGTTTGGCGGCTTCCGGATTGCGGCAGCCCTTGACGATGGCGCTGGCGATGGTGTCGAAGCCGACGCCTTCCTTGGGGAGCATGGATTTCACCGGCGCGCGCTTTTTGATGTAAGGAGCGACATAGGCGTCTACCGTGAGCCCGATAGGCGCTTCGCCCATGGCGGCCATCTGGGCGGGTTTGCTGCCGGAATGGATATACATTTTCACATTCTTGTTGGCTGCTTCCATGAACTCCCAGCCCTTTTCCTCGCCCATGTTCTGCAGCCAGCTGGTGACATGGAAATAGGCTGTCCCGGAGGATATCGGGTTGGAGAAAACCAGTTGGCCCTTGTATTCCGGCCTCGTCAGGTCGGCCCAGGATTCAGGGACGGGGAGGCCGAGCTTTTCCAGTTCCTTGTAATTGACCGCGAGCGCCCCGACCATGACGTTCATGCCGACCCAGACGGGAATCTCCCGGTTGTCGCGCATGAGAGGGTCAACCCTATCGAACCCTTCGGGCGTGTATGGTTCGAGGCCGCCCACCTTGTCCACCGCCAGGACCCCGCTCAGGGCGAGGCCGAGGATCAGGTCGGCCTGCGGGTTTTCCTTTTCCGCTATGAGGCGGGCCGTGATGGGGCCGGCGGATTCGCGGACCCATTCGATCTTGTATTCGGGGAATCTCTTGGCCAGGTCCTTGCTGTAGCGGTTAAGGACGTCCGGCTCCATGTCGGTGTATACCGTCAAGGTCGTGGCCGCAAAAGAAGGGCCGGCCAACAACGCGAGGAGAACGAAAACACGCACAAGATGTTTCATCATGGAATATCTCCTTCTCGAAAAAAGCGGAAAATAGGGGATTTATTCAGCGCCGAAACGGCGACGCCATTCCGCCAGAACCCGATCCCTCACTTCGGCTGCTTTGGTCATGTCCATCGGCCAGAGGCGCGACCGGATTTCCGCCTGCGCCTCGTCGTCAAACTCGGGGCGTACCGGAAGATAATCGAACTCCAGGCAAATCATCGCCGCATCCCTGGAAATGGAATAATCAAGGATCTTTTTCGCCGCCTCGGGATTGTCGCAGCCCTTGACGATCGCGCTGGCGACAATGTCGAAGCCGACGCCTTCCTTGGGGAAAACAGCTTTCACCGGTGCGTGCTTTTTGATGAAAGGCGCGATGTAGGCGTCGACGGTAAGCCCTACGGGCAATTCACCCATAGCCACCACCTGCGCCGGCTTGCTGCCGGAATGGATATACATTTTCACATTCTTGTGGACATCCTCCATGAACTGCCACGCCTTTTCCTCGCCCATGTTCTGGAGCCAGCTCGTGACGTGGAAATAGGCGGTTCCGGAGGAGATGGGGTTGGAAAACACCAGCTTCCCCTTGTATTCCGGCCGGATCAGGTCGGCCCAGGATTCGGGGATCGGCAGTCCGAGCTTTTCCAGTTCGCTGTAATTGACGGCCAGCGCCCCTGCCGCGACATGCATGCCGACCCAGGCCGGGTTTTCGCGGCTGTCGCGCATGAGGGGGTCGACTTTGTCAAACCCCTCAGGGCGGTACGGGTCGAGGCCGCCTACCCTGTCGACCGCCAGCACGCCCGAGAGGGAAAGGCCGAGAATCAGGTCGGCCTGCGGGTTGTCCATTTCGGCCAGCAGGCGTGCGGTGATGGGACCGCCGGACTCGCGTACCCATTCGATCCTGTATTCAGGGAATTTCTCCGCCAGCTCACGGCGGTGGCGGTTGAGGATATCCGGTTCCAGGTCAGTGTATATGGTGAGTTGGCTCGTCGCCGCGAAAGAAGAGCCGGCAAGCAGGGCGAAAAGCATAAAAGTACGCAATAAGTGGTTCATTGAGGGGGGGGCTCCGGTAAATATCGGTGTTTACTTAAGGTTAAACTCGTTCTTGATTGTTTCCACCAGAACCCTGGCAAGCTTGTCCGAACCGGTTTCCGGGTTGTTCTTCAGGTTGACGGCGACAAGGCTGTCGAGGACCCGCTTCCTGATGTCGGAGCTGCTGATGCCTTCGGTGCGCGGGAACAGCACGAGCCGCTCTTCCCTGACATGGTTGAAATTGTCGCTGCCATGGGCGAGGTACTGGCAGTTGTGCTTGTCCATGTACGCTTCGTCGATGAGCCATGGAGCAGGGACGATTTCATCGACATACTTGATTGACTCAAGGATTTCCAGCCGCTGTTCATAGGACAGTTCCGGCTGGTAGCCCTTGTATTGGAGGATTTCCTCGTCTGTGGTCAGCCCGACCACGACGTGATATCCTGTCTCTCTCGCCTTGCGCAAAAGTCGGATATGCCCGTGATGGATCAATGTCATCGACATGTCCACGAGTATCCGGCTCTTCGGCTCGCTTGCGCTCATTATTTTTCTCCTGTTTCTTCTTCTGCTTCGCTCCAGTTTTTCGGATCGAACATGGTGCCTTTGATGGTATATGCGGAAAGATCGATAAAGTACTCTTCGCTGTGGTGCGCGATATTCGCCTTGGCGATAGTGTGCTTGCGCACCCGTTCCGGATCGTCCGGAGGCATGGACGGCGGATCGCCAATTTCCCCCAGCTCCGAACAGGCCAACGCAGGCACATCGTGCCCCTGCATCAACCGATCCGAAACCACGAGCGGACCGGACGCGTTGAAGTCCTTGACCATGAGAAGCGCATATGGCTTGGGGGCGTACAGCAAGTAATTTATATTCCCTTCAAGATAAGGATGCGGGTCGTTCTTGTAGTCATGGTCGGATACAAGAATTATCCTTGTGTTATCATAAACGCCCAATTCGCGCAAGCGGTCAAACAAAACAGCCATCAAACGAATGGCATGCCTGTCGGTGTAATAATGACCGGCGTCGGTTTTCGCCAATGCGAGGAAATCGCGCTTCGAGACGGGAAGCAATGAATCCGGCCCGAGGAAAAACGGGTTATGGCAAAACGTGGTGGCGAACATTTTATAGGTGGGCACCGGCGAATCCGCCGTCATGAACCGGGGCATAAGCACCGGAATGACCGAGTCTTCGTACAGGTCGTCGCCGATGGAATCGGGAGTGAACAAACCCCAATCGACCAGCCTGCCCCTGCTGAGGTTGGGTACGACGCGGAACAGGGAAATCGCCAGGAGGTTTTTGATATGATCCGTCTGCTCGCCGATTCCTTCCGGGTTCATTATTTCCCGTGTAAGATTGACGTAGCTGTCGGGAACCGGCATGTCACGCACGCGGTCCTCGGAGACGCCGATCATTTCAGCCAGCGTCTTCCCGCCGAAAACGGCGAGGTTGCCCCGGACGTTGAAGCAGGTCACGTCATACCCCGCATTGACGAAACGGCGCGGCAATTCAAGCGTTGAAGCGAGCACCTTGTCCGCAAGCCTCCCGTCACGGCGGGAATTGATAGCCTGCGCCGTATAGTCGGGGCCGCCCATAAGCGCGGGAAACGACAAAAGGGTGTTGTTGCCGTCGCTTATCATGTCCTTGTACCAGACGAACCCCGGCAGCCGCTCCGCCATAACGGGATCGTCCGCCAGCATTTCACCGACATGCCCGCCATGGAACATGTCGAACATGAAAACCAGGACATTGGGCTGGTCGGGGCTGAGGGCGAAAAGCTGACGGTGATAGGGAGGAAATTGGGTGTTGTCCGATGGCTGCGCGGCGGCGTTGGCTATGCCGCTAGCGCTGGCGACGGGGCTTTCGCTGCGGCTTGCATAGGGAGTGGTCGCCACGGCGTACAGGCCGAAAAGAAAAAGGGCAAGACCGCAGATTGCCAGTCCATGGGCGAGATATTGCATTTTCCGCCGCCAGGCGAAAAGCATCATGATCCCGAGAGCAATGGCGAGAGTGAGGACATCCTGAACGGGCGCGGTCCATTGGGTATTGACATTTTCAGCCTGGATGATGTTCGCTTCAAGGATTCCGACAGGAGGAAACGCCAGGGCGGCGACGAGCCCGACGAGGCAGACAAAAGCCATCAACAGCCCAAGCCGCGACGAGTTCGGCCGAGAGAGCACCACCCGCAGGTAGAGGAAAAAATAGATCAGGCAGAGGAAATACGGCAATAATCTCCGGAGCGCTTCCAGCGGCGGGAAATTGAATATTTCCGGCGCGGTCTGGTACGACGCCAGCGGCGCGAAAAGGGTAAGGAGGCAGGCAAAGGCAAAGACGGCGGGCCAGTACAGCATCTGCCCATAGCGGCCGGCCATGTTTTTCAGGCGTTGGAGGAGGCCGGAGTTCAGTTTTCCCGTAACCATGAACCAGGCCAAGGCTGCGGCAAAAACGTATCCCAGCGTGGTCCAGATAAACAGTTTTCCCGAAACGGACTTCTTCTCAATGGAAAAAGCCCAGCCATACAGTATAAACAGCGCCAGGCACACGCTGAAAACAACACCGATGATTTGCCAGGCGATGCCCATTTCCCTGTTGCGGAACCTATTGCGGATTCGGCCGACCCCCACTGCCGCCCCAACGATCAGCGCGGCGGCGAGGGCCAGGTCAAGACTGGAAAATGTGAAGTAGTACGGCGACTGCCCGGAAAGCATTTCCCCTCTCCGCCATACGAGGAAAAATCCCCATACGACAGGCAGCGAGATGCAGGCCAGAGCGTACAGCGCAATCCGCCCTGCGGAAACGGCGGCAGTCGCCTTGTCAGATTCGCCGCCGACGGCGTTCGCCCCGGCCATTTCCCTGACCACGTCTTCGTCCGGCAACAAGGCTTTGGGCCGGTAGCGTTCATACAGGACCGACGCCAGGCTGAGAAGATTGTTTGAAGTCCAATATATAAGGAGGGCTGACGGAGCGGCGTAAAGAAGCACCAGGAACAGGGCGGCTATCACGAAAGCCTGCGCCGTCTCCTTCCGCGTGGCGTTCGGCGTCAAGAGCGCCGCCGCGATGTTGAATACGGTCATCAACAAGGGAAAAAGGTTTATCCCGCCGGGCAGCAGCGCATCCGCCTTCGCCAGGCTGTCGACGCCCCAAAAGGAGACCATCCTGAGTGCGGTCAACTCCGAGAGCATATGGTATGCTGCAAGAATGAACGGCACCTGCAGTAACAAACCCCACATCGCCCTGATGGACATAATGGGGTGGTAGCTATAGCGTTTGTACAGGCGGCGTATGCGCTGATGCCGTTCTTCGCCGCTGGATTCGGCCTTGATGCGCGCGAGTTGCGGCTTGATGACGGTATTCAGAAGTCGCTCGGCATCCTGTGCCGCAGCCACTTTTTTCCTGAGCGGCGCGAGGATCAGGGTTGTGAGGAGGGACAGCGCCAAGAGCCCGTAGCCAAAACCAAGGATGCGGGAACAAACATAATATGCCCCTCCGTAGGCTATCGCCAGGGGAGCTATCAATAAATCGTATATCCAGGAAAGCAGGACTAACATTTACGAATCAACCTTTATTTCATCCCTCTTCGCGATAAGCCAATCCGCCACAACCTGACTGGAAAAACCCAGGTGGGCGACATACTCGTCGCGGAAAGCAGCCATTTTTTCCGTCGAAATCGCGAGCGCCTTTTTCACAATAGCCGGCATGTCGCCGATTTCTCCGGGGCCGACGACCGCGCCGATGCGCTTTTCGGCCTCCGTTTCCCAGCTGCCTTCCATATCGGCAGCCTCGAACATCGAGTCGTCGTCGCCCTCCGCCTTCAGCGTGATGACGGGACGCTTGTAGAGAAAGGCGAATTCGAATCGTATGCCGGAAATGTCACTGACCAGGATGTCGGCACGACTCAAAGTTCTGGCCGGAGACAGCGATTTGTCCACCGTCACGTTTGGATATTTTTCCAATTGCCTCACCACGCCGTTCATGAAACGCGGTTCTTTGCGCCATGATTGCGGATGCGGGCGGAGTATGAGGTCGTATTCGCCGGTCGCCGCCAGCGCTTTGATAAAGTCGGTCCCGTAGCGGCGCAGAAAACCTTTCAGCCCCCAGGTCGGGGCGAACAGGATGAGCGGCTTGGCGTTTTGCCCTTCCCTTCTCCTGACGGTCTTGCATATTTCGTCGAGGTTGGGAGTGCCGGCGACGACGCATTCCTTCAGGGGTAGGCTGCGGATCGCCTCGAGGTGGCGGATGCTGCGTTTCATTGCGGGATTTATGAGAAAGACGGCATCGTAGTAGTCAAGGCTGTGTTTGTGGTAATAACTCACATCGCAGCAGCCGTGCATGACATGGGCAAGACAGGCGATATTGGAGGGCTTCGGGATGGGAAAGTCGGCGCAACCGATATTCGGGGTGGTCGAAAGCATGACAGCGCCCCGCGCCGCCGCCACACGGCCAAACGCCACATAACCGTTGCCTATGAAGCGGGAATCCATCCGGGGATCGTCGATCTCCAGGGCCGGATCCTCCACATCCATGGTGAGGTAGCGGAAACGGCAGTCCCGCGCGATCAAGGCCTCAATAACGGGCTTGAAGGTAAGCCAATAATCGCGCCCCTCGGAAAAGAGGACTATGTCCCCGTCTTCGTCGTGAAGGTTTTCTTCAACCGCCGCCTCGCCACCCGAGTGCCGCAGGCGGTGTTTTACAGCATACACCACGCTGCGCGCCACATAGGTGAAGGCAGCCACGACACTCACCAGGACGCAAACAAGGGCGCTTCCGGTGCCGGGGTCGAGATAGGCGTAAGCGGGCCGTGCTTCCAACAAAATCAGCATAAACCAAAATAAAACTATGAGCCAGTTGCGTTTCTGCATGCAATTTCCTCGAAACTCGGCCTCCGAACGACAGTCGGAGGCCGAGAGATGTTTTCCAACGAATTATAACCGACTCCGGGAATTCCGCAATTGTTTGTTGCGGCTGAACTTAGCCTAATTTTCCGGTGAAAATGCTATTCATGTAACGCTGTACCAATGCTTGAGTTATCGGGAGTGAAAAAACAACGCGGGAAATAATGATTGCAATTTTTTCCGTATGCGGGAGCATTGATTGATAATCCGTTTGCGTCCATTTTTACAAGGAGAAAGAACGATGAAGATGGCTGTCCTGTATTACAGCAAAACCGGCAACACCCAGAAAATGGCGGAAGTGATTGTCAAGGGAATGGAGACGGTCGCGGGTGTGGAGGCGAAGTCGTTCGCGCTGGACAATATTGACGAGGGGTTCGTCAAGGAGTGCGGCTGCGTTGTCCTCGGATCCCCGATCTATGTGGCAACCATATGCGGCCCAGTCAAGACCTGGTTGGAGAGTTCCGCAAGACCTTTGAACCTGGCGGGAAAAATCGGCGGCGCGTTCGCGACGGCCGACTACGTCCATGGCGGCGGCGATATAGGCATACAGAGTATTTTGTCCCACATGCTCGTGTACGGCATGCTCGCTTATTCGGGCGGGGCCGCGCACGGCAAGCCGGTCATCCACCTCGGGCCGGTCGCCCTCACCAAGGACATTGAACAGTATTTCGAAGCGTTCACCACCTACGGCCAGCGCATGGCGCAGAAGACAATGGAAGTGTTTGGAAAATAGCTATGGTATTTTCTCAAAATGCCTTGAAACAACAAAACGCCAGCAGGCAGTCATTATTGCCGCTGGCGTTTTGTATGTGTATGTAAAAAACGTTGTTATTCCTGGTCAGGATCCTGATCATGGCCGTGATCCCTTCCATGACGGGCGTGACCCATGCGACAACCACCGCCGTCCTCCATATCCCGAGAACGGCCGTGACCATGCATGCCCCTTCCCTCGAAACGGGCATGCGGGCCATGGCCATGGCGTGGCGGATGGTGTGGATGATCGTGGCCGTGCGGCATTTCCTCGCCTTCATGGCCATGACGTCCACGGTGAGGAAAATGCCCGTGGAGACCGTGATGCGGGCCATCGTGCGGTTCGACATCGCCCAACACCTTTTCCATTCCCCCGATGACGCGCGCCAGATATCCCGACAAAGCGCCTTGTTCCTCCGCATTCAATTCGGCGAACAGGTCCGGGACGCCTTCGGCCTGCTGTTCGGTGATTTCAGCGCCCGCCTCCGTCAGCTTGATGTTCATGACGCGGTTGTCGGTTTCTGACGGCGTGCGGGTGATATAGCCGCCGCGCTCCAGCTTTGCCAACAATTCGCCAAGGGACTGGGGCCGGATATCCAGAAGATACGACAGATCTTTCTGGCTGATCTCCGGGCGCATTTTCAATAATGCAAGCACCCGCCCCTGCCCACGTTGGGGATCGCCCATAGGCCCATGCCTCTGGTGGCGACGATGCTGGCTCATGTGCATGAGTCTGCATATTTTAACAAATTGTTCGCCAAGATCGACTGTTTCATTAGACATTGGTAATTCCTTTCGATATAGTGAAATTACTAAAGGTTACTGAGGTTGCAATAATTAAAAAGGTACCTTGGTACTTTGTCAAGATATTTTCAGGTACCTTCTTATTTTTTTTAAATTGCCCTTCCCGTAGCGGAGGCAAGGTAATTACGCTGTTGATATAAAAAAACCTCCAGCTGATGTGCCGGAGGTTTTGCGATAGATTTACGTTGTCAATCGTTCAATTTGCGAAAAATCCAAGCTGCCCAGGACTCATCCGCATACGATGATCATTGATGGATGGCCCGAGATTGACATTTTCCAAATGCACCACACCCGAATTGCCGTAATCCGACCACACCTGCCAGCCGCCGCGCGAATCCGGCTCCAGCACCAGGCTGGCCGGATTACCCCTAACCCGCATCGACCAGATGCCGCCATCGGGTTCCTTGGCCTGGAAATTGATGAGGTTGACAAACGCTGCCCGAACGATCTTTCCTTTGCGCAGCCTGAACACAGCGACATCGCCGTTCAGTTGCAGGTTCAGTGTCGGCGTCACCAACTCCATCCCGGGCGGAGCCCAGGCGACCACGTCGATCTTGTCCTGTCCGTGGTCGATGACGACAGCGCCGGTGCGGCCCTGGATGATGTCGGAATCGCGTTCTATGCGCTGCGGGCGGTAACTGGAATTTTCACCCGGATAAAGGATGGTGGTGGTCGTCGTATCGCCCGCGATGGTACGGTCGAGAACGACAGACGGCGCGGTATAGCGGCCACCGGCCGAATCATATACGTAACTCGGGATCAGCCCCATGTCGCCCTCGGCGACGCTGAGCTGGCTGTTCGAGTCGATGGCGAAGATCCTCAGCGCCGAGCCAAGGCCGAAGTCCGGCGTCGCCAAAATTCCCGATCCGTCGTGGTAGGCGTGGATTCCCGGCGCCATCTGGAAACGGATCTTTGCCTGGTGGGGCAGATTGTCGCCGTTCATGTCGACACGGTCGAGGAGAACCCAATAGTCCGACCCGCCCTCGCCGGGAAGGCTTTTGACATAGACGATCTTCCGCGACCAGCGCTTGCCGTCCGCGAAATAGGCGGAGTCGGCGGCATAGTCGATGGCGGCGTTCGTCACCCATTCGCTGTCGACAGGCTCGCCGGGGAAATTGTAGGTCGCGGGATCGGTGTCCTGGTTGTCCAGGGTAAGGATGCTGTGGGATGGGCCGAGAGCCGCGTTTCCGCCATATCCGCCCGGATCGACGATGAAATTGACGCTCCTGGACGAGACGACAAGGGAGCCGAAATCGTTGTGCGACGGCGCGCCCGGGAGTTGCCCATACGGGCCGAAGCGGACGGCGAGATACCGGGCATCGCCTTCGGTGCCGCTCCTGGAGACATACAGCCCGCCATAGGATTGTGCGCGGGAACGCTTGGGGAAGCTCGAGGATGCGGCAAGCCCGTAGCGTTCGGCGATCGTTTTGTTTTCCGGATAAATTTCTTTCAGCTTCACGATGTCCAGCTGGTTCAGTTCCCTTTCGCCCCTGGGGCCGAACCTGGGCAGGCTCTGGTCGGGGAGCGCCATGGCGAGAAGGTGCCGCGCCGGGACGTCCAGCATGCGCCAGGCCCTGTCGACGTTCGAGCCGAAACGCCTGTCCTTGTGGTAGTGGCGGTCCAGCATCAACAAGTCCTGGAACGCCGTCCCGCTTACCCCGCCGACGTCGCCGCCGACTGATGCGCCGTCCGGGTAGAACATGGTTCGCGCACTCGCCGCGATGGCGTCAATGTCGGCCGCGAATTCCTGGTTCGGGAAGATGAAGAAATCGCACACCGTCGCCATGCGGATATACGCCCTTGCCATTTCATGGTAGACCACGTCTTCCGGCGGGTCGGCCAGGACAAGCCGGATCGCCGTGAGGTCCGCGTGCAGGCGCATGAGGATGGCTTCCATCATGGTGTTGTAGCTGAAGTCGTCCAGGACCGGCTGGTTGAAGGAATCAAGGATGCCGTCGATGCGGCGCACCGCCTCCAGGGGTCGGCCCGGATTTTGGTTTGCCTGTATCAGCATGTCGTTGAGGAATATGATTTCGTGCGGCATGGGGGTGCCAAGGCTGGCGCCGGGACCCCGCGCCAATGCGGCATTGACCACCCGGCGCTCGCGCAGGGTCGACAGGATGACCTGGGATGCCTGGGCAAGGTTGCCTTGCGACGCTGCGGCATCAAGGCCGGGATAGGCCGGATTTCCCCGGGTCAACGCGGCAATGACCATGTCGGGCGTTTCGTAAACCTGGTCGCCCGCCGGGGCGGCCGCGAAATCGTCGGGACCGGAATAGGCAGGCGTGCTGTAGGCCGGTTCCTGGTCGCCGGGTACATAGGGTTCCGATACGACCGGGCCGCTGTATATGGATGGAGCATACGGGTCCGTGACCAGCGGGGCCGACGGCGCAGGGGTGAAGACGCTCTGGTAATCCCCTTCAGGCTGTCCGTTCGCGTCAAGGGTATAAGGCTGTCCGACATAGGGAGCGCCTGTCGCCTCGGCCGGGGGATAATAGTATGGCTCGGGAGCCGCCGGAGTCAACGGCGGGGCCGCCGGCGCATAAACAGGCGCGGGAGCTGGAGCGGGAGCGGGCGTACTGGTGACAGGCGGCATTTCGTCCGCGTTGAAAATCTCCAACCCGGGACCTGGTTCTCCACCGCAAGCCAAGCCGGCGACAAGGGCCATGGAGGCAAGAAGCGAGAGAAGGATACGGCGTTTCATACTAATCTCCTCAAACGAGCTAAATCATTCTGAGTTTATCGTAATTCCGGGAACTCTGGACGCCACCAGCCTTTCCGAGTTCCGCCAGATTCTGCAAAGCATCCACACCCCGCTGCAACTGGTGGCGGATCAGCAACAGCACCTGGCCGCCTACGCCGAAGAGATCTTCACCGTCAACGACAACATGAAGAACATCAACCAGCAGCTGAGCAAACGCGACACCCTCT
>DAIOFH010000090.1:0-16164 GCA_036745875.1 Planctomycetota bacterium | reverse complement strand
CCTTTTTTTCTTATACCGTTTTCAGTTGAGATTTTCCGTTCCTGCTTACCGATTTTCAGTATTCGACATTATTCCTTAAAAATCTCATCCTCGGATGAACTGGCCGGATCGCTGACCAGGGCCTGCTTGGCCGCATCCGCCTGGATATCGTAGCCTGCTTCTATTTCCTCGGCGACAATTTCGGCGGTGGTCGTTTCCGTCTCATCTTCGTAATCGGTGTCGTTTTCCCTGGGCTTGCGGACGGGGCGTTTGGCATGTTCCGAAAACGAAACAAGGAACCAGGCATTCTTTAAAAAGCGCTAGGACAAAAAATTCCCGACATTGTCCATCGTCAATTTTCAATTGTCGGTTTTCGCCCAACCAAGGCAGCGCGTCACCGCTTCCTTCCAGCCGTCGACCAGGCCCGCGCGGACAGCGGCGGACATGGCGGGAGAAAACGTTTTGTCCGACTTGGCATTCGCGCAGATGTCATTGACGTCGGCATAATACCCCACTCCCATCCCCGCCAGGTATGCCGCGCCGAGTGCGGTCGTTTCCACCACCGCCGGGCGCACCACCTCGACATCGAGGATGTCGGCCTGGAATTGCATGATGAAATCGCTCACCGATGCGCCGCCGTCAACCCGCAATGAGTCGATCGCGATGCCCGCATCCTCCTCCATTGCCTTGATGACGTCGTGGCTTTGGTAGGCGAGGGATTCCAGGGTCGCGCGGATAAAATGCTCCTTCCTTACCCCCTGGGTCAAGCCAATGACAAGGCCCCGCGCGTACTGGTCCCAGTACGGTGCGCCTAGGCCGGTGAAGGCGGGAACGACATACACGCCCTTGGTATCGGGAACGCGGGATGAATAGACTTCGGCGAGGAAGGCGTCGTCGATCATCCGTAGACCGTCCTGCAGCCATTTCACCGCCGCGCCGGCGATGAAAATGCTTCCTTCAAGGGCGTACGTCACTTCGCCCCCGGAGCCCCAGGCGATGGTTGTCAAAAGGCCGTGGCTGGAATCGATCGCCTTCTCGCCCGTATTCATCAGGATAAAGCAACCTGTGCCGTAAGTGTTTTTGACCATGCCGGGCTGGTGGCAGCACTGGCCGAACAGGGCCGACTGCTGGTCCCCCGCGACGCCGGCAACGGGAACGTCGTGGCTCATGGCGTCAGTGGAAGTAATGCCGAAGATGCCGGAGGACGGCCTGACCTCCGGGAGCATGGCCTCCGGGATGCCGAACGCCTTGAGGAGGTCCGCATCCCAGCAAAGCCTGTGGATATCGAAAAGCATGGTGCGGGCGCCATTGGAATATTCGGTGACATGCAGCTTGCCGCCCGTGAGGTGCCATAGCAGCCACGAGTCGACGGTGCCGAAAAGGAGATTGCCCGCCTCCGCGTTGGCACGGGCGCCGGTGACGTTGTCAAGTATCCACATGATCTTGGTCGCGGAGAAATAGGCGTCGATGGGCAGGCCGGTTTTTTCGCGCACCGTTTTCTCAAGACCCGCCTCTTTCAGCCGGTCGCAATAATCCGCCGTCCGGCGGCATTGCCAAACGATGGCGTTGACGACCGGTCGGCCGTCGCGTTTGTCCCAAACAACGGTGGTCTCGCGCTGGTTGGTGATGCCGATGGCGGCTATCTGGCTGCTGTCGACGGTGCCGCGCGCCTTGGCTTCGGTGAGGACGGCGGCCTGGGACGACCATATTTCCATTGGGTCCTGCTCGACCCAGCCCGGCTGGGGATAGAATTGTTGCACAGGCATCTGGGCCGAACTGACTATGGTGCCCGCCTTGTCGAAAATAATGCAGCGCGAACTTGTCGTGCCCTGGTCAAGCGCCACGAGGTACTCACTCACCCTGTTGCCCCTTTCAGATGTCAGGTTTAACTATGCGAAAGGCTTTTGGAACATCCGTCAATCGAAAGCCCCGGCCTGCTGCAGCCAATAGACGACGCCTGCGACCACGGCAACGCCCGCCGCGATGGCGAGGCCGATCTTGATCCAGCTCCATGGGCGCTCGCCGGAGATTTCGCCGGTCTGGGCGTTGATCATGAACCGGAACGTCTCGCCGCCGTATTTGTAGGCCGAGATCCACACCGGCAGGAGAATATGCTTGAAAGTCACCTTGTCGTAGCGGCTGTCCTTCGAATCGATGCGCTGCTCGTCGCCGCCGATGTCGCGGCGGATCGCCGTATCGATGGCCGGCTGCATACGCCGCTTGGCGTCTTCAAACCCTTCCTTGAGGTTAAGCTGGTAGGCTTCGGTGATGAAACCGGAAAGGTATTCCTGGCGGAAGGGCTTCAGGGCCTTCAGCTGCCAGGGTTCGAGCTTGTCGGAAAGATGGAGCGGGAGGGACCTGGACGCGGGCACAAGGATGTCGTCAAAAGCCACGTCCACGGTGCCGCATGTCCCGGACCAGCGGATGTGCCTGACCTGGCGTGTCCTCGGCGTCGACCTGCCGTTGACTGTTTCGTAAAAAGTCTCCGTCGTGTAATACGCGTCGCCGCGCTGCCCCCGGTAATTGGTCCGGGTGTCGGCGTCATAGGTCCAGAAGGGCATGTAGATGCCGTCCAGTTTTCTCTCCCGGGTGGCGCGGCGGGAAAAATCGTTCGGCGCGAACCATCGGCTGGCGATCCATGACCGGTAGACGGACATGGCCTTTTCCGATTCGATGCAGAACGGGAGGACCGCCTGGACATTGAATTTCGCGCCGTAATGGTTTTGAATGGCGAGAGGCGTACCGCAATAGGGACAGTTGTCGGAAGTGCGGTCCGGTGAAAGCGTGGTTACCGCACCGCAGGACGTGCATTTCACCACCTCGGCCTCGGTGGAATCGCCGGCGTTTTCCTGGCGCTTCTCCTCCTCGGCAAGGGCGGCGAGAAAGTCGTGCTCCTTGAGGTAGTCGGAATCGTCCTTGTCCGCCGGGATGTCGTTGATTGTGCCGCAATAAGGGCATTTTATGAAGGTCGCCCCCGGCACGTAAACAAGGGACGAGCCGCAGTTGCGGCAATTGAAATGCCTGACGCCGGTGTGCGGCTCTTGTCCGTGAACGGGCGGCTCGACCCGTTCGGCTTCGGGCGCGGGTGTGGATTCCGGAGTTGTCACGGAATCGGGATCGCTTCCTGCGGCCATACTCTCCCCCGGATGAAAATGTGTTCGCCCCTCGTGACCGTCTTGCCGTTTTAATGCACTGGAATCTGCACAAACACCCTGGTGCCGACGCCGGGTTCGCTCTCCACCCAGATTTTCCCGGAATGACCCTCTTCGACAATCTGTTTGCAGATCGCGAGACCAAGACCGGTCCCGGAAGTATGGTTCTGTATCGCGCCGACCATTTCGAACTTGGAAAACACCTTGCTCATGTTTTCCTTGGCAATGCCGATGCCGTTGTCCTCCACCTCGAAGATGAAGGTTGGGATCTTGTTGCCCGGGAACGATCCTGCCCGATAGGTTTTGACGCGAATATGGCCGCCTTCATTGGTGTATTTGATGGCGTTGGAAATAACGTTGTTGGCCACCTGGGTAAAACGCTCGATGGAGATGCGGCAATCGCCGATATCCTCCGCGAGATCGAGGTCCAGGGTATGGCCCTTGCCTTCCAGAAGCGGCATGAGGGTCATCACCACCGTGCCGATGACTTCGTTCGGGTCGTACATTTCAAAATCGTAACTCAGCTTGCCCGCCTCCATCTTGGTGAGGTCTAGGACATCGTCGATGAGGCGGCAGAGGCGCTTGCCTTCTGAATGGATGATGTCGAGGTATTCGCGCCATTCCTTTGGCACGTTGTCGTTGTCGTCCATCAGGAGCGTTTCCGAGTAGGCCATGATGGACGTCAGGGGCGTCCTCAACTCGTGGCTGACGAGGGAGAGGAAATCGTTTTTCATGGCATCCAAGGTGCGCAGCTTTTGCACTTCGCGGGAAAGCTGGAGGTCGCGACAGACCACGACATACCCGGAATCCTCGGCCGTTTGCATGGGAGAGACGGTGACGCCCAGATATTGGTCCTCGTCGTTGAGGCTCGTCATGACGAGCTCTTCCTCCTCCGAGGACTTTTCCTGGATCATCTTGGACAGGAGCTCGGCCATGGCGGAGGGGAGCGCGAGGTGATAGGCGTTGCCGACCGCTTTCTGGCGGCGCACGTTCAGGGCGATCTCGGCGGTGCTGTTTATCATCAGGACGTTGCCGACATGGTCGAGGGCGATGATGCCGAGGGGCACGCTTTCGATGATGTCGGACATCGCGGCGCGGGTTTTGTCGAGCTGGGCATGGTGATGGTAAGTTTCCAGCGCCCCGGCCATTTCCCGGCACAGGACGGAAAGGTGCGCCTCCTGCTCGCGGGTGAATTCCTCGGGTTCCTGCTCGAGCCAGAGAAGCATGATATGGCTTTTCCCGAACGGCAGGAACAGGAGAGAACTAAGGCGCGTTCCCTCCACCTCGATGGAAATCGGCAGGACGGCCACCTCCTGGTTGTCCATGACCCAGTTCATGAGCTGGAAGTCGAGAACCAGGCTTTCGGGCCGAAGATCCCGGATAGGGGTGAAACCGCCCGCGTCGTCCCTGAACAGGAGGCTCGCGAACATGAAATCCACCACTTCGATAAGCAGCGATTCCATGACGTCGAACAATTCGTCGGCGGTTCGGGCATTCTTCAGGACCAGGGCTTGGCGCTGGAACCTGATGAGCCGTTCTATCGACTCCTCGAGATTGTTTTGGCGCTGCGTGAGCTCCTTGACCACGTCGTCTGTAGTCGAGCGTCGCATCAACCCGGAATTGCTGTGTGGTTTCTTGCCTTCATCCATAAAAGATACCATACGCCAATCAATATGGCGTTTTCCGAAAAGTCCGTCCCTTCCGTTCCATGTTTCGCCCGGCGCAACCGCGCCGCAAAACACGACAAGGGCCCATCACTTTCGAAAACGCGCTAGCGGTCGATTCACGTAGTGCCAGTTCCCCGCCCATCCATGCCATCGGAACCAAAATAAAAAAATTCTCCGCAGGCTCCGTCACGGAGACACAAACGGCAAACAGGTCGTTCCTCTATGTCACCGAGATAAGGTCGAAGAATTCCTCGGCCTTGGCGATCTCGATCGCCAGCCGGTCCACCATTTTGCCGAGGAAACTTTCGTCAATCATGTAATTTTCCGCCAGTATCGGATCGATCGCCGGAATGCGTTCGTCGCCGGCGTTGCCGATACCCAGCGCCCGCGCCAGGACGTCCCCGATATGCACAGCCGCAGTCATTTCCCGCCTGTCCACCGCCTGCAGCGGCGTATGGTGCATGTTCACCATGTTGACGATCACCGGCGGCAGACGCCATTTTTCCATGATCCACTGGCCGACGGTGCTGTGGGTGATGCCGAGCATCTCCTGTTCGGATTCGAGAAGCAGGATGCCCTTGTCGCGCGCGTTCTTGACCACCGGCATGTACAGGTCGGGGAGGAACTGGTCAAGCACCACCTTGCCGATGTCGTGCAGGAGGCCGCCGATGAAGGCGTCCTCGGCGGAGTGGTCGCCACTGAGGGTCTCCGCGACCAGCCGCGAGGCGATGGCGGAACCGAGGGAATGCCGCCAATAATCCTTCAAGTCCAGGCCGACGGAAAAGCTCGGGCGCATCACGTCGAAAACGGATGCGGTGACGACAATGGTCTTTACCTTGTTGAAGCCAAGGATGACGACCGCGTGCTGGATGGACTTGATCTGCTTGGGAAAGCCGTAGTAGGCGCTGTTGACGAGCCGCAGCACCTTGCTGGTCAGGGATTGGTCCTGTTCGATAAGCTTGCCGATATCAGCTGCGTTGGTGGACGGATTGCCGATCTGGGACGTTATCCTCGCCACCACGGTGGGCAGCGTGGGGAGGTCTGTGATAGACTCTATCGTCGTCCTGAGTTTGGAGGAATCCACTACCATTGGTCGTCCGAGCCTCCGCTGAACGAACCGGTACGCAAGCGGTTCAGTTTGCCGTTCGGACCGTCTGCTATGAGTTTTTTCAGCACTATCGACCTGAGGCGCATCATCAGTTCGTCGTCCGCAAGATTCTTGAACCGGTTGGTGACTTCGACCGTGATATCCTTGGCGAATTCCTGGAGAGCGGCTGAACTGCCGGTCTTGGTGTTTATAGCGATGTTGGTGGTGGTTCCGTGTTTGAGGGCGGAAGATTTGTCGGTCACGGTCGTATCGTCAACCACGACGTCAACGCTCTCGAGGCCCCATTTGGTCAGGCGGTTGATAAACAACGGCGTCAGTCGCACCCCGGAAGGTATGACCGTGATGCCGGAGGAGTTGGTGATCTTTTCCGCCAACCTCATGCCAGGAACCAGATTCTTGACTGCCACCTTTTTCTTGCTCAAGTCTACATCCGTTTCTTTGCGAACAAGTGATCAAGACGTATTCCATCACGTTTAATACCAAAATAATATTATGCATGGAGAGGGCAAACAATCCATGGAAAAATTGAGCGTGGTTCAAGCGAAGCAAGCTTCGTCCGGATCAGTCGGTTAATCCGATTTTCGACCCTAGATACTATACCTGAAAACAGAGGATAAAGGCAAGTACTTACCATTATTACGCTTTAAATTGCAAATGTTGCGTCCTCTTTTTTTTCCGATAAATTGCGATTAAGTTGAGTAGTATACTATGCAAAAAGTGACGAATTCCATTATTCTGTCAAATCTGGCGAAACTCCTTCCATTAAAATCTGTATCATGCTATTATTATACGGTGTTATCGTAAATATGACAATATCCCAGCAAGACAATGGGTTTACTTGGATAAGTCTCAGTAATTCTGATTTTCACGATTTATGTGCGAACAATTTGCTAATTTCGAGTAAAAGTTGCCATTTTCGCATAAGTCTAACCATTTCAAAGGCAAACGCATATAATGTTTGAATGAAGAGGAATTTTCCATGGCGGGAAAATTGATTCAAGGTTGCATTTTCCAGGCAAAACCGGTCTTAGGTCTGAACTTGTATCCAGCGATACCGAATGCGTACTCGATTACCGGAATGCAGGGGAAAAGCGCTTCATCAGGTGACGGGAGCATACACATGCGGATCAACATCAAGACAAAATTTGGTACATATGCCGCCTTTGTTACAGACACGGGGGTGTATCGGCTGTTCCTGCCGACCAACCTCAACCAGGCGGACGAGTTCGAACGGAGTGTCGACAAGAACAAATCCACTCCAAACGCCGATGCGATAGCTAAACAACTTGTTAATGAAATCACCCTCTATCACGAGGGCAAGCTGAAGGATTTCAACACGCCGATCTGCCCTGACGTATTCAAGGTCAGCCCTTTCCGCAAGAGCGTATGGGAAACGTTGCAGAAGATTCCCTATGCGGAAACATGGAGCTACGGAGAACTTGCTAAAGTCGCCGGTTCGACCTCCGGCCGCGCAACGGGCGGAGCCTGTTCAAACAATCCCGTCCCCCTTCTGATCCCCTGCCATCGCGTCATTGCCTCCAACGGCGCAATCGGCGGGTTCATCGGTGGCAAGGAACTGAAGCAGATGCTTCTCGATTTGGAAAAAACCAGTCTATCCTAAACCCATTCATGATAACGTTACACCTCAGAACTGAGCGATAAATTGCCGCATAAAAACGACTCCAATGGGGTCGTTTTTGTCGTAAAAAATGCCCTTAAGTAATCTTTGACAAATTCAATACAGTAAGCTATACTACATACAGAAGTACAAGATGTTGAATACAATCTTCTAACTCCTTTTCAGGTACTGCTGTGGAAACCATTGAAAAAATCCCTGTCAGGCTTAAAGTCGCGTCGATTATACGCAAAGCCATCCTCTCCGGCGAGTTTGCCGACGGCCAGGCGCTTTCCCTCACCGATACTGCCGCCCTCCTCAAAGTCTCCCGTACCCCGGTCCGTGAAGCATTTCAAATGCTTGAGTCAGAGGGTCTTATCGAGCTGCGCATGAACCGCGAGGCAATTGTCCATAAAATAGACGCTGATTTTATCCGCGACCATTTTGACATGCGAATCCTTCTCGAAGGCGAAGCTGTCCTGAGGGTGACCACCCGGAAGGCTGATCTCCAAATGCTCAAAGATTTGCAACTGGCGATTTCCGGCGTCTCCGAAGCGGAACTCGGCGCTGCGTACGACTCGTACAATCACGACTTTCACCATTATATATGGGAAGCGGCTGGCAGTAGAAAGCTGTATGCGATTCTGGAATCCCTCTGGAATGGCCCGTCATACAGCCGCACTCAAGGCAGCAACGTCAATCACGCGCTTTCTGTTGAAGAACACGCCACATTACTCGATTTCATGGAAAAAGGCGATGCCGAAGCCGCCTGCCAGGCCATGCGGCAGCATATCATCCGCAGTATGAACATCATTCTCGATGCATTTCGATAAAAAGTTTCTTTCGCTAATTCCTTAACAATAAAGCTATTACCCAGCAACCGGCAAATTCCTGCCGGTTGCTTTTATTAATTTCCCTTGACTTTGGAAGTTCTTCGCTATAATTGAATATTGTATACGAGATACTTAACACAAGATAAAATATCCCATGATTCATGCAAAATCACGACTCCTTTCGATGTCTCGCAGTAGCGACTCCCTCAAAGCCACACATTATAGCGTTTTCTGAAAAGGTTGACTCCTCCCTTTGCGCATTTTGGCTTCTCGCAGTTTTGCCGGAATACGCAACAGGGAGCCAACCATTTCTGAAAACGCGCTAAGCATCGCTAGCGGTGCAGTCAAATTTTTCAGAAACGATCTTTTGAGTGTTTCCGGTCGGTCGGCGCCGCATCCGCGCTCTGGAGGAATTCGCATGAGTCCTGCTGTCATTACCCTATTGTTCCTGTTGTTTGCCATCGTCATGTTCGTCTGGGAAAAGATACCACTGGCAGTGACGGCGATGATCGTCTGCATCGGGCTTATCGTCACCAATGTATTGGCTCCGAGAGAAGCCTTCGTTGGTTTCATCAACTCCAACGTTATTCTCTTTGTCGCCATGTTCATCGTCGGCGGCGCGCTCTTCGAAACCGGCATGGCGAACAAAATCGGTGGCGTCGTAACCAAATTCGCCAAGACGGAACGACAGCTCATTGTCGCCGTCATGGTGATCACCGGGTTCATGTCCGGGGTGCTTTCCAATACCGGCACCGCCGCGGTCCTTATTCCCGTGGTCATCGGCATTGCCGCGAAATCCGGATTTTCCCGCTCCCGCTTGTTGATGCCCCTCGTCTTCGCTGCTGCGATGGGCGGCAACCTCACCCTCATCGGCGCGCCCGGCAACATGATCGCGCAGTCGGCCCTGGAAAACATCGGCCTGAAATTCGGCTTTTTCGAATACGCCTATGTCGGTCTCCCCATTCTGGTGGTCGGGATCGTCTATTTCGCCTTCTTCGGTTACAGGCTCCTCCCCAACACCCACCCGAAGAACGACGGCGCTTTCCAGGAAGGCAAGGATTACAGCCACGTTCCCCAGTGGAAGCAAACCCTTTCCCTCGTCATCCTCGCCGCCACCATCCTTGGCATGATTTTCGAGGACACGATCGGGATAAAGCTCTATGTCACCGGCTGCATCGGTGCGCTCGCCCTGATCGTCACCGGCGTCATTTCGGAAAAACAGGCCTACCGCGCCATCGACATGCAGACGATCTTCCTTTTCGGCGGCACCCTTGCCCTCGCCGCCGCGCTGGAAAAAACCGGGGCAGGCAAAATGATCGCCGACACGGCTATAGGCTTCCTCGGCGAAAACGCCTCGCCGTTCGCACTCCTGGTCGTGGTGTTCCTCATCTCGGCGGTTCTCACGAACTTCATGTCCAACACGGCGACTACCGCACTCCTGGTGCCGATCAGCCTTTCCATCGCCACCGGAATGAATGCCGACCCAAGGGCGGTCCTCATGGCGACGGTCATCGGCGGCTCCTGCGCCTACGCAACCCCCATCGGCATGCCGGCCAACACCATGGTCCTCAGCCCCGGCGGCTACCGCTTCATGGACTACGTCAAGGCGGGGCTGCCGCTGATCATCGTGTCCACCATTGTCAGCCTTATCCTTCTTCCGATACTTTTCCCGTTTTTCCCCAATAAATAATGGAGGCATGAGCATGAGCACGAACGAAGCGCGGGTACAGAAGATGACGGATGTCATGAGCGCCTTTACGGCGCTGGTCGGGAAGAAACTCCCGGACGACGTAGAGGACAAGCTTGCGGAACTCCGCGCCAAGGAAACGGGCGCGCTGTCGAAGACCATCTACGACGCCATGGCGAAAAACCAGGAACTCGCCATGAGTTTGAACCGCCCCTGCTGCCAGGACACCGGCGTCCTGCAGTACTGGGTCAGATGCGGCGCGAACTTTCCCCTCATCGGTGAAATCGAGGCGCTTCTCAAGAACGCCGTCGTCGACGCCACGAAAAAGGCGCCGCTCAGGCACAATAGCGTCGAAACGTTCGACGAGTTCAACACGGGGAAAAACGTCGGCAAGGGCACACCCACCGTTTTCTGGGACATCATGCCCGGCCGGGACGACGTGGAAATCTACACCTACATGGCTGGCGGCGGCTGCACCCTTCCCGGCAAAGCCATGGTTCTCATGCCGGGCGCGGGATACGAGGGGGTCACCGAGTTCGTGCTGGACGTCATGACCAGTTACGGCCTGAACGCCTGCCCCCCCCTCCTCGTCGGGATCGGCGTGGCGACGAGCGTCGAGACTGCCGCCCTCCTCTCCAAAAAAGCCTTGATGCGCCCCATCGGCAGCCACAACGAAAACGAACGCGCAGCCAAGATGGAGACGCTCCTGGAAGACGGCATCAACGCCATCGGCCTCGGCCCGCAGGGCATGAGCGGCAACTATTCCGTCCTCGGCGTCAACATAGAGAACAGCGCGCGCCATCCCTCGACGATCGGCGTAGCCGTGAATGTGGGTTGCTGGAGCCACCGCCGCGGCCGCATCGTGTTCGACAAGGACCTGAACTATGCAATTACATCCCACAAGGAGGCGGTACTATGAGCGACAAGAAAATCCTGACCACCCCCCTCTCGTCCGAGGACCTGGAAGGAATAAAGATCGGCGACATCATTTACCTCACCGGCCATCTCGTCACCTGCCGCGACGTCGCCCATCGGCGTCTTATCGAAGCGGGCCGCGAACTCCCGGTAAATGTCAGGGGCGGCGCGATTTTCCACGCCGGCCCCATTGTGCGCCCCATCGGGGGCGACAAGTTTGAGATGGTTTCCATCGGCCCCACCACCAGCATGCGCATGGAAAAGTTCGAAAAGGAATTTGTCGAGCAGACCGGCGTCAAGCTCATCATCGGCAAGGGCGGCATGGGACCGAACACCGAAGCCGCCTGCCGCGAACAAAAGGCGCTGCATGTCGTCTTCCCAGCCGGCTGCGCCGTACTGGCGGCGACCGAGGTGGAGGAGATCGAGGACGCCCAGTGGAAGGACCTCGGCATGCCGGAAACATTGTGGGTATGCCGGGTCAAGGAATTCGGCCCCCTGATCGTCTCCATCGACACCGAAGGCAACAATCTTTTTGAAAACAACAAGGTCGAGTTCAACAAAAAGAAAAAGAAGGTTTATGAGGAAATAAGCAAACAGGTCGGTTTTATCAAGTAAGCATTCAGCGCTTGAGGTTTTCCCCCAACCCTCTCCCCATCGCGGGGAGAGGGCACCCTGCTTGCATCCGTTTGTGACGGCTACCCCCAAGGGGTAAAGGGTCAGGGTAATGGGGGGAGTTCAATCAAGAAAAACTTCATTCTGCACGCGACCCCGCCGACTTTCCATCCTTCAGCAAGCCGCCGGCGAGTATGACGGCCAGGCCCAGAAGCCCGCACAGGAAAATCATGCCTGTCATGGGAATTGCGGTGCCGTTGTCCAGGAGGCCGGTGGTGGCGATGACCAGCCCGCCGATGCCGAAGGCGGCGACGCCCACCAGGGACGATCCGCAACCGGCGTTCTCGCCGCTTTCAGACATGGCGATGGCGGCCGAGTTGGCGGTGGTGGAAGGCATGTTGGCGAGCGCGAGAACCAGCGGGATGAAAAGCACCACAAAAGGCGGCTGTCCCAATGCCAACGTCGACACCAATAAAACGCCGCCGAACAGCGCGATGCCGCCGACGCCCGCGGTCAGGAGCCTGTACGGCGTCGAGCGCGTCAGCAGGACCTGTCCGAACTTCCCGGCGAATCCCATGCCTACGGCGATAGCGGCGAACAGCCAGCCGTACTGCGTTTCGGAAAACCCGTACAACGTCATGAAGACAAAGGGCGAGCCGCCGATGAAGGCGAACATGGCCGAACCCGCGATGCCGCCGGCCAGGCACGGCACCATAAATTTCCTGCTCCGCAACAGCGAACCGAACGCCCCCGCCACTCCGCGCGGATTCAGCGGCACGCGGCGGACCCGGGGAAGGCTTTCCGGCAGTATCGCCAGGACTCCGGCGAAGCTGCCGGCACCGAGGAGAAACAGAATCCCGAAAATGGCGCGCCAGCCAAAGTAGGTGACGACATAGCCGCCAAGAAGCGGCGCGGCGATCGGACCGATAGCCTGCACGACCGCCATCATCGAAAACATCTTGGCGGTGCCTTTCAGGTCAAAAACGTCCTGCACCACTGCGCGTCCGATGACCATCCCGGCGCAACCGCCGACCGCCTGGACAAAGCGGAGGATTATGAACATCCTGATATCGGTGACGAACGCAAGGCCAAGCGAGGATATCGAATACAAGGCCATGCCGACGAGAAGGGGGCCGCGCCGGCCGAACCGGTCGATGATCGGGCCATACAGGGGCTGCCCCAGCGCCAAACCGATGAAGAACACTGAAAGGGTCAGCTGCACCGCCCCAAGGTCCGTACGCAGATCGACGGCGATGGTGGGGAAGGCCGTCAGGTACATGTCGATGGAAAACGGCGCAAAAGAAAACAGGGTTCCGAGGAGCGCGGTCAAATAGCCGGCGCGCACTTGCTTGGCTTCGCCAATGGTGATAGTAGTCACTTGCTGACAATCCTTTCTGAAAATCCGTTTGTGACGGTCTGGATGCGTTCATGCATCGCATTGACGACCCGTATTGCCGTACGGCAGTCGTCGTCGGTGATGTCGTGCATTGCCTTGGCAATCATGCGGTGGTAACACTCCACATACACGGCATGGAATTCCTGCCCTTTGGCCGAAAGGCTGATGGCGACATAACGCTTGTCGCCGGGCACGCTTTGCTTCAGCACGTAGCCGTGGCTTTCCAATTCCGCAAGCAGCTTGGTAACGCTCGGCGTGGTGCTGTTCATCACGGCGCTGACGTCGCTGACATAGACCGTATCCTTCTCGGCCGCCAGCTGCTTGATGGAATCCAGGACATGGACGTGCCTGGGGACAACTCCGTCGGGAAGCGGCGGGAGCGTCTGCAAGACCTTTTTCGCCAGGTGGAAGCTGTCCAATAGTTGTTTTACCATATTTGTATGCATAATACACCGCCCAAAAATTTACATACCCTTGATAATTACCTTTGGTAAATATATTTCCATAACGCGAATTGCCAATGGTTTTTTTACGGTTTTTGCGTTATTTGATGTCGTTGGGATTTGCTCCAAACAGACAAATCCCGCATTTTGCCAAAACACCGGTTATCGAAAATAAAGTCAATATCGTACAAGCATGTTCCCCTATTTCCTGATAGCATTAGTACCATAGCATTGAATGGCGCGGGAAAAAATAAAAGAAGGAATCATGGCAGCAGACAAACGCGAAGCGAAGTTCGACAGGGAGTTGCAACTGGAGGCGTACCTGTTTGACGGTATGACCGAGGCATTCCCCAGCCATTTTCATGAATATTACGTCATCGGACTGGTCGAGTCGGGCCAGCGCCGCCTCACCGTCAACGGCGATGAATACCCGATGGGCCCCGGCGACATCCTGACCTTCAACCCCATGGACAGCCATGGCTGCGTGCAAGCGGATGGCGGACGGCTGACCTACCGCGGGCTCAACCTGAAACATGACACGATGGTCAGCGTGTTTCACGACATCGGCGGACACGGCGGACTGCCGCGTTTTCCCGGACCGATTCTCTACCGCTCGGACATGGGCGCTCTTTTCCGGGAACTCCATGACGCGATCATGCACGAGGAAACGGGGTTCCGCAGGGAGGAATTGTCTTTGCTTCTGATGCGTCAGTTGTATACGGATCACGCGCTGGCCGGCCACGAGCCGGGTAACAAGGAGACGCGCGAAGAAATCGAACGGGTCTGTGCCCATTTGGAAAAACACCATGCCAAGCGGATCACGCTGGAGGAGCTGGGCCGGATCGCGCACCTGAACAAATACACCCTCCTCCGCTCTTTCGCGCGCAGCAAGGGCATCACTCCCTATCGCTACCTTGAAACCGTCAGGATAAACAAGGCGAAGCGGTTGCTTGAGGAGGGCGTGGAACCCGCGGATGCGGCGCAGCGCACCGGCTTTTCCGACCGAAGCCATTTTACCCGCTTTTTCAAACAGTTTATTGGATTAAGTCCCAAACAATACCAGGCCGTATTCACTGAAGAACAATGAATGGAAATACCCGATGCCGCTCAACAGCCCGCGTTTCGGCCATATAGCCGCCCTCGTCACCATATTGCTGTGGGGAACCACCTATGTCTCCACCAAAGTATTGCTTGAGGAATTTTCCCCGATTGAAATACTGTTCACCAGGTTCCTGATAGGTTTTCTCGTGCTGAGCCTGGTCTTCCCGTCCAGGCTTCGCCTGAAGAACAGGCGGGAGGTTTATCTGTTCATCGCGGCCGGGATCAGCGGCATTACCCTGTACTATCTCCTGGAAAACATCGCACTCACGATGACGACGGCGTCCAATGCGGGCGTCATCATCGCGCTTGCCCCGTTTTTCACAGCCTGCCTCTCGTATTGGCTGCTCAAAACGGAAAAGCCGGGGGCGCAGTTTTATATCGGTTTTCTCTGCGCCATAACTGGGATTTGCCTAATCAGCGGCGGTTCCGGAGGCGCATTGAGCATAAATGTGTGGGGAGACCTGCTGGCTGCGCTTGCGGCGCTGGTTTGGGCTGTGTATTCGGTTTTGGTCCGGAAAATCGGCGCACTCGGCTATAATCCCATCCAAGCGACCCGCCGTATCTTTTTCTACGGCCTGGTGGGGATGATTCCTGTCGTGGCGCTTATGGACTTTCGCCTTGGCCTCGAACGCTATGCCGATTCCGTCAATCTCGCCAACATCCTCTTCCTGAGCCTCGGAGCGTCGGCCCTTTGTTTCGTCACCTGGAACACAGCGGTAAAGCTCCTGGGGGCGGTGAAAACCAGCGTCTATATCTATCTCTCGCCTGTGGTGACGGTGGTATCCGCGGCCATCGTCCTTGGCGAACGAATGACCGGAGTGATGATTTTCGGCACCTGCCTTACCCTGGCGGGACTATGGCTGTCGGAAACGAAATCGTTGAAATGGCGGCTGACCCCAAAAAACCCTCTACCCGGACGGGAAGAGGGCTTGGCGGAAGAGTTAAAGTAGCGCCCGGGGATCAGGAAACCACCTTCAGCCCCACGATCCCGGCGATGATAAGGCTGAGGCAAACAAGCCGCGCCGGAGCTGCCGAATCGCCAAAGAGAAATATCCCCAGGATCGCCGTCGCGAGCGCGCCGATACCGGTCCAAACGGCGTACCCGGTTCCGACCGGAAGTGTCTTCAGCGACCAGGACAAAAGGCCGACGCTGATGATCATGGAAATGGCGGAAAACACGGTCGGCCAGAAGCGGGTGAAATTTTCGGCGTATTTAAGGCCGATGGCCCAGCCGGTTTCAAAAAAGCCCCCGATAATCAATACAATCCATGCAGTAGTCATGAAACGGACTCCCAATTACAAAAATGCAGCGCCTTCCTCTGCCCGAAGCGAGACAGTTTCGCGTCGGGGGGCACGTCCGGGCGCATATGCGGGAAGCCCTATTATACCGATTTCAGTAGAGAACTTCCGTTACCACCACTGTGGTTCCCCGTTCAACACTTGTTCCAGTAAAGAGATAACATACTGAAATCGGTAAGCGGGAACGGAAATCCCAACTGGAAACCGTATTACATAACTTGTCCGGCATTGCCCCAAGAGCCGCCCGGACCAAAGCGGGAATTTTAAGAATACCTTTCTTAAAAAGCCATAAAAAATTCCCCGCAGCGAGATTAGTCTGGCATCTTTTTTTTACAAGGGAAACGCATCTAAAAGAAC
>DAIOFH010000089.1:0-16217 GCA_036745875.1 Planctomycetota bacterium | reverse complement strand
TCTCTGCCCCGAAAACGCCGCAGACCCCCACTTTCGTCACCCCGGCGGGGTTGCATGGAACAGTGCGAAAAGCATCCGCAGTTGCCGGGGTCCAGGTCGCCTTGCCTCCGCTATGGGATAAACATACCCATTTTTAAAAACAACTATGCTCCAAAATCATTAATTTAGATGCGTTTCCCCTGTCTTTTTTTATGTGATAAATTTATTTTCCTTGACATTGCCTCCCCAAATTTATAGTGGCGAGGAAGGAAATGCTGGACCGAAAGACATACGTTTGTCGGAAGATGTTTGAAACACGAGGAAGTTAATTCATCAGGCGCCGCAGGATTTTTGCGCGAAAATTAATAATTTTGCGGTTTCGCGGTATTACTAGGATGTGTCGGGGCAGACCCCAGGGGTCTGCCCCTATTTTTTTGGAGCAACCATGTATAGGGAAAAACCATCCAGGCTGTTTGTCAAATACGCAGTTCCCCAAATGATCGGGCTACTGCTGAACTCCGCGTACCTGATCGTGGACGGCATGTTCATAGGCAACAGGCTCAGGCGTAACGCCATGGCGGCCGCGGCGATTTCCGTCCCCGTGCTGGAAATCCTTATCGCCCTGTCCCTCGCCGTCTCGGTTGGGGCAAGCATCATCGTCTCGTCCAGCTTCGGTTCCGGCAACAAGAAAAAAGCGAACGAGGCGTTCAACCTTTCCCTTGTCCTTTCCGCCCTGATGGCTGTCGCCATAGCCATCCTGGGCAATGTGTTTATTTACCAGCTGGCTGCCGCCCTCGGATCGACGCCCGACATCATGGACGAGGCGATTACCTACCTTTGGTACATAGTCACCGGTTCGCCGTTCCTCATCTTCAGCTTTGTCCTGAGTTCCCTCGCGAGGGCGGACAACAGTCCGAAGCTGGCCATGTACGCCCTTGCCATCGGAGCGGTTTCCAATATCATCCTGGATTACGTGTTCCTCTATCCCCTGGACATGGGGATTGGCGGCGCAGCCCTTGCCACTGCTCTCGGTCCCGTTTTCAGCGCCCTTATCCTTCTTCCGCATTTCCTCAAGAAAAAAGGCGCGCTCGCTTTCGCCTGGCCCAAGCTTTCGGTTGGTTTGAGCAAGCGCATCGTTGTGCTGGGAGCTCCTTCGTTTATCATGGAATTCTCCATCGGCATCGTGACCCTGTTCTACAACATCGCCATCACCCGTGCGGGCTATGGCGAAATCGGGCTGGCCGCCTATCTGGTCATCGGCTACATTGCCCTTATCATTCTGACGGTGTTCCTGGGCATTGCCCAGGGCATCCAGCCGCTGGTCAGTTATTTCCACGGCAGGGACGAACACGGCAGGAACAGGGATCTGATGGCCTTTTTGTTCAAGGCTGTGGCCGGCTTCGGCATTGTCCTGTATGGCGCTGTTTTCCTGTTCGCCGAGCACTTTATCGCGATCTTTACTCCGGGCGACTTTGACCTCATCGCCTTCACCCACGCCCAGGCAGGCCCTTATTTCTCCGGCTTCGTTTTCGCCGGGATAACGATAGTGGTGATCACATACCTGCAATCCATGCAGAAGGCCGGACCGGCCCTTGTCCTGTCCCTCTTGAGAAGCGTCATCCTTGTTCCGGTCTTTTTGTTCGTATTCCCCGCGCTATGGGGCAGGGAAGCGATCTGGCTCGCCTTGTCGGCGGCCGAACTGGCGGCCTTTGTCGCGGCATGCATGGCGTACAGGCAAAGCACCGCCCTTCCCGCCGAGGCGGTCGGCAGTTAATGGTCGGTAATGGAGAGTGTGAAAATGGAACTCAAGCCATGTCGGCGGCAGGACCTTTCCTTGTTGAGAAAGATCGCCGTACAAACCTATGAGGAGACGTTTGCCGCCGACAATACGCCGGGGAACAACGCCCTTTACATAGCTGACGCCTTTTCTCATGAAAAGCTCGAAAGCGAGCTGGACAATCCCGCATCGACGTTTTATCTTGCGCTTGAAGATGGCGAGGCGATCGGCTATGTAAAGCCCAACGACGCGCCCGCCCAGACGGACTTAAACGACGAACAGTCGCTTGAGATAGAGCGCATTTATGTGGCGAAGCAATTCCATGGGACAGGCTGCGGACGGCGGCTTCTTGAAAAGGCCATCGCCTGCGCGGTCGAGGGCGGCAGGAAATACATCTGGCTAGGGGTATGGGAGCACAATCCCCGCGCCATCCGCTTTTATGAAAAAACGGATTCAGCAAATTCGGCGAACATGTGTTTCAATTGGGGGATGATGAACAACTTGATTATCTGTTGCGGAAAGATTTATAGCCTATGGCATTTTAAGAAATTCTGTGAAAATTCCACTGTACACGACTATTTTCCGGGGTGCGACTGTTATCGCGAAAGGAAATGCTCGGACTAACCCGTAGCGGAGGCAAACGTAGTTGCACTCCCACAAATGTGGTGAAAATTCTTAAAAGGCCTGAGAGTGTCGCATTAGATCGGCAGTAACGAAAAATCCGCACGTGATGCCCTCGCCCCCCGAAGGGGGAGAGGGATAGGGTGAGGGGAGTGTCGCCTACGGGTTGCAATTGCACGTCTTGTTGACGGTGTCCAACCCGAGGCTGTCCCACATTTCGGGCGTTTCTTCGCACAACCCAAGCGAGGTCACATCGCGCAGCCTGTCCACCGCCTGGCCGTACATCTTCCGGCGCACATCGTCGGGATAGCGGCCGATCGAACCTTCCGGGCCGGGGACAAGTTCCTTGAAAATGCTTTCGCCCCGGAGCATCGGCTGCAGGGTGGGATCTGCGCGAAGCGTCCCCAGGGTCACCCGCTCAGGCTTGAGCTTGCGTATTTCCTCAATGAGCCAGGAGTAGTCATAGCCCTTGATCATGGGATCGATACGGATCCTCACCCTCCAGCCCTGTTCGATAAGGCGGCGTGCAGCTTCCAAGCGCCCTTGCGGCGTCGCCGCGCCGTGTTCGTGGTCGCGGGCCGCATCAGGTGCATTTATGGAAAAACTGATGATTATGTTTTTGCACGGTTCGCGTTCGAAGAACGCGCCGCAACACTCGCTGCCCGCCTTGGTCAGGACCAGGAGGCAATGCTTTCGTCCGGGTTTTTCAGCATTTTCACGCATGAATTCCACTAATTCGCCCCAGAGCGGCCGTTCGTGCTCGAACGCCAGGCTGTCCGCCATGTTCCCGGAATTGGCAAGATACGATTCGAGATTGTCCTGCTTGACCCACTCCGCCAGTTCCTCAAACAAGCGTTTCTTGTCGGTGAAGACGATCTGCTGCTTGAAGTCGTATTCTTCATCCCGCAGGAAACAGTAGCTGCATTCGAAGCGGCAGCCTCTCGCGTGGTCGAAAAGATAAAAGTTCGGGCATACCGTGTTGACCGGCGTTTTATGGAGAAGCTCCAAATACCGCTCCGGGCTTTCGGAACAGCAGTCGCCGCCCGCGCCGCAGTTATTGTTTTCGCATGTTGTCATAGCTATCCTTTACTTCGCAATTCTCACTGGCTTGCCGCTCTGTTCTTGAAGGACGAATCCCAATCCTTCCAGACCGGGTCGTAGCCCATTTTTCGCAGCACTTCCGCCATTTCGGCCGCGCTACGTTCGTCCGACACCGCGAACTGCTCGGTGGCGGTCTGATCGTCTTTTTCGCAATAGCCGCCGGGATTGGTTTTGCTGCCCGCCGATATCTGGGTAATGCCCAAGGGGAACAGGTTTTCCCGGAGGCCCGGAGGCTCCCTCGTGGACATGGTCATCCCAGCGTCGGGGAAGCACAATCTCAGCGCCACCAGCATCTGCGCGAGGTCCGCGTCCGTCACCAGGTGCCGGAACTGCTTTTCCGCCCCGCCCTCCGTCGGCCTGATGCGCGGGAAGGAGAACGAAACCTTCGCCCGCCAATAATTCTTGATCAGGGTGTCGGCATGGATCGCCATGGCGAAGGTGTCGAAGCGCCAATCCTCAAGCCCGAGGAGAACGCCAAGCCCGAGCCGCCGCATGCCCGCCCTCGCGGCCGCTTCCTGGCCGTTTATCCTGTTTTCCATTACCGCTTTCGGGCCGCCGCCATGCCAGAATGCATAGGAGTCGCGATCGTATGTTTCCTGGAAAACCGTCACCCCGTCAATTCCGGCTTCGAACATCTTCCGGTAGCGTTCCTCGTTCTGGATGTGTATTTCCACGCCGACGGAGGAGAAGTAATTGTCTTTCCTGAGCTCTTCCGCCAGGCGGCACAGATAATCCACACTGATATGGTTCTGGTCCTCGCCGGAAACGAGCAGGATGTCCCTGAACCCTTCCGACGCGATGATGCGCGCCTCGGCCAGGGATTCGTCGAGGGTCAGGCGACGCCTGCGGTGTTCCTGGCCGGAATTGAACCCGCAGTAGCGGCAACGATTAATGCAAAAATTCGAGACATATAAGGGAGCAAACAGCGTTATCACATTGCCGAAGCGCCGACGGGTGAGGTTGTACGCCTCCACAGCCATTTCTTCCAACAGCCGGGCTGCGGCCGGGCTCATGAAAGTGAGCAGCCGGTCATGGCTAAAGCCTGGTTCTCTCGAGAGTTCCCGCAGGACGTCCTGCTTCGTATAGGCGTCGAGCCGTTCAGACCAGTCATCCGGCTTGCGGGTCGCGCCGGCCTCTTCCAGGGCGGCGAGGACAAGGCCGTCCGGATTGCCGGGCAGGAGTTTGGCAATTGCGTCGGGGATGGTATCTATGGCGTTCATATCAGCACCTTGCTTCCTCTTAGATAATCAGTGTCAGTCATGGGGCGTTTTCCTTCCGGCTGGAACCGGGTTACCCGCGCCGCCTTGTCTCCGGTCATTATGACAAGCCCGCTTTTGGCGTCAGCCGCCAGTATCCGCCCCGGCGGCCCGGTCAGCACAGGATCGGCTGCTTCCAGGGCAAGTACGTTTATGCGCACGTTTCCCTTGGCTGTCGGCAATTCGGTAAATGCCAAAGGCCATGGCTGGAAGGCGCGGGCCTTGCAGTCGATGGCGTGGAGCGGCTGTGTCCAGTCTATTTTACCGTCCTCTTTGCCGAACTTTGGCGCCTTCGACGCTTTCCCGTCGTCCTGCGCCTGCGGAACAAGCGTTCCCGCCAAAAAGCCGGGCAGCAAGCGCATCACCAGGCCCGCGCCTATGGGCGCCAGCTTGGCGAGGTATGTCGCCGAAGTGTCGGTGTTTTCTATCGGCAATTCGACATGGCCGAGAATTCCGCCGGTGTCGAATTTTTCGTCAAGGCTGAACACCGTCGCGCCGCTCACTTTCTCGCCGGACAGTATCGCCCATGGAACAGGCGCGGCACCCCGGTAGGCGGGGAGGATCGATGCGTGAAGGTTGACGAAGCCGCGGCGCGGAACCGCCAGAAGCGTTTTTTTGATAAAATGGCCGTAGGCGACGATGACGCAAAGGTCGGGAGCCAGGACAGACAGTTCTTCCGCGAATTCCGTCGAGTTCGGCTTTTCCGGCCTGAGAAGCGTGAGCGAGTTGTCGAGGGCGAATTCGCTGATCGGCGTCGGCCTGGTCTTGCCGCCCCGCCCCGCCCGGCGGTCCGGCTGGCTGACGACGGCGACAAGTTCGTGGTCGGAATCCAATAAAGCTTTCACAGTCGGCAGACCGAAGTCGCCGCTGCCGAAATACACAACGCGCATGAGTAGACCTTTATTTATTAATTGCTATGAAGCCAGCTTACGGCCCAGCGTGAATGCGTGTATGTTCATGTCGAAGAATTTCGGCTTGACGCATTCGCCAATGGCTTTTTCCCACAGCGCTTCGGGAAATTCGAGGCAAACGGATATCGCGCCGAGGACGACAAGGTTGTTTGTCCTCGGATTGCCGGCTTTTTCAGCTTCGGCGGCGGCATCGATGTATTGCAGGTTCGGGAAAGCGCGTTTCAGCCGTTCCTCCATGTCCTCGGGGTATTTGCCCATGCCGGAGGAAACGGTGGTGGGGACCAGCTTGACCTTGCTGACGACCGCCAGCGCGTCCGGACGCATGTAGTGGGCGTAACGCAGGGCTTCGACCTGCTCCAGGGAAGCGAGCGCCGTCGCCGTGCCCGGTTCTATGAGGGGGCTGTGCACCTTCTTTCCGTAGCGGATCTCGGCAACGACGGAGCCGCCCCGCTGCGCCATGCCGTGGACTTCGTTCGTCTTGACATCGTGGCCGGCCAGGAGCGCCGCGCGGGCGAGGATGTTCGACGCCAGAAGAATGCCCTGGCCGCCGACGCCGGCAAGAATTACGCTTTCGACTTTATCCATGATATATCTTTCTTTTCCTTGTTGTAGCCGGATTTCTCAGGTCAGTGCCCGCGCCTGTTCGTCCTGGTCGAGACGGATGGCGGAAAACTTGCACATCTGGAAGCAGATTTTGCAGCCGACGCAGGAGTCGGGGTTGATCCTGGGCTGGCGTTCCTTGGCTTCGATGGCCGGGCAGCCGATGCGGATGCAGGCGCCGCATTTCTTGCACTTGTCCTCGATGACCTTCAGGGGTTTTCCGAGGGTCATTTTTTCGGCCAGCAGGCACGGCGCCTTGGAGACGATCACCGACGGCTCGCCGGCCTCGAATTCCTCCTTGAATGCGCCCACGGTCGCTTCGATGTCGTAGGGGTAGACGGTGCGGACGCGCTTGATGCCGCAGGTCCGGGCCATTTCCTCGATGGAGACGGCGACGGTGTCCTCCCCCATCAGGGTGCGTCCGGTGCCGGGATGGTCCTGGTGGCCGGTCATGGCGGTTGTGCGGTTGTCGACGACGCAGATGACGACGTTCGACTTGTTGACGGCGACGTCCAAAAGGCCGGTAATGCCGGAGTGGAAGAAGGTGGAGTCGCCGACCATGCCGACGATTTTCTTCTTTTCGCCCGCCTTCGCCATGCCGTGGGCAAGGCTGATGCCCCCGCCCATGCAAAGGATGGTGTCGAGGCGGTCGAGGGGCGGCATGACGCCGAGGCTGTAGCAGCCGATGTCGCCGGTGACGACGACGTCGAAGCGGCCGAGGGCGGTGAAAATGCCGCGGTGCGGACAGCCGGAGCACAACACCGGCGGGCGCGGCGGCAGGTCCTGCGCTTCCGCGACCGGCATGGCGGCTTCGAAATCCTCGCCTTCCATCCTGGCTCTCACCAGGCGCAGACGCTCCGGGGACAGTTCGCCAATGCCGGGAACCAGGTCGCGGCCGTCGCAGGGGATGCCCATGGAGCGGACGTGTTCTTCGACAAAATCGTCAAGCTCTTCGACGATAAGGAGGCGTTTGACGTTGGAGGAGAATTCGCGGATCATCGCGTCGGGGAAAGGATAGCTCCAGCCGAGCTTCAACACCGACGCTTCGGGGAATACTTCCTTCACATACTGGTAGGCGATGCCGGAGGCGACAATGCCGAGTTCGCGGTCGCCCCATTCGATGCGGTTCATGGAGGACGTTTCGGACCCTGTGCGCAGGTCGTGCAGGCGCTGTTCGACTCTGACGCGCATCTTCCGGCCCCAGGCCGGGATCGGGACAAAGCGCGGCGGGTCCTTCTTGAACTGCGCGGCGGGCCGTTCCTGGCGCTCGCCGAGGCGGACAAGGCTGCGGGCATGGCTGACGCGGGTGGTCGAGCGCAGGATCACCGGGGTCTGGTACTTTTCCGAAAGCGCGAAGGCATTGATCATGAAATCCTTGGCTTCCTGGGCGTCCGCCGGCTCGAGGATCGGGATCTTGGCGAAGCGCGCGTACTGGCGGGTGTCCTGTTCGTTTTGCGAAGAATGCATGCCGGGGTCGTCGGCGACGACGGCGACAAAACCGCCGACCGCGCCTACATAGGAAAGGGTCATGAGCGGGTCGGCGGCGACGTTGAGGCCGACGTGTTTCATGGTGGTAAAGGCGCGGATGCCGGTCAGGGACGCTCCAACCGCGGCTTCAAAAGCGACTTTTTCGTTGGGCGCCCACTCGCAATACATGTCCTCCTGGTATTGCACGGCGTTTTCCAGGATTTCCGTCGACGGCGTGCCGGGATATCCGGCGGCCATAACGACGCCCGCTTCCCATGCGCCCCTGGCGATGGCTTCATTGCCTGACATCAATTCTTGCAAGACCAACCTCCTCTATGCGTGCTGCAATTCAAAAATACAAAATACAAAAAAAGGGTTGCCCATACCAACAGGGCAACCCCTTTATTATGCTCAACTGTGGTTTTGATGCAATAACATAAAATGCATAACGTAAAGAGTTTGCTCAAGGCGAAAAACTATTTTATTTTTTCCGCGCCGCGACAAGAAGCATCATCGGGCGACGCAATTCGTCCCGCATGCCCGGGACTGTGTCAAGAAGCCTTTCCTCCGGCTGCGGCTCCACGAGTGAAAGAATCTCAAACCCATCTTGGAGCAGTGCATTCACATAAGTGGTGAGGGTTTTGTGATACTTGGTGACCTTTTCCCCGAAAAATACCGCCTCCCTCGCTCCTTCCGCGAAATACCTGTCCACCGGCCAGTGCAGTATCCGGCCGTCAGCGCCATAATGCCAGTCCTGCTTGCCTTCGGCGGTAAATACGGGATGCTCGACGGAAAAAACAAAATAACCGCCCCCTTTCCAGGCACTTTTTCACGCCAGCGGCCACCAGGGGAAAGGATTCCACATAGTGCAGCGCGAGCGAGGAGATGGCAATGTCGAAGGAGCCGGCCGGAAAATCAATGTCTTCCAGCGCCATCCTGATATAGCGGATATTGGCCTGGGAAGTCTTTTTGGCCGCTTCCTCCAGCATTTTTTCCGAAATGTCGATGCCGACGACCGAGGCCGCGCCCTGCTCCGCCGCGTAGCGGCAGTGCCAGCCGAAGCCGCAGCCAAGGTCCAGCACCCGCTTTCCGGCAAAGTCGGGGAGCAGCTTTTTCAGTTCGTGCCATTCCCCGGCCGCCTGCAATCCCTCGACGGAGCGCGGCATTCCGCTGTAGCTTTTGAAAAACGCCTCGTCGTCGTATTTGTTTTCCCTGGACATTTATGATTCCGCCTTTTTTCCCGAGATTGCCTGTGTTGACCGCCCAGGCATTATTATGTATAGTTTGAGAATTACTATAACGATAAGGGAATCTCCATGTCAAAACCAATTAAAACTCGCGGATGGGAACAGGCCCTTGTTTTTCTCCTTGCCGCCTTTATTGCCGTAAGTACCGCAGCCGCAGCCGAGATCGTGCCAAGCGTCCAGCCGGGCGCGGGCGGCCCCATGGCCGTGCAGCAGCCGGCCGAAGAGGAAGTCGAACCGGTGTATCAGAGCTGGCGGCACAAGGTTGTCGTCATTCCGGTTCACGGCACCATCATCGGCGAGCCGCTGTCCGAGATGCCCAAGCAGGCCATGGCGGCGCTGGACAAGGCCGACAAGGACGGAGCCGACCTGGTGGTGTTGGAAATCGATTCGCCCGGCGGCGAAGTCGGCATCTGCGACACCATGTCCAAAAAGATTTTCGAAACGAAGACGCCGACCATCGCATTGGTGGTGCATAAAGCCGTCTCCGGCGGGGCCATGCTCGCTTCGGCGGCCAAAGAGATCGTCATGACCCGCACCGCGCGCATGGGGGACATCCAACCCATGCAGGCCAGCCTTACCGGCACTTCCGGCCAGATGGACGAGCGCACGGCGGAAAAGATCGAGGTCGACATCCGCACCATCCTCAAGGTCTACGCCGAGGGACGCGGCCGCCCGCCCGCCGTGTTCGCGTCGATGGTCAGCCGGGACATCACCCTCTACCAGGTCACCTTCGACAACGGCGTCACCGAGTACCTCGACAGCCACGAACTCAAGCTGTACGAGGAAAACATCGAAAAAGGCAGGGAAAACCGGAAAATCACCGCCTCCAAAATAGTCAAGCCGGCCGGGCAGCTTCTCGAATTGACCGCCGGCAAGGCTGTCGAATACGGCATCGCCTCGGAAGTGGTGAACAGCGCCGACGAGTTCTATGCCTCAAGAGGGATCGACAAAGACCATATCGTCCGCGCCGACGTTGTCGAGGGCACTTTCGAGCTTCGCAACCTTCTCCCCAGCCTTGACGATATCGGCCTGCCGGTGTGGGTGCTGGTCCTGCTGGGGGTTTTCCTCATCGTCGGCATCGCCGGGATAGTCACCGAATTCCATGCGCCGGGGACGGGCATCCCCGCCGCCATCGGCATCATCGGTTTTGTCTGTTTCTTCACGACGCTTCTCATGTATGACAGGGGAAGTCCGGTCGGCGTCGTGATCTTCCTGGTCGGTGTGGCGCTCCTGGTGGTTGAAATCATGGTGATTCCGGGGTTCGGAGTTACGGGCATCCTGGGCATATTGGGCATTCTTGCCGGACTGTTCCTCGCCTTTACCCCCGACTGGAATTCCGAATATATGCGCACCTTCATGTGGGCCGAGATCGGATCGTTCACGCTGCTGATGCTGGCGGCGGTGATCGCCACCGCGTTCGTGATCTGGCTGATCGCCAACTACGGCGACCGCCTGCCGCTCCTGTCCATGCTCACAATGCGCGGCAGCATAAAGCCGGGGGCCAACCCGAACCCGGAAACAATGTCCAATGAAAACTCCGCCGAATCCGCCCGCCTCAAAGCGAAATCGCTGGTCGGGCAGAAAGGCCGGGCCGAGTCGATGCTCAGGCCGGCCGGGAAAGTCAGGCTGGATTCAGGGGAACTTATCGACGTCGTCACCGACGGCGTGTTTATCGAACCAGGCAGCCGGGTGGAGGTGAAGGAAGCCGTCCCCGGCAGAATCCTTGTTATGGAAGAGAGGAGCCAATCATGATGAATTTTCTTGAACTGTGCCGCACCCGCCAGAGCTGCCGCGATTTTTCCGACAAGCCGGTGGAACATGAAAAACTCGTCAACTGCATCGAAGCCGCCCGGCTCGCCCCATCCGGCTGCAACGCCCAGCCGTGGAGTTTCGTCGTCGTCGAGTCGCCGGAGAAGATGGCGGAGGTCATCCCCCACGTTGCCAAACCCGGCATGAACGAGTACTTCGCCAAGGCCAAGGCCTTTATCGTCATCATCGAGGAGCACGCCACCCTGATGCCCGGTATCAGCCCGATCCTCGACAGCCAGCATTTCGCCAAGGGCGACCTCGGCACCGCGGCCTCGTACATCTGCCTTGCCGCGACCGGCCAGGGCCTCGGGTCCTGCGTCATCGGGGTTTATGACCGCGAAAAGCTCCGCCCCATCCTCGACATCCCCCTGGACAAGCACTTCGGCTGGATGATCGCCCTCGGCTACCCGACGAGCGAGGAAATCCGGCCCAAGCAAAGAAGGTCTATGGAACGCATTGCGAAATTTGTCTAGCGCGGAAGCGCATTGTAATGGAAATTCTACTTTTTGGAGATCACAATGAATGAGTTGATGATGGAAATGCCGGGAGCGCTGTGGGCTGTCCTCGGTGTCGTCGTGCTGTTATTGGTGCTGGTTCTCGGCTATGTCATCCTGTCTTTCGGCAGCACGTGGCTTCAGGCATGGGCGTCCGGGGTGCCGATAGGCTTTACCCACCTCGTCGGCATGTCGATCCGAAAGGTCAACAGTTCCCTTATCGTCAACTCCATGATCACGGCGCACAAGGCGGGCCTGAACATCAGCCGCGACTTCCTTGAAGCGCATTACCTCGCACGAGGCAACGTGGCGACCCTGGTGCAAGCCCTGGTCATGGCGCACCAGGCGGGGCTGAGCATTGAACCGCAGCAACTGGCGGCCCACCTGCTGGCGGGCGGCAACGTCACCGACGTCGTCAAGGGCCTGATCTCGGCCAGCCGCGCCAATATCCCCCTGCCCTTCGACAAGGCCTGCGCCATCGACCTCGCCGGCCGCGAGATCGTACAGGCCGTCAACACCTCGGTCGACCCCAGGGTCATCGACTGCCCGAAAGCGGCCAGCAACAAGGTAACCCTGGACGCGGTCGCCAAGGACGGCATCCAGCTCCGCGTCAAGGCGCGCGTTACCGTCCGCACTTCGATCGAGCGCCTCGTCGGCGGCGCGACGGACGACACCATCATCGCCCGCGTCGGCGAAGGCATCGTCTCGGCGATCGGTTCGTCCGCCGATTACAAGCAGGTTTTGGAAAATCCCGACCGCATCTCGAAAGCCGTGCTCGCCAAGGGCCTCGACGCCGGCACCGCCTACGACATCCTATCGATTGACATCGCCGACGTCGACGTCGGCGAAAACATCGGCGCGAAGCTGGAAATCGACCGCGCCCAGGCGAAAAAGCAGGTCGCCCAGGCGGATGCCGAAAAGCGCGCCGCCGAAGCCAGGGCCAGCCAGGCGGAACAGGAAGCCAGGATCAGCGAAATGCGCGCCAAGGTGGTCGAAGCCGAAGCGCAGATACCCCTCGCCATGGCGGAAGCCTTCCGCAGCGGCAACCTCGGCATCATGGATTACTTCCGCATGAACAACGTCAAGGCCGACACCGACATGCGCAACTCCATCGGCGGCAAGGACAGCAAACAATAAAAAGTAAGGAACCAGTATGTCGCTAGGCGATATTCTTGTCGAGATACTGGGCGAGATGATGGGCGTGCCGATCAAGAAAAAACGGCCGCCCACCCAATCGCGCCCGGTCGCGCCGCCGCCCGTCGCGTCCTCCCCTTTCAGCCATGAGGAGGACGACGACGTATATATGTACGACGACGAAGAAGGGGAAGACCGTTACGAGAGTGTTTACCGGGAGGTTGAACCGGACCCCGAACCGGAAGCGCCGGTGGTGTTCCACCCGCCCCTGCCCGCGCCCAGCGCGATCATGGCGGCGGTGGAGCATTACGAGACGCTGACGCCTCCCGTCCAAACAATCCAGGTCAAGCAGGAAGCGCGCCGGTCGGTGACGAAAGTGAAACCGGCTGGCCTCCCCGACGGCTTTGTCGAATCGATCCGCACGGATAATGCCGCCGCCAGGGCGGCGATAGTCTCGGCTGAAATTTTCGGTCCCCCGGTATCGGAGCGCAGGGACAGGCAATGGTGAAGACCCTGCTGGTGAACGAGATATTCTGTTCCATACAGGGGGAATCCACCCATGCGGGACGGCGCTGCGCTTTCGTCCGCCTCGCGGGCTGCAATCTTTCCTGCAGCTGGTGCGATACGCGCTACGCGCTGGATGAAGCGGGACGGGAATTATCACTGGACATGATCATCGAAGCGGTCCGGCCGTATGAAGTCGACCTGGTGGAAATCACCGGCGGCGAACCGCTTATCCAGTCGACCACACCGGACCTGGCTATGCGCCTTGCCCATGAAGGCTACGAGGTGCTGGTGGAAACGAACGGCAGCAGGGATATCTCCCTCCTTCCCCATCCCATCAAACGGATCATGGACCTGAAGGGCCCGTCTTCGGGGGAGATGGACAGGAACCGCTTCGAAAATCTACTCTATCTCCGTCACGGTGATGAAGTAAAATTCGTCATCGCCGATAGTAATGATTATGAATGGGCCAAAGTGACAATCGGCGGCGGCGATTATCCGGCGGCGACAGTCGATACCCTGTTTTCGCCGGTGCAAGGGCGGCTGGAAGCCAGGCAACTGGCTGAATGGATTATACTGGATCGTCTTCCCGTGCGGTTGAACCTGCAGGTGCATAAGTATATCTGGCCCGATGTTGAGCGTGGGGTGTGACCCACTGGGAAGTCGTCGGAATCATTGGCACATGGTTAAAAAATCAAAGAAGCCCCAAACCAAGGCCGCCACAGGCGACAAAGAAGCCCTTTGCCGCAACTGCGGTCTTTGCTGCCATGAAAAAATCCGTATCGGCGACATAGTCCTCATCACGGACATCCCGTGCCCGCACCTGGATCTTGAGACCAAGCTCTGCCGCATCTACGACCGGAGGGCTGAAATCGAACCGCGCTGCCTACCCGCCGAAGCGGCAGTCGCGATCGGCGCGCAACCCGGCGGTTGCCCTTATGTCCGGGATACCCCGTATTACCGCAATCCCATACTCCTCGCGGACCATCCGGAATACGAAGGAATCGTCAACGAACTCTATCCCGACCGCGCCGAGCGCAAGAGGGGAATTTACAAGAAACAGGATACCTGAACGCCCATGCGCAAGATCCACATCACCACTTTCGGTTGCCAAATGAACAAGCTCGATTCGGAACTCGCCGCCGAAGCGTTGGAAAGCGCCGGACACGCGATTGTCACGGATGAAAACGCGGCGGATACCGTCATTTTCAATACCTGTTCCGTCCGCGACCATGCGGAACAGCGCGTCCTTTCCCGCCTGGCGCAACTGCGGCCGCGGCACGACGCCGATCCCGACTTCCGCCTCGGTTTGATGGGCTGCTTTGCCGAACGCGAAGGCGAAGACCTCCTTGCCCGACTGCCCTATCTCGACTTTGCCGTCGGCACCCGCCAGTTCATGCGGCTGCCGGAAATCATGGAAACGCTGGACAAGAAAAAAGCCGGGCTGTTCGGCGAGACCGACAAGAGTTTCGAAGGGATTGACACCGCCCATCCGCGCCAGCGCCACCAGGGCGTGCAGGGCTTCGTCTCCGTGATGCGCGGCTGTTCCAACCGCTGCAGCTATTGCATTGTCCCGGACGTGCGCGGACCCGAAATCAGCCGCCCGATGGAGGAGATCGTCCATGAAGTCCTGGCTCTTGCGAACGCCGGGGCGAGGGAAGTGACATTGCTCGGCCAGAACATAGACGCCTATGGCAAGGGCGAAGGCAGGGACCTTGCCGACCTGCTTTGGGCCATTGACCAGGGCGTCGGCGAGTCGACAGGCCTTGTCCGGTTGCGCTTTGTGACCAGCCACCCCAGGGACATCTCCCGCAAGCTGGTGGAAGCGGTACGGGACATCCCAAGGGTCAGCAGGCACTTCCACATGCCGGCCCAGTCGGGCTCCGACAAGGTCTTGAAGGACATGCGGCGCGGATACAACCGCGCCGAGTATGACGAAAAGCTCGCCATGATCAAGGAGATCATCCCGGAGGCGATGGTCGCCTCCGATTTTATCGTCGGTTTTCCCGGCGAATCGGAAGAAGATTTTGCGGCTACCCTCGGCCTGGTGGAAAAGGCCGGCTATCAGAACAGTTATATTTTCAAATATTCGCCGAGACCCGGCACGCCTTCCGCATTGACCATGGATGACAACGTGCCGGACCGGGAAAAACGGCGGCGCAACCAGCTGCTTCTCGACGCCCAAACCCGCGTCAACCAGGAGCGCTCGGAAAAAATGGTCGGGACGCGGCAGACCATCATGGTGGAAGGAGTATCGGCGAGGGACGCGTCAAAATGGACCGGCCGGACAGACACCAACCTGATTTGCGTATTTGAACCGGGTTCAGGCACAACGGCGGCCGGGGACCTGCTGGAACTCGACATCCACGCCGCCACCCCCTTGACCCTCTTCGGCAAAATAGTGTATAAATAGTCGTATACAATACTTTCCGGGGAAACAGGCCATGGCCAACAACAACGACAATCCGTATGGCGACCAACTGCCCGAAGGCGGATCGTCCATTTGGGTGTGGCTTATCATCGGCGGCACCATAATCTTCATTTTCGTCATGCTGTGGGAAAAGCGCAGCCGCGCTTTCCTTATGGCGGAAGCGGCGGGCGTGGAGGAATCGGTACGGGAGGATATCCGCGTCTCTTTCGGCGAACTCAGGGACGGCCAGTTCAAGGCGGTCCTCGACCGGGACACCCTCATTCAAAAGAAGCTGGACTGGCTGCTGCAGCTGAAACCGCGCGGCTATGTCATCATGCGGGTATCGCGCCTGTTCATCCGCGCTGAGGCCATTGTCATGATCGGTGGGCTCGAACATATCAAAGCGGCGGAGGAACTCTTTACCCAAGGCATGGAACTAATGGGATATTCAGGCGGGTCGTTATGGGAGTTCGGGCTGGTCGGCCGCGCCAAGGCCCGCTATCTGCTGAGCCGACATGCGGACGCCGAGAACGACCTGAACATTCTTTTGTCCTACAACCCCAGTTACGGTGCAGCCTATTATTGGCGCTCCCTGGCCAGGGAAAAGCTTGGCAACGAAGACGGCGCATGGGAAGACGAGCGCCAGGCGATGGCTCTTGGCTCCTGGCCGCCGCCAAGCGGTTTCAACCGCGCCTTCCGTGAAGAGCCGTCCTGGAAGTGACTGCTCTTTGGCTCTTCCCGCCTATGAGGGGCGACGGGACTGTACACGACTATTTTTCGAAGTCGCGATTACATCATGCTATTTTGAAAGAAGATTCCGTGTTTTCCCGTAGCGGAGGCAAGGCGACCTGGACCCCGGCAACTGCGGATGTTTTCGCCCGATTCCATGCAATCCCCCGCCGGGGTG
>DAIOFH010000088.1:0-16262 GCA_036745875.1 Planctomycetota bacterium | reverse complement strand
GTGTTGTGTATCCGAAATAAGTTGAACATGCGGTCTATTCGGATAGGCTCTTAGTACAATAAAGGATTCTGCTTTAAATCCGATATTGGGATTATTGTATATCTGAATAGCAGTAAGTGCAGATTCTCGAGATTTCCTAATCAATTCCCTCTTAATTGAGCCAACAGAACGATGTCTTTTTGACATAACATCCCCTTCATAATTTTGCTATGAATCAGCTGGATAATTTATTTTAGCTTGAGCCACGAATCAATGCCATTTAAATAATGGACAGGAAAATGGACAGGAAAGATCTAGCGGGATCGAGAAAGATCGAGCACTATTGAGCACTTCAATATTCAACCATTTTGCTCAGAAAAACGCTAGAAAATACCGTAAAATCAATATAAAACCCTGCCTCCACATAGGAAGCAGGGTTATGAGTGTTGGCACGCCAGAAGGGATTCGAACCCCTGACCGCCGGATTAGAAATCCGGTGCTCTATCCAACTGAGCTACTGGCGCATTGAGCTGTTTTGTCCCGTCTTTTTTCCGAGGGCGATCATTATACAAATTCGTGCCGGTATTTCCAGCATGAACATGTGGAATGCACGTCATTTCTTCCTTTAGCCCTTGACCGCGATGTTTACCATGCGGCCGGGAACCACGATTATCTTGGCCACTGTCTTGCCTTCCATGAGGGACTGAATCTTTGGTTCCGCCAAGGCGACTTTTTCCAGCTCCTCTTTTGTGCAATCGGGGCTTACCGTGACGCGCGCGCGAAGCTTGCCGTTAATTTGAACCGGGATTTCGACGCTGTCTTCCTTTGCCGCTTCTTCGTCGTATTCCGGCCAGGAGGAGAAGAACACGCTTTCATTGTAGCCAAGCCTCGACCAGCATTCGTCAGCGAAATGCGGAATGATCGGGGACAGCGAGACGACAATCACTTCCAGCGCTTCCCTGAGCACGGCCGGGTGGGCCTTGTCGCGGTTGGAGCGGAGGAAGTTCAGGAGTTCGTTCGAGCGGGCGATCGCCGTGTTGAACTGGTAGCCGCCTTCGATGGAGTCCGTGACCTTCTTGACGCTCTGGTGGGTCTTGCGGCGCAGCTGGCGGTTGGTGTCGTCCAAGTCGGCAGGGATCGGCGTCCCGATCGGCGCGACATTGGGAAGACTGTCGATCACGAGCCGCCACAGGCGGTTGATCGTGCGCCAGGCACCGTTGATGCCGTCCTCGGTCCAGATCTGCATCCGGTCCGGGGGCGAATCAGACAGCATATACAAGCGTACCGTGTCGGCACCGAACTGGTTGATGATGGCGTCAGGGTCGACAATGTTCAATTTCGATTTGCTGATCTTGGTCATTTCGAAGTGGACCGGGCCACCGCACTTGCCGCAGATCAACTTCAGCCCCTCGGCCTTGAGGCCGTCCTCGTCCAGGCTCTGATTTTCAATACGCTTGAAGACCAGGTATTCCTCTTCGTCGTCCAGCTCCGCGCCATCCACCTTGACCGCCTTGACCTGTTCGACCGGAATCCATTTGCACGTCTCGCAGCGATAGGCGACCTTGCAGACCATGCCCTGGCAGAACAGATTGGTGAACGGCTCCTCGAAGTCGATGAGGCCGAGGTCGTGCAGCACCATGGTGAAGAACCTGGCGTACATGAGGTGCATTGTCGCGTGTTCGATGCCGCCGATGTACTGGTTGACGGGCAGCCATTCCTTGACTTTGGCGTCTTCCCAGCAGGCCTTGTCGTTTTTCGGATCGGCAAAGCGGATCTGGTACCAGGACGAATCGACGAAGGTATCCATGGTGTCGGTCTCCCGCCTGGCCGGTTTGCCGCAGGTCGGGCAGGGGACGTTGACGAAGGATTTCGACCTGAGGAGCGGGTTCCCCTGGCCGTGGGTGAAGTCGATGTCCGTGGGCAGGATGACCGGCAGGTCTTTTTCCGGGACGGGCACGATACCGCAGGAATCGCAGTAGATCATGGGAATCGGCGTGCCCCAGTAGCGTTGGCGGGACAGCAGCCAGTCGCGCAGGCGGTAATTGACCTGTTTTTTGCCAAGGCCCTTGTCGGCGAGCCAGTCGACGATTTCGGGGATGGCGTCGAAATTATCGGGTCGGCCGGTGAAGTCGGCGGAGTTGACTATCGCGCCGGCGTCAGCGTAGGCCTTTTCCCACGCGGACACGTCAGACCCGTCCGGCGGATCGATGACCTTGACGATGGGGAGATTGTATTTTTTGGCGAATTCCCAGTCGCGCTGGTCGTGCGCGGGGACAGACATCACCGCGCCTGTGCCGTAGCTCATGAGGGCGAAGTTGGCGATCCACAGCGGCACTTCCGTGCCGTTGACCGGGTTGACAACGTAAAAGCCGGTGAAAATGCCTTCTTTTTCGCGTTCGGCAAGTTCCTTGGCGGAGGTGCCGCCGGAGCGCATTTTCTTGGCGGCGTCGAGGAGTTCCGCACCGTTCGGCGCTTTGGCGGCAAGTTTTTCCACCAGCGGGTGTTCGGGCGCGATGGACATGAAGGTCACGCCCCAGAGGGTATCCGGGCGGGTGGTGAACACGGGCAGGGGGTCGCCCATGTCCTTGACGGTGAAGACTACTTCCGCGCCGACGGATTTGCCGATCCATTCTTCCTGCATGGCGAGGACTGCATCGGGCCAATGGCCGCGCAGTTTCTCGTGCCCGGAGAGTAGGCGTTCGGCGTATTCGCTGAGGCGGTAGAACCACTGGTTCATGTCTTTTTGGATGACCTGGGAGCCGCAACGTTCGCATTCGCCGTCTTTGACCTGTTCGTTGGCGAGGACGGTCTGGCAGGAATCGCACCAGTTGACGGGTGCGGTCTTCTTGACGACCATGCCTTTTTCGTAGAATTTGAGGAAGAACCATTGGTTCCACTTATAGTAGTCGACGTGCGAAGTGGCGAATTCGCGCGACCAGTCGTAGCCCCAGCCGGCGCGTTTCATTTGTTCGCGCATGCGGCCGATGTTGTGTTCTGTGAAGTCGTGAGGAGCGACGCCGGTGCGGATAGCGGCGTTTTCGGCGGGCAGGCCGAACGAGTCCCAACCCATTGGAGAGAGGACGTTGTAACCCCTGAGGAGTTTATAGCGGACCATGACGTCGCCGAGGGTGTAGTTGAGGACGTGACCCATGTGGAGGACGCCGGAGGGGTAGGGGTACATGTTGAGGACGTAGTAGTTGGGGCGGTCTGTTTTATCGGTGCGGAACAGGCCGTCTTTTTCCCAGCGTTTTTGCCATTTTTGTTCGATCAGGTTGAAGTTGTATTCTTGGTCCGACATTTTGCCTCGTTTCCTCCGTCAAATGACGCTTTAGATTTCTATTCCGGAGGGGGTAGATCTCCTCCAGACCTCCCCTAAAGGGAGATTAGCGATGAAAAAACAGCTACCTGACAATTGCCAGGCAGCGGGTTGTGCCGATAACACATTACTATAGTGGGAACGATAGGCCATCGCAAGCGAATTGTATGCTCTGACCGAATACATAACGATAAAATAATGGTCCAGCAGCAGGCTGGACCATTATTTTATCGTTATGTATCGTGTTTGGTTTTCGGCTTGAACGATGGAAAAAACGGTCGATCCTTTACGACCGACCGTTTTCGAATCTTAATTGTTTTGAAGCCCGGCGCGTTTTCTGCCTAGCACCTTCGGTTCGTTTTTCATTTTCCCGCCGGGGAAGCTCGCAGGATCGGAGCTTATGCTTTTCTTTTCGTTGTGTTCCGCCTTCTCGGCGCTCTTCGATTCCCCATACAACTCTTTATTCGGGCTGATGGAATTTTCCGACCTGATGATGTGGCTCTCGTCGTCAGGTGGCGGGATTCTCTCGGATTTCTTCTTTTCGCTGTCACGGTCATGCTTGTCCATGGTATTCTCCAATAGCGCGTTCCCGGAAATGACAGGTCCCTTGCTGCGTATTCCGGCATAACTATGCCAAGCCAAAACGCTCAAAAGCAAGGGCCGACCTTTTCAGAAAACGCTATAGTTATAAGTGTGATCCGCCGGTTACACCAAATACTTCCGAAGTGATATAGCTCGATTCCGGCGAAGCGAGGAAAACATACAGCCCGGCAAGCTCAACCGGCTGACCGGCGCGTTTGTACGGTGTTTTCTGACCGAATTCGGGCAGCGCCTCTTCGAACTGGCCGCCGCTGACCTGTAGCGCCGTCCAGATCGGTCCAGGAGCCACAGAGTTGACGCGAATGCCTTTCTTGACGATCTGTTCACCCAATGCCTGGGTGAAGGCCTTGATAGCGCCCTTGGTCGAGGCGTAATCGATGAGGTGCTTGCTGGGGTCGTAGGCCTGGATCGAAGACGTGGTGATTATGGTCGAACCTGGCGGGAGCAGGGGAAGGGCCGCTTTCACCGTCCAGAATAACGAATAGACGTTGATGGCAAATACCCGGTGAAGCTGTTCGGTATCTATGTCCTCGATGGATTTCGAGACGACCTGGTGACCCGCGACCAGGGCAAGGATGTCTAGGCCGCCCAGTTTTTCGTGCGCCTCCCGGACCATCCGCTTGTTGAATTCCTCGTCCGCCAGATCGCCGGGGATAAGGTGAATGACCCGGCCTTCCTTCGCCATCAACTCCCGGAGTTCACGGGCGTCGTCTTCTTCAAAAGGCAGATAGTTGATCGAAACTTCCGCGCCTTCCCTGGCGTAGGCGATTGCTGCGGCGCGGCCTATTCCGCTGTCGCCGCCGGTCACGAGTGCCTTGCGGCCGAGAAGCCGGTTGTTGCCCTGGTAGCTTTCTTCGCCGCAGTCCGGAACAGGTTTCATCTTCTTTTGCAAGCCGGGATAGGGCTGTTGCTGCTTGGGAAATCCGTCGGTGTGGAACTCCTTGAGCGGGTTTTGCATTGTATAAAGGTTTTCGGTTTTCATCGTTCATTCTCCAATAGCTATAGTGGATTGTCATTGCTTCCATCCCCGGCTGAGACTGCCTAACCTTGCCGGAGGATCCTTCTGAATTCTATTGAAAAAGAAATGCCCCGTTAAACGGGGCATTTTGGATTGATGGTTGCGATACGGGTTGCGAGTTTTACAGGAATTTATAATATCCGTACCGAATCGGAATTATCTTTGCGTTCCTCAGAATGGTCGAGGATTATCCGCACCGACGCCGACAGGACGCTTTCCATGGGTGCGGCGAATTTCGCCTGTGCATCGTAATTGAGGATCACCGATTCGAAATTCGGCGGCGCTTCGCGGCGGATGTCGCGCATAGCCATGTAATAGCCCACCACCAGCATGGCGACCGCCCCCACCCAGGTGACCGGGTTGACGATGCATACCCCCCAGAATCCCCACCAGCGCAGGAAGGTGAAAGTCGCCGCGATGCGGACCACGACTTCGGTGGCTGCCGAAACAGTCGGCATGGTATTTTTACCCATTCCTTGAAGGATGTTGCGGAAAACGAACAGCAGGCCGAGCAGGAAGTAGGCTAAAGACGTTGTATTGAGGTACTGTACCGCATCCGCGACAACCTGCGGTTCGTTCTGGTCGATGCCGAACAGGGAAAGGAGCCAGCGTCCCGCGACGACCATCAAAAGACAGCCGACGAAGGACATGGCGACGGCGATGATGGAGCATTTCTTGGCGCATTCGCGAATGCGCATGAATTTCCGCGCGCCGTAGTTCTGGGCAGTGAAAGTCGCGACGGCGACGCCCAGGGAGAAGAGCGGCTGGGTGGCGAGTTGGTCGATTTTCACGGCGGAGGAAAATGCCTTGATGGCGTCGGTGCCGAGCTGGTTGATGCCGACCTGAAGGGTGATGGTACCGATGGCGATTATGGCCATCTGCGCGCCCATGGACAGGCCGATGGCCAGGTGTTTCCAGGCGAAAGCCCAGTCGAAGCGCCAGTCCTGCCGCCGCAGGCGGACGATGGGGAAGCGCTTGAGGCTGTAAGCGAGACAGAGGAGGACGGCACAGCCTTGCGCGACGACCGTGGCCCAGCCGGCTCCGGCGACACCCATGTGGAAATAGACGATCAGCACGTAGTCGAGAACGATATTGATGATACAGGCGATGACGAGGAAGAGGAGAGGGGTAAAGCTGTCTCCGAGCGCGCGCAGCACGCCTGCGAAGAGGTTGAAAAATATGGTGACTATGGTGCCGCCGTAAATGACGACGGTGTATGCGTATGCGTCGTCGATGATGTCGGGAGGGGTCTGCATCACTTCGAAAAGTGGATAGGCGGTGAAGACGCTTGCAACGGTGATGACCGCACTGACGGCGATGCCGAGGATGACCGAGGTGGCGATGGAGCGTCGGACGCCGTCCTCATCCCCGGCACCGAAGCGCTGGGCGGTGATGACAGTGAAGCCGCTCGTCAGGCCGAAGGAAAAGCCGATGACCAGGAAGGCGATTGCTCCCGTCGCGCCAATGGCGGCCAGGGCCGTGGTGTTGATTGTGCGTCCGACAATAATCATGTCGGCCATGTTATAAAATTGCTGAAAGATGTTGCCGATAAGAAGCGGCAACGAAAACAGGGCGATCTGACCAACCACATTGCCTTTGGTGAGATCCTTGGCTTGTCCGAACATTTTTTCTCTTTTATTGAATGAACAGCCTGGCCAATAATTGCCAGGACAAACTCGACCATTGTCCAAAACGGCGGTCCGCATTCAAGGGGTCGTTTGCATATTATTTTAGTGGAATGCTTCCCGGGGTCGTCCATCAGGGATGGGCGTTATGCCATTCTTCGCCAAGCCGCACCGCATCGGCAATTTTCTCGCTGCTCTCCTCCTCCATAAACATGGCAATCATTATCCGTGACCTGTATGCGACATGCGGATCCGGGTGTCGAAGGCTGAGCACCGTCAGCCACTTGATCATTCCGCGATCGTCACCCTTACCCTCGGCGATTCCCAGCATTTCTTCTATAGCATCCAAATTACCTGTATCGGCGGCTGTTTCGAACCATCGGGCTGCTTCTTTATAGTTGTCCTGGTCGCGGAGCCGGCTTGCCAGACAAAGCATAGCGTCCGCACGGCCTTGCTCGGCCGCTCGCCGGTAGAGCGGGACGACGGCCTCCTCTTCGTCACCATATAGCGTGTAATAGTAGGCAAGGTGAACACAGGCTTTCGGATCTCCCTCTTCCGCCAATCTCTGAATGTGCTCTAACGCCGGGCTTTCCCGGCGTTCCGTGCCAAACCCGATTAACTGACACCATGCCACGGCGTACGAAGCGGCTGGCTGTCCGCCCGACGCGGCATCCACGAGGGAGTCGTAAGCCGACGGAAGCAAATTTTCATTTCCCATGTCTGCACGAAAAAAAAACAGAATTCTTGTTCAGACGCCCCTCGAGGTAGTCGTAGAGTAACGCAATGAATTCGTCGACGCCAATTGGATGCGATTTGGCGGATGTGATATTGTCGGTGGACCCCTCCGGAGGCAAGGATTCGGGCCAAGTCGAGAGGATGGCCGTGGCTCGCATTTTTTCGGAGGGACTAAGAAGTGTTTCCATGGCCATGAGTGTCGCCTCAGTTCGCTTTGCCTCGTATTCATCTGTTTCATCCACCGAGTTGTCAGACACGGTCGTCGATCCCGCGCTGCCGATAGCTTGCCAACAGGCGGCGATGACAATATCCGGTCGTATCGGCAGTTTTTCCCTGCCTATTGCTCCACTTAGTGGAAAATATAAGCGTGACAGTTCAAAGGCGCTGGGTACATGCCCCAATTTCACTGCCGCCCGTAGCCAACGAATTTCTTGTTTGAAGTCATCCCTCTCATGATAATGCCTGGCCAGGAGCACCGTCGGCGCTAAATGGCCCTCAACGGCCAGATCGACCAAACCGTCTTCGTCGTAGGGATTGAAGTCCCTATCTTTGTTTGAAGGCGCAAGCGGGGCGGGTGGAGTGGGCCAGGAAGCGGCACGCAATTCGCCTGCGTGGGAGGCTGAGGGAAAAATCAAGATTGCTGCCAGTAACACCGCCAATTTTACTGCGACAGGGCTATGCGACATAACGATCCTTTTTGAATTCATGGTACGGCTGGCCTAAGCACCCTGGCTTTTTTGACCATAAAGTGCCTTGTTATTACCTAGAAAAACGAATTTTGTTTTCGAGATCGGAAATTTTTCTTTCGAGGGAACTTTTATCCATTTTCATGCGTTCAATTTTCTGCCTTGCTTCGTTCAAAGAGCGTTCAAGTTTGTCGTTCTCGCGTTCCACCCGGTCAAGCCTACGGGAAAGGTCTTCGAGACGCCGCGATAAATCATCGTTTGATTTTCCCGTACCTGATGACTGCTTCGACTGGTCGGTGAGGCGTTTTTCCAGGTCTTTGATGGCGCGGGCCGATTGTTCGCCAGTGCGTTCGGCATCGCGAAGCCGTTTCTCGGTGTCGGCGAGTGAACGTTCGAGCTTGATATTTTTTTCAGTGGCTTTGTTAATCTCCTGAACCGCCTTTTCCAGCGTTTGGCTCATGACTTTAAGGTTGTCCTCACGGTCAAAGTTGAAAAAGTGGTTGTAGTCCAAAGCCAGGACACTGGAAGCGGATATGACAACAATGCAAACCGCGATTAGGGTGTGTCGCATCGGTTTCTCCTTTGACGAATACATTGCCAGTACTCATTATATCTGATTCACGTCAGGTTGCCTTCTTCATTTTTTGGGGGAGGTTCGGAGGGCGGCCGAAATCCCCCCTGGAAAAAAAATGAAAGAAGAAAAAACATTTCCTTTTTCCGGAAGAATGCGCTATCATTATCCGTATACGTTCCCGAAGGTTCGGGAGCGTTCTTTTTGGACTGGTGGACCCGAGGCGGATGGCCTCGCCGGTTCGCCCTTTTTATTTGGGCGGCAGCCTGCCTTGGGGGCCGGTAGCCGCAGGGAGAAGTATATGGTTAGGCCAGGTAGATATGCTTTAGTGAACAACGTGATTTCGGACGACGACCTGCGTAAGGAACTCTCTGAAGCCATGGCCGGTATGACCCAGATGGACGAAGGCTTCACGATCAAGAGCCTCGAGCCGGGCGGCATCGTCAAGGGTCGCGTCACCAGGGTCACCCGCGACGACGTCATCGTCGACATCAACTACAAGGCGGAAGGCATCGTCCCCCTCCTCGAGTTCGCTCCGGAAGAAATCCCGGTGCAGGGCGATGAAATCGAAGTCCTTCTCGAAGAAATCGATGACGAAAACGGCGAAATCGTCCTCTCCAAGAGGAAAGCCGACCGCATCCGCAACTGGGAACGCATTATGGAGCAGTACGACGTCGGCGACGTCGTCAAAGGCAAGGTCCTCCGCAAAATCAAGGGCGGACTCCTCGTCGATATCGGCGTGCCGGTGTTCCTGCCCGCCTCGCAGGTCGACATCCGCCGCTCCACAGACGTTTCCGAATACATCGGCCGCGAGCTCGAATGCAAGATCATCAAGATCGACCGCGACCGCAGAAACATCGTTCTTTCCCGCCGCAAACTTATGGAAGAAGAACGCGAACGCAGAAAATCCGATGTCCTCACATCGCTCGTCAAGGGCGAAGTCAGGAAGGGCGTCGTCAAGAACATCACCGATTTCGGCGCGTTCGTCGACCTCGGCGGCATCGATGGTCTTCTCCACATCACCGACATGTCCTGGGGCCGCGTTTCGCACCCCTCCGAGGTGGTCAAACTGGACCAGCAGATCGACGTCAAGGTTCTCGACTTCGACCTGCAGCGTGAACGTATCTCCCTCGGCCTCAAGCAGGCCCAGGAATCGCCGTGGGAAAACATTGAGGAGCGCTTCCCCATCGGCAGCCGCCACACCGGCCCTGTCGTCAATATCATGCCCTACGGCTGCTTCGTGAAGCTTGCCGACGGCATCGAAGGCCTTGTCCACATCTCGGAAATGAGCTGGACCCGTCAGGTCTCGCACCCGTCCGAACTTGTCAACGTCGGCGACAATGTCGAAGTCGTCGTCCTTGACATCAACAAGGACAAGCACGAACTTTCCCTCGGCATGAAGCAGACCGAGGAAAACCCCTGGACCCAGGTCGAAGCCAAGTACCCCATCGGCACCATCATCGAGGGCAAGGTCAGGAACATGACCAACTACGGCGCCTTCATCGAACTGGAAGAAGGCATCGACGGTCTCCTGCATGTCAACGACATGTCCTGGACCAAGAAGTTCGCCCATCCGTCCGCCCTTCTCAAGAAAGGCGACACTGTCCGCGCCGTCGTCCTGGCGGTCGACCAGGAAAGGAAGCGCGTCACCCTCGGCATCAAGCAGCTCGAAGACGATCCGTGGGCCAAGAGAATCCCGGAAAAGTACCACACTTCGGACATCGTCACCGGCACCGTCACCAAGCTCACCAACTTCGGTGCGTTTGTTGAAATCGAACCCGATCTCGAAGGCCTTCTCCACATTTCGGAAATGGCCGACCGCAAGATCGAAAAGCCCGAAGAAGTCGTCAAGGTCGGCGATCAAGTCACCGTCATGATCATCAACATAGACCTAAACGACCGAAAGATCGGCCTGTCCCTCAGGGCCGCCGAAGGCGTCGCCAACGGCAGCACCCCGGAAGAACAGATGGCCAAGAGGAAAGATATCCAGCAGCCGGAATCCAACGAAGCCAGCCGCGAAGATATCGACCGTTACATCAAGCGCGACTAGGCGAATGGTTTTAGTCTGGTATTGCGATTTGCACCCCGGGTGGATCTAAGGTCTGTCCGGGGTTTTTTCTTTTCCTGCGGCCCGGCGGGGATGCTATACTGTTTCGTGTTGCAAGAAGACGGCGCGGAGACGTCCTTCTCCGCGAGGATAGGCGAATGTTACACAAATTATTCTCGAATTTTCGCAAACCGGAAGGCTTTCTTGGTGGTCTGATCGCGGGATTGATGAACAAAGGACATGCTCCCCTGACACGACAGGTGGTAGATCAGCTTGACGTCAGGCCTGGTGACGTTGTCCTGGATATTGGCTGCGGCGGGGGCGGGGCGATTCGCCTCATGGCTGAGCGCGCGGTCAAAGTCCATGGGGTCGATTATTCGGAGGCTTCGGTCCGAAAATCCATTGCCGCGAATAAGGCTGGAGTCGCCGCCGGCAAAGTCGCCATCGAGGTGGCCGACGTACGGGCGCTTCCCTTTCCTGCAGAAATGTTTACTTTGGTCACCGCTTTCGAGACGGTCTTTTTTTGGCCCGACCTTGAAGAGTGTTTCCGTGGAATTCTCAAGATACTCAAAAAAGGCGGCTGTTTCGCCATAGTGGCGGGGGCGTGGAAGGAGGGCGGCGCTGTGCGCGGCGTTTCCGACTTTTTCGTCAGGAACATTCAAATGAACATTTACAGTCCCGATGAGTACCGGGAGTTATTGGAATCCGCGGGCTTTGCGCCAGTTACCCAACTCCAGGGCGAAAAAGGCGACTGGATTTGCATGGTGGCGGAGAAATGAGAGTCAGTTACCTCAGCCCCATTTCGTACAGGTCAAGTCGGGTATACGAATGAATTCGCGAAGATTGTTGGTCACAAACGTCACATTGAGACTCAACGCATGACCGGCTATAACCATATCAAACGGGCCGATGACTTGGCCTTGTTGCTTCAATACAGCGCGAAATTTTTCATAACAATAAGCAGTGCTCTCATCAAACTCTCGCCTTTAAACCTGAACTCCTTCGGCAAACGCACCACTTGGCTGCGGCCATTGTTGAACAGTATGGCCTTTTGCATGCGGCTTCCTCCTTTGCTTTTGATCTATTGGTAATACCACTCCTCCTCAATGGGCGGAAGGGAGGCAATAAGGTTTCCGGAAATGACAAATCGTAAAAAATAATACTTTCGAACGAAAGGAAAATACTTGACAAAGGTAAGTTGAGAGCTATAATGCATCGAGTTGGAAATGCTTCGTACCTACTTATCGTATAGGCTGCTCTAGGAGGATAGATGATGAATGACTATTTCGGCAAACTGACTCCCCGTATGACGGATTTTCGCGAAGAACTCTTGAACGCGCAGGCGTCTGTGTGTGTCGAACGCGCCCGCATCACCACCGACGTCTACCGCGAGAACATGGACCAACCCATGGTGCTGCGCCGCGCACTAATGTATAAAAACATCCTCGAAGGCATGAGCATCTACATTGAGCCTCATACCCTTCTCGCCGGCAACCAGGCGTCGTCGAACCGTTCCGCCCCTATCTTCCCCGAATACGCCATGGACTGGGTTGTGGCGGAGCTTGATGAGTTCGACAAACGTGACGGCGACCGGTTCTATATCACCGAGGCAAACAAGCAGGTTCTCAGGGACATCGCGCCGTTTTGGCAGCACAACACGGTCAAGGAACGCGGACTTGCCGCCATGCCTACCGAAAGTAAGTTGTTTTATGACCTTGGCATTATCAAGGCCGAAGGCAACATCACCTCCGGCGACGCCCATGTGGCGGTGAAATATGCGGATGTTTTGGAAAAAGGCCTTCTCGACGTCAAGTACCGGGCTGAGAAGAAGCTTGCCAGCCTCGACATGACCGACTACACCAACCTCTCGAAATCCTATTTCCTCCGCGCTATTCCGATTGTCATCGACGCCACGATCGCTTTTGCATCCCGCTACGCCGACCTCGCCAGCCAGCTTGCCAAACAGGAGCGTTCGGAACAGCGCAAGCTGGAACTCCTGGAGCTTGCCCGCATCCTCCGCAAGGTCCCGGCCGGTCCGGCTGAATCATTCCATGAGGCGGTGCAGTCGATGTGGCTGGTTCACCTGTGCCTCCAGATCGAGTCGAACGGCCACTCACTCTCTTACGGCCGCATGGACCAGTACCTGTATCCTTATTACCAACACGACCTGGACGCGGGGAAAATAACCGAAGACTCGGCCTGTGAACTGATGACCAACCTCTGGCTTAAGACCTTCACGATCAACAAGATTCGCAGCTGGACCCACACGCGTTTTTCCGCCGGCAGCCCGCTTTATCAAAACGTCACCGTCGGTGGCCAGACCCGTGAAGCGAAAGACGCCGTCAACCCCATGAGCTACCTTATTCTTCGGTCGGTCGCCCAGACCCGTCTGCCGCAACCGAACCTCACAGTCCGCTACCATGCTGGGCTTGACGACAGGTTTATGCAGGAATGCATCGAAGTCGTCCGTCTCGGCTTCGGCATGCCGGCCTTCAACTCGGACGAAATCATCATCCCGTCCTTTATTGAAAAAGGAGTCAAAAAAGAGGACGCCTACGACTACTCGGCCATCGGTTGCGTCGAAGTCGCCGTTCCGGGAAAATGGGGTTACCGCTGCACCGGCATGAGCTTCCTTAATTTTCCCAAATCGTTCCTCATCGCTCTCAACGACGGCGTCGATCTAATAAGCGGCAAAAAGGTCTGCGAGGGCGTCGGCCATTTCACCGGGATGACCTCCTTCGAGCAGGTCATGGCTGCATGGGACAAGATAATCCGGGAATTCACCCGCCACTGCGTTATCATCGATTCATGCTGCGACACGGTGCTTGAGCGTGATACGGCTGACGTCCTTTGTTCCGCACTCTGCGATGACTGCATCGAGCGCGGCCTCAATCTCAAAGAGGGCGGGGCGGTCTATGACTTTATCTCGGACCTCCAGGTCGGCATCGCCAATCTCGCCGATTCCATGGCGGCGGTGAAGAAATGCGTTTTCGACGACAAGTCCATGACCTCGGAAGAATTGTGGCAGGCTTTACAGGCCAATTTCGAAGGCAAAAAAAACATGGCAATCAGGGAGAAACTCCTTGCCGTTGCGAAATACGGCAATGACGACGATTATGTCGACAGTTTGATCTGCCAGGCCTATGGCGTCTATTTGGACGAACTGTCAAAATATCACAACACACGCTACGGGCGCGGCCCTATCGGCGGCGTCTACTACGGCGGCACGTCTTCGATTTCGGCCAATGTGCCGCAAGGAGCAGGGACGCCCGCGACTCCGGACGGACGTTTTGCAGGGGAACCGCTGGCGGAAGGCTGCTCGCCCAGCCACGGAGCGGACACGAACGGTCCGACCGCCGTTTTCAAGACAGTCGCTAAGCTCGACACCAGGCGCATCACCGGCGGCGTGCTTCTCAATCAGAAGGTCAACCCGCAAATGCTCGAAAACCAGGCGGACCGGGTCAAGCTCATCGCGCTTCTGAGGACATTCTTCAATCGATTGCACGGCTTCCACGTTCAATTCAACGTCGTCTCCCGGGAGACTCTCCAGGACGCGCAGGCACACCCTGAGAAACACCGCGACCTTATCGTCCGCGTCGCGGGATACAGCGCTTTCTTCAATATATTGTCCAAGCAGACGCAGGATGATATCATTGAAAGAACCGAGCAGGTACTGTAAAAAGAAGAGCCTTCATCAACCACAGAGGACGCAGAGATCACAGAGCATTTTTTGATAAAAGCTTCTGTGTTCCCTGTATCCTCTGTGTTTTTTATTTGGAGATCCAAATGGAACGGCTACTCTGCGGCGTCGATATTGGCGGGACAAAACTTGCGGCCGGACTGGTAAAACGAGATGGAACCCTTGTCCGCACCGTCACGACTAATGAGCATACCTGTCTTGACGAAGTATGCCTGATGGACCTTGTCGCCGACATGGTCAATGGCTTGTGCCGCGAGCAGGGAATTGCCGTCAGTGACCTGGAGGGCGTGGGCGTCGGGATGGCCGGGCATATGCGCAGCCGCGATGGGGTGGTAATCACCACCTCGAACCTTGACGGGTTTAAAAACTACCCTTTGGCGAAGGAACTGAACGACCGCCTCGGGGTCAGGGTGATACTGGAAAATGACGCCAATTGCCAAGCCTGGGCCGAACATCTTTTCGGTGCGGGGCGCGGCTTCGGGGATATGGTATTCGTGACGGTGAGCACGGGGATTGGCGCCGGGCTGATCATCAACAACCGCCTCTATCGCGGCCAGACCGGTACCGCCGGAGAAATAGGCCATACCATAGTCGATCCCACCTCGGACATCGGCTGTACCTGCGGCAACAACGGCTGCTTTATGGCGCTGGCGAGCACGCTGAACCTCGACCAGATCGTGCGTCGCAAAAGCGTCCGTTTCACAAATACCCACATCCTTGACAATCTCGATGAAGACGGCGACAATACGAAAATCATGACCAGGGAGAATTCCGGCGCCACCACCCGCAAGGTGGACGGGAGGCATGTATACGGGTATGCCAAAACCGGCGATCCGGTAGCCTTGGAAATTATGCATGAATATGCCGACTATCTTGGTATAATGGTTTATAACATATTCCAGATTTTCAATCCGCCGGTAATCGTTCTGGGCGGCGGGCTGATGAACTGGGAAATGGGTTTTTTCGAAAGGCTGCGCAGCAAGTTCGATTCGCTTGCAGGGCACATGCTTTTCGACCCGATCAAGATAGTCAAGGCCGAGATCAAGGAGAGCTCAGGCGTCATGGGAGCGGCAACGCTTTTGTAATTAACAATGAATAATCAATAATTATAAAATGAAAATGAGCAGCCCCAGACAATTATTTGAATGTATCGGAATTATTCTTTGTTAGTTCGTAATTATTAATTGAGGAATATTATGCGAGCCATCAAAGCGGTATTGAGCGACATGGACGGAACCCTTGTCGATTCGGAGTTGGAACACGCGAAGGCATGGGATGTGGTTCTTGCCAAGTACGGACTTCTGATGCCGGAGGGCTGGCAGGATGATTGCATCGGCATGCCGGAAGAACACGCCCTCGCGAAAATCAACTCGATCCACCCCCACATGGAAGCGGTCCCCGACCTGATCGAGCAGCGCCAGGCCTGCTATTTCGAACATGTCAAAAAACATGGCATGGAAATGGTCTACCCCGGCATTTTCGGCCTGCTTCAGGATCTGGCCGATACCGAGCTCAAGATGGCGATCATCACCAACAGTGTGAGTGAGTGCGCCCAGAAGGTGATGGACGCGACCGGGCTTGACCGGTATTTTTCGTTTATCATCACGAAGGATATGGTCAAGCATGGCAAGCCGGAGCCGGAAATCTACCTCGCCGGGGCCGCCAAACTCGGCATCAGACCGGATGAATGCGTGGTTATCGAAGATTCCCCCGCCGGGATCATCGCCGGAAAAGCGGCGGGTTGCCTGGTTCTCGGTGTTAAAAACAACACGGACGGCTCGGAACTCGGCAAGGCGGACGTGATTTTCGACCGCAGTCGCGACGCTATGGCCTGGGTGCTTGCCAAGCGCACCCGCAGCCAGTCCCTTCGCCGTGTCGTCAATTCGGTCAAGCCCGTGCGGGTGGAGGCGGTTTCCACGAGGTTTGTCTATTCGCCCGTAACGGTGTGAGCGAATTTTTGTCATATTAAAAAAGCGGGCGTCGCA
>DAIOFH010000087.1:0-16563 GCA_036745875.1 Planctomycetota bacterium | reverse complement strand
GCTGCCGACTGGAGTTCGCTGGGCTGAGCAGTCGCCTCAGCTCGGAACCGGGCATGCCGTTAGGTGTGCCCGTATTGCGTTTCAGGACAACGCGCCGGATTTGATCGTCACCTATGGCGATATGCCGCTGGTGACTGCAGGAACGTACAAAACGCTTGTCGAACTTCGCCGGAAAACGGGCGCGGACGCAAGCCTGCTGACTGTGCCGATAGTTCCGGACAGCAGGTTCGGCAGGGTGATTCGCGGGCCTTCCGGCGATGTGGAAAAAATCGTCGAATACAAGGACGCAACCCCGGAAGAGCGCGAAGTTCGTGAAGGCAATGCCGGCGTCTACTGCTTTAGGCCACAGGCCATGTGGCCGGCTTTGGAAGAGATCACCAACGACAATGCACAGGGTGAATACTACCTTACCGATATTGTCGCGATCTTCCTGGGCAAATGCGGCAGGGTTGTGTCAATGCTTTCCGAAACGCCCGGCGAGGAACTGGGCGTAAACACGCCGGAAGACCTTGTCTTGGCATCTAGGGCGCTTGAGGCGCGACAGGGGTAGCGGTTGTAATTTGTATAAATTGCATGAAAGATGAGGACATGAGATTATTTGTTGGCAATGCCCACCGCGAACTTGGCAAGGCTGTTTGCCGTCATTTGGAAATCGAACCTGGCCGCATCGATATTTTACGTTTTCCGGACACGGAAACGAAGATCCGTATCATCGACGATGTGCGCGGCATCGACGCCTTCATCGTCCAGCCGACTTGCCCGCCGGTGAACGAGAACCTGATGGAGCTCCTGGTCATGGTCGACGCATTGCGCCGCGCCAGCGCCAGGACCATCACCGCCGTCATTCCGTACTTCGGCTATGCCAGGCAGGATCGCAAGCATGAAGGGCGCGTTCCGATCACCGCCAAGTTGGTTGCCAATCTCATCGCAGCCAGCGGCGTCGACCGCGTTCTCTGCCTTGACCTTCACGCGGCCCAGATTCAGGGATTCTTCGATATTCCTATGGATCATCTTTTCGCGCTGCCCGCGCTAATCGATTATCTCAAGAGTCTCGGTCTTGAGAAGCCGGTGGTCATGAGTCCGGATATTGGTTCAATAAAGATGGCTGACCGCTATGCGAGGAAGCTTCACTGCGGTATCGCTGTTGTTGAAAAGCGCCGCATCTCCGATGAGAATGTCGAGACCGGCTATGTGATCGGCGAAATCGCCGATCACGACGTCATCATCGTCGACGACATGATCACTTCGGCAGGCAGTATGGCCGCCGCCGTCAAGTCGGCGCGGGAGGCGGGAGCGCGCACCGTTCGGGCGATGGCGACCCACGGTCTGTTTGTCTCCAACGCTTTCGAGCGCCTCATAGACGCCGGAGTGACTGAAGTGATTGTCACCGATACCGTGCCGCCGCAGGCGGACGTGCCGCCGGATCTGAACCTCAAGGTCATTTCCGTTGCCGGCCTTCTTGGCGACGCGATTGCGCGGATTCACCGCAACAAGTCGATCAGCCTGTTGTTTGTATAAGGTATTTCAAGGGCGAACCGGGGAAACGGGCGCGCGTGAACCCGCCGGGGCGTCATCAAGCGGGCATCTGGGTACAAGCAGATGCACCATATGTGGAGGAAGTGGAAAGTGGCGAATCTGAAAGCGAAAAAACGTGAAGGCAAAGGTAAGTATTCCGCATTCAATCTCAGGAAAGCAGGACAGATGCCCGGCGTGGTTTACGGCAAGGGCATGGCCGACAATATCAATATTGCGGTCGACCTGAAGGAATTCCTCCAGCTCCTCAAGACCGGCGACCGCATCGTCGATCTCGACATCGAAGGCTCCATCCGCAAGGTCCTGGTCAAGGCTGTCCAGCACGGCACCTATGACCACGAAGTCCTGCATGTCGATTTCCGTGCTATCTCGGACACCGAAGTCATCGAAGTCGAGCTTGCGATTGAACTGGCCGGCGAGGCCGAAGGCACCAAGGTCGGCGGCATGATCGAACACAACCTCTACCAGGTCCTTGTCCGCTGCCTGCCGAAGGATATGCCGGAAAACATCGTTGTCAACATCGACAAGATGAAACTTGGCGACATCCTCTACGCTGAAGACCTGCCGAAGCTCCCTGGCGTCACCTATGTTTTTCACGGCAATCCCGCCGTCGTAAGTTGCCACCAGCCGGCCGGCGAAGATGCCGCGGTGGAAGGCGACGAAGAGCAGGCCTCTGCGCCCGAGGTTATTGGCGAAAAAGAGCGTGAAGCCAAGAAGGACAAGTAATAGCTATGCATTTAGTGGTTGGCCTTGGCAATCCCGGTCGGGAATACGAGAATACGCGGCACAATCTTGGTTGGTTGACCCTGGATTCTTTGCAAAAACGACTGGATGCGACACGTTTCCGCCGCGAAGGCCAGGTGGAGGTCGCCGAGACGAGGGTGGACGGCGAAAAAGTCTACCTGATGAAACCGCAGGCATATATGAATCTTTCGGGCCAGGCGCTTGCATCCTGGCTTGGAAGATTTAAGGAAGTTCTCGGAGAATTGCGGGAAGAGGTGGAGGCTGGCGAACAGCCCGCCGAACCCCGCAAACTCACGAAAGACGAGGTCGCCGACGACAAGACCTGTTTGTGGCCACGCCTTCTGGTGGTTACGGACGATGTGAATCTGCCTTTAGGGAGAATGCGTTTTCGCCCGAGTGGATCTGCCGGTGGTCATAACGGCCTTAAAGACATCCAGAAGGCTTTGGGCGGTGTCGGCTACCCGAGGTTGCGGCTCGGAGTCGGAGAGCCGCCCGGCAGGATGGACCGGGTTGATTATGTCCTCGCGAAGTTCAGTTCGGAGGACGAACCGCTTGTCCTGCAGGTCAGGGATACCGCTGCCAAGGCGGTCGAAGACTGGATGCGCCACGGGTTGCCTTTTGCCCGCGCTTCGTACAATGGGCGTGTTCTTGGAAGTTACAGTTAATAGTTAACAATTAATAGCTGATGGTTTTGTCGATAACCAGGAGCTCTTAATTATTAACTATTAACTAATAATTATTAACTATGTCAGAGACTATTATTTACAAAGTTGGAGGAATTGGTGTGAGCAAACTGTATGAAGCAATGTTTATTGTCGACAGCGCCAAGGCCAAGGAAGACTATGCCAAGATGGAGAAGGAATGTCTTGACTGTCTGACCCGCCACGGCGCCGAAATTGTCAAGAGCGTCAAATGGGACGACCGCCGCCTTGCCTACGAAATCAACAAGATTAAGCGCGGCACCTACATCCTGGTCCACTTCAATGCCGATTCGCAGGGCATCGTCAAGATGGAACGTCAGTGCGCCCTGAATGAAAATATTCTGCGCGTCCTGATTCTCACCGACGAGGACGGTATCGAACCGCAGACCCTTTCGAATCGCGACCGCGGCAACGATGGCATTCCGATCGATGCGTTGATGGATTAAATCCGAAACCCTTTACGGGTTTCAAAGAGTGGAATTACGGGAGTATATTTCATTAGATTGCAGGATACTGCACCGCCTCCGGTAAACTCAAGCGTGGACAATGCCTGACCGGGGGATGACATCTTTATGAAGGAGCACGGGATGGCTGGATTCAATCGAGTAATATTGATCGGCAACCTGACCCGCGATCCAGAACTTCGCTATACACCCCAAGGCACTGCCGTCGCCGACCTGCGTCTCGCGGTGACAACTGTTCGCGGCCGCAGCGGGAGCGAGAGAAAGGAAGAGACTCTCTTCATTGACTGCACCGTCTGGGACCGCCAGGCCGAGACCTGCAGCGAATACCTCGCCAAGGGACGGCCCGTACTGGTCGAAGGCCGCCTCATAGAGGACCAGTGGCAGGACAAGGAAACCGGAGAGCGTCGCAGCCGGATCAAGGTCTATGTCCAGAACGTCCAGTTCCTCGGCACCAGAGACGGCGGAACGGGCCAGAGCGGACGGTTCGATTCGGGTCGGTACGAATCTTCCGACACACGCACCTCCGGCCGTCGCCAGTATTCCGGCAGGCAGACGCCGCCTTCGTCTTCCTCGTCCTCTTCATCCTCCTCGTCTTCTTCGTCGAGGCCGCCTTCGGGCGGGCGGGCGGAAGACGTATTTGACGACGATATGGGCTCGTCCTCGTCTTCGATTCCCCAGGACGACATTCCGTTCTGAGTAAGCGGCATAATCATGCAAACATTCATTTTTTGTTATTTTTATACGTTGTTTTGAGGAGAACGCCAGTGAGTTCCGATTTCGGCAAAGACAAGCAGGATTTCCATGTGGGCAACGGACGTTGCCGCTATTGTTCCAAGGACGCGCCCGAAGTAGTCGACTACAAGGACGTGAACGCTCTGCAGAAGTTCATGAGCCCCCAGGGCAAGATGTTTGACAGGAAGCGCCTCGGTAACTGCGCCAAACACCAGCGCGCCATTGCCCGCGCCATCAAGCGCGCCCGTTTTCTTGCGTTGCTGCGCTACAGCGGCCGCCAGTAAGACGCGGATCCTGTCTGTTGTCCTTACGGCACAGCGTAAATACGCTTCTGCTTGAACGCCGCAAGGGGTTTTATTTGATTGGATTGGCGGGGACCGGCGCACTTGCGCCCGTGACGCCCCGCTGGAAGTGGGAGGCAAGACAATGCCGATGAAATTGTTGTTGAGCGAAGACGTCAAGGATCTTGGCCTGACCGGCGACGTAGTGACGGTTGCAAACGGCTATGGCCGTAATTTCCTTCTGCCGAGGAAGCTGGCTGTCGAAGTCACTCCGGCCAACCTGAAACAGATTGAAGGCGCCAAGAAGCTTCGCCAGGCGCGCGAACTCGAGCGCGTCAAGGACTTCAAGGTTTTGGCGGAGCGCATTTCCGCCATTGATATCACCCTCAAGGAACGCGTGTCCGAATCCGACGTTCTGTACGGCTCCGTGCAGGTCAAAGACCTGGTTGCCGCTCTGGTCGAGCAGGCTATCCAGCTCGAACCCGAAATGATCCGCCTCGCAGAGCCGATCAAGACACTGGGCGTCCACCGCGTCCCGGTGCGTCTGCATCCCGAGGTGGAAACGGAATTCAAGGTGTGGGTTGTCGGCATCAAGGATTCCAATACCCCGGAATAAACTTTCGCCGTATCTGCACAAATGATTTATGGAACAGGCTTTCCCGTCGGGAAGCCTGTTTTTTTGTTGAGATTCGACGTTTTGCCGTATTTTTTATTGTTAGCGCAGAATCATAGGTTATACTAAAAGCATCCACAACATTTCCAGGCACCGTAATCATTCTGGCTGAGAGGATGCCTTTATGGGAAGAACAAATTGCGCATGTTTACTTTTCAGAATTGTTTGGTCCAGTTTTTGCGTTCGACTGTTGACGCTTCTGGCTCTCTCCTGGTTTTTTCTGTCCTGCGCGGCCTATTCCTTGGACATACGCGAAGTGAAGAATGCGGATGACCATGTCGTGTTTGAGCTGCATTTTTTTTCAGACACGGACCCTGATCCCTTTAGAATCGACAATAACCAGCCCATATACTCGACCCGCACATTTCAGGAGCATGAGATAGAGGCAATCATCAAATCCGCCGAATACTGGGTAGAAAGGGTTTTTCCACATGGAGAACCTGTAGAGACGGTACAGGTCAATCTCGGCGCCATGGATGAAATGAATGCAAACTGCGGACCCAGCTCTTTTACGGAGAGCATGCTTGACGACAGCACGATTCTGATGGTGGGCGGCATACAGCAAGTTCTTGCAAAGGGAAAAGTAACCGAAAGTGATGATGCGATTGACGCCCATGCCACCGCCGCGATGGGAACGTTGCCGTGGTCTTATGGCGAGAATTCCCAACTTCAAGAGAGTGGCGGTGTATCCCTCACGGGAGTCTTCATTCACGAATTTGGCCACGGGATGGGTATCTTAGGAATAGATCAGTATGTATTTGACGAAGATGGGAAAAAATATCATGCAATGGATGAAATGGCCATGCTGTCAGACCGGTCCAACCCGGAGGCGCCCTTGTTCCTTGGTTCCCAGGCGACAGCCGTTTACGGAGACTTGGTTTGGGGGGGCAACAATGTTTCCCGCACGCTCCCTTTGAATTATGAGGGCGGCGCAACTGACCTGGGTCACTTCACCATCCACAATCTCAACATGACCCACGTCCAGTTTCGCAACTACACCGGCTTTATGGAAGTCGAACTCGCCGCCATCCAGGATCTCGGCTATGCGATCGACCGGCGTAACTTCTTTGGAAAATCCGTTTATGTCGACAACCAAACACTGGTGAATGAGGACGGTTTCTTTCTGCGCCGCGACGGGCAGTATGTGCCAGGCGAATACAACACGTCGAGTTATGGACTTGGCCTTCATGTTTTTGCCAGTTGCGTAAATATTACGCAAAAAGGCGATCTGCTGACAAAAGGCTATGCGGGAGCAGGCATCCGTTCCGATGGCAGCAACAACCATGTTATAATCGATAAGGGAGTCAAGGTTCATGCCAATGGCGACAACGGAACAGGCCTGTTGGTGGCGTATGGTTCGAACTCCTCCGTCACCCATCGCGGCGATTTGCAGGCGCTCGGACGAAACGGTATCGCGGCACGCTTTGACCTTGGCTATAACCTCAACTCCAACGCAGAAATGATGGACCAACAGTATTCGTATTACGATATGAGAGTGGAAGATACGATTACGTACCAGAGGGAACTGGCCAACTTGGAGGCAGCCACCGATCCCGCTGACATCGAGCTCTATTCGAAAAGGCTGAAAAGAATTGAAACGGAATTCAAACGTGATTTCGACTTGGGGCGGGCCGCGCTTTCAGGCGCATTGTTGGACCGCTTCGACGTGACCGGGTGCATCTCGGGCCGCCGCGCGGCGATTTATGTCGGGCAGGGGGCGCATGTCAAAGAAATTAATCTCATGCGGGGATCGATCATCAATGGATCTGTAATCACCGATTACGACAACATGGGTGTCGGAACCGACCTCGGCACTGCCCTGACTTTCGGCAGGCTCGCGGACATCAATGGTAATTCCACGGACAAAATCGACCCGCTTTTCGATTTCACCATTGATTTTCCTATCTATGGCAGTGGAACGCCTGCCATCCAGTTTGGAGGAAAAGGGCATTTTGATATCGGTATTTACGGCGGCAGGACGACTGTAGGCCAAAATGCCGATATCAGGGTGCGCGGCATCGACATCTTCTCCGGCAACCTTTCGATCACCGGCGGCAAGCAGGTGGAGGTCGCCGACAGGGTTAGGCTGTATGGTCAGGGCGAACTGGAATTCACCAATCGCGCGGGAGGAGGGGACACCGCCACATTCAATGCAGGCGGCGGAACAAGCCTTTCCGGCCTTGTGCGGGTCGGGGCGGGCAATACGCTGTCCTTTGGCGGAGGTGCTGTGGATGTCGATGGCGGCGTCATGGTATTTCATAAAGAGGCAAATGAAGACCTTGGCAAAATATTCGCGAACAATGGCGCCACCGTCAATCGGCGTACCGAGGTTGTCGCTCTCGGTGCACTTGCTCGGGAGCTTGACGGACAGAATTTCATGATGGGAGCGACCGGCATCATTGGCGCTTCGAATCTCTATAGCGATTTCTTCTCCATCGGTAGTGACGGGTATAGCGCTTTTCTCGGGTCCATGTACGACATGCCGACGATCCAGAACAACCTCTTCGGCTCGGCGCAGAGCCGGAATCTTGTAGTTGGAGCAGCGTTTACGGAAGCCAATATGGGGAGTTTTTCCCGTGACCTCCAGGATGCGATCGAGAGCTATGTGCTTTCCCTCCAAAATCCTTATTACGGCGTCGGCGACCAACACCGCGCGTTCGCCCAGCTTTATGGCGAGCACGCCGTACAGGGGCAAACTGCGCTGCAGCATACTGTCGACAGCTTCACCAATTATCTCGACAGGCACATTGGCGATTATGTGGGGTTGACCGGATTGGGCCAATTGTCTTCGGCCGCTCTCGGATCGTCGTCGGCGCATGCCTCGATGGCTCCGGCACGCACCGCAGTCAACCGCATCTGGGGCGGCGGCTTTGGCGCATATGGCAAACAGAACTGGGAGGATTCGCTGCCCGGCTATAAATTCAAGTCGGCGGGAGCTATTCTTGGTTATGACCATGTCCTGTCTGACAACTTCATTCTCGGTATCGCCGGCTCTTATTCGCGCGGCGAGACGAAGATATCCGAACTCGGCACGAAATACGAATCCGATCTTGCCAGTGCTGGACTATACGCAAGTTGGCGGCATGAGAGCGGTTTCTTCTCCCGGCTCAATGCGGGATATGCGCACGGTTGGAATGACTATGACGTCGATTTGCTGGTTGGAGGTGGCAAGAGCGGAAAGTACGATTCAGATTCATTTTTCAGCGGCTTGGAACTTGGATATGAATTCCAGTTGCCGGGTTGCGTGGCTCTTTCGCCATCTGCCGGCGTAAATTACCGCTATATCCGCAATGACGGTTGGGCTGAAAGCGTGGCCGGCGATCTGGCCATTGCCAATGAATTCAAACGCCGCAGTGAAAACGCCGTAGATATTCCGCTTACAGTGCGGATCAACAAAAGCTGGGATTTCGGGAATGGGTGCTATGTTGTTCCGGAAGCGCGGGTATCCTGGATTTATGCGGCTAAAAAGAACCGCCCCATGATCATGGCCGGCTATGCCGGGACTGGCGTTTATATGCCGCAATACGGCGTCGATCCCGGCCGCGACCGCTGGCGTTTGGGCACGGGACTAAGGGCGAAATTTGCCAAAGGGTTCGACGCCGGGCTTGATTACGATTTCGAAGTTCGCAAAAACTACCGCAATCACCAGCTTTCGCTTAGTCTTGGGATGTCGTATTGATCGCCGATGCAGGAGAATTGAAATGAACCAATGGGCAAAACGTTGCTGCGCTATCGTATTTTTATCCTTTTTGGCATATTGCATTGGCTCTGGCCGTTCCCATGGCGGCGAATGGGTCTCCACGCCGGCCTGGACTGGCGACAGTTACATGGATTCCCTCTATTCGACTGGCGCGCACCGCCTCCACGAAATCAACATCTCCGGATACGGCGTTTCGGCGGCGATCCTTGATACCCCATTCGATGTGTCGCACCCGGCGATTTCGGGGCAAATCATCGGAGGTGCCTCAATTGGTGTTTCAATGAATGGTCTTGTTGATGGTAAGAATTACTACCGTTGGTCAAGCGCTCCGGGTATGCAGGACGGGTTTTTATACTACAGCTTCGGAATGGACGCGGTAGCATTGCCCGGCACCACCGACTATAGCCTACAGGAATATAGCGGTCTTTCGTATGACGCACTTGCTTCCCGCTTTTGGCGTATAAGTCATGGAACGCATGTCGCGGGAACCGTCGCCGCCATGGCTCCCGGCGCAGGGCTTATCCTAGCCAATGCCGCTTCCTGGACCGAGGCTGATGGCAGCCTTCGGCAAGCGGGCAATGTGGCCCAGTTCGGCTATGAACCGATCATGGCAGTGTTCGAGTATCTCGCCAATAATGCCGACCGTTATAATATCGTCGCCATGAACAACAGCTGGGGTGATACAAACTTTGAGGAAAATGGAGTTAGGGATCCGAGACAGCAGCAATTATTGACAAATCTTGCGGCGGCGGGAATTGTGCCGGTTTTCGCAAGCGGCAATGATGGCGTCAACCAAATCGGTTCTCCCTCCAATTACGATTCCGTGCTGCCTGTCGGCGCTTCGCGGCCGGATGGCCTTGTCGTGGAATTCAGTAACCAGCCGTTGGGAGACAATCCGAAGAAAAACGTATTTTTAATGGCACCGGGAGCGGATATTGGTTCGTCCATTCCCTATCTCCTGCCGCGCTATGACAAGATGGATGGAACCAGCATGGCTGCGCCGCATATCACCGGCGCATTGGCTCTCCTCGCATCCGGCGCGAGGAACGCCAGTATGGATGAAGTCCTTGATGCGGTATTCGAGTCCGCCGACGTTCTCTCCTACAATGGGGCGGCGATGTTGACTCCGGATCAGGCGAGTTATTCCGGAGTCGATGATTGGCATTGGGATGTGCTGGAAGATATCGAGGGAGAAAATAGCAATCCGGTGAATGATCCCGTGCAACTTAACCTAACCTCTCTCGATCCCGATATCTCCCGCTCCGCCGATGAATGGCGGGAAGTAACCAGACTTGTGTCGATGATGAATTTCATCTGGAACAATGTTCCGGGGGCGGCTGGTGATCCTGACGTAGTAGCTGCAAACATGATTGAGCTATTGGAGAACGATGAGGAGGAAAATGACCTGTTCCCCGATTATGGCGCACTGGGCCAGGCGGATTTTCTTTTCCTTCGCGTCGATAACGCCTATATGCAGCTGACTGAAAACCGCATTTCCAAACAGGCAGAAGGAGTGGCCGGATACAATGGAACCGCCGCTTCCATGCTTGGCGCATTTGCGAATGAACTGGGCGCGAATCTTGGTTATGAAAGTTCGCAGATATTTCAGCGCCTGGACGCCCAGACGCCTGGCACGCTTGCCGCTGTCGGACGGCAAATGAGTCCAAACTGGCTGTCCTCATCCCTCGAATACGGACAACTCGGCCTGGTCGGGATACACCGCTCGCTCGGTCGGCACAACGAGGTGCAACGCTATGGAAGGACGCTGTCCGGCACGGTTGCCGGCACCGCCGCCCCGGCCGTGCGTAGCGGCGACGCGCTCGCAAATGTTTCTTCCGCGTGCGGCAATTCCGCTGCATTCTGGGTCCAGGGGTTCGGCAGTTTTGCCGATCGCTCGGGAACAGGGGAGCATTCCGATTACGACGGTTCCTTTGCCGGCACCCTCTTTGGCATGGAAAAATCGTTTGGCGAAGCGACGGTCGGCGCATTCGGCTCGTGGGCACGCTTCCGCGCCAGCGGTGGCGACGGGCTGTCAAAAGGCGACTGGTATGGGCTCGGCCTTTATGGGCATGCCGAGCGGGACGGATTCTTCGCCGAAGCTTCCGTCGCCTTCAATCACGCCGACTACGAATCGGAAAGGGCGATCTTCATTCCGGGTGCGATTTTCACCACTCCTTACCCCGACGTGTTTATCAACCTGCCGGGAATGGATGCCGGCGCGCGGTCAGATAATATCGCCAACGGCATAAGCGCGCGCCTGGCTGGTGGGCGCGAATTTGAATTCGGCGACGGCTGGCTTTTCGGACCCAGGATGGAAGGCAGTTTTGTCTATAGCCATGTCCCGAGTTTTACAGAACGCGGAACCGGCGCTTTGGCACTTGGGGTGAATTCCTTCAATCAGTCCTATGCGGAGGGTGGCCTCGGTTTTGGCGTGACGAAGATCACCGCACTGGCGGATGGGCGGCAGCTAATCGGCTCCGTGAAAGCGACGGGATTGTACGGCGGCAGCTTCGGCAACAAACTGCATGGGCATTTTCTGAACAACGGCAGTGCATTCACCGCTGATCCCGACCGCTATTCCGGCATGTGGCTGGTGCCTGAGGCGGCGCTGACCTTGCGCCTGAACGACCGTGTGGACATAGGCGCGTCCTACAGCGGCCGCTTTGGCAAGCGCTATACCGAGAATACAGGTTCATTGAGGTTGACGGTATCTTTTTAATATGTGTATTCAAACTCGATAGAAGAAATGGCGTGCGCGGTGACGGCCGACATTTTGTTTGAGGTGTTAAAGCCGGTCATGCTGAGATGCCACGTCCCTTTGACGCCGCAATCCGGCAGTTCAAGGCTTGTCCAGCGCGTGCCGGTAGGGAAATTCTTCCATCGTACGGGAGAGGGGGAACCTCCGGGAGGGGTGAGATTATAGGATGTGATAGCGTTGATGGCTGTCCCGGGACCGTTTTTAACCGCACCGGTTTTTATCGTAACTTTCGCAACGACGGCGTTGTCCGGAATTTTATCTGTGGTAACTGATATCAGGAGTTTATTCGAATCCCTGTTTTTGCCCGGTTCATTCCCGATGATGGCGATGCTTCCCGGGTTCTGTACCAAATAGGTCCCACTGGCTGCTTGCGCTGCCGTGGATACGAAACAAGCCATGATAGTCAAACCGAACAAAAAGCCAAGAGTTCTTTTTGCCATTTCTTTTCCTCCAATGTATCACTGGAAGATGCAATCGCCGTGCCATTCTAATATTTCATGAGCATGAGACGCTATCGCATTATAAACAAACAAGATACATCATCTCCATTTTGCCTGCCTCCAGGAGCGGGCGCGGAATGGCGGCAGAATTTTCCAAGCCGCTAGGGGGGGGCTCGTTTTTTGCCTTCTTTGATTGGTACGGTGCTTATAATGTTATTTAAACGCATAAATGCCAATAAAAATACTTTTATCTTCCATCTTCTTGAAATGAATGAGAAATGACAGTTGGGTTACGACGAGCGAGCTGATGCGGGATCGCGCGGGATAGGAAAAATTCGCACCGAGGAAATGAAGACTTACCGCCGTTGCTGACCTGGCGGTTGCGGCGGTGGGCGACGCTGCTGGTTGGAAATGTCCTTTTCACTCTGCGCCGCAAGCTCGACAACCATTTTCATCGTTTCTTCGTAGGGGGTGTTATCCATCATGTCTTGTTTGATCAGCTTCATCAGGGAAGGCATGATGGCGCGGGCTTTGTCGATCTCCGGATTAGCGCCTGTGACATAAGCGCCGATATTGATAAGTTCTTCCGCATCCTTGTATGTCGCCAGACACTCCCTCAGGCGTCTCGACGCCATCAGCCTGTCCTTCGGCACGATCTCCGACATGACGCGGGAGATTGATTCAAGAATGTCTATGGCGGGATATTGGTTTTTGTGGGCGAGCTTTCGGGAAAGCACAATGTGGCCGTCAAGAATGCCTCGGACCGTGTCCGAGATCGGCTCGTTCATGTCGTCGCCTTCGACAAGGACGGTATAGAACCCTGTGATCGAACCTTGCGGGCTTCTGCCCGCACGTTCCAGGAGACGGGGCAGAAGGGCGAATGTCGACGGTGTATAGCCTTTCGACGCGGCAACCTCGCCAATGGAACCGCCGATGTCCCTCTGCGCCATTGCCATACGGGTCACTGTGTCCATGAGGAGCGTCACGTCATAGCCCTGGTCGCGGAAATATTCAGCCACCGCCGTGGCGACGAACGGCGCCTTGACGCGCACGGGCGCGGGCTGGTCCGACGTTGCAATGACGACGACGGAACGCGCCATGCCTTCCGGGCCGAGGTCTCGTTCGATAAAATCCCTGACTTCGCGGCCGCGTTCGCCGACGAGGGAGATCACAGACACCTGCGTGTCTGTGTAGCGGGCAAGCATGCCGAGGGTTACGGACTTTCCGACGCCTGTGCCGGCCATGATGCCAATACGCTGTCCTTTGCCGACAGTCATAAATGCGTCAATGGTGCGTATGCCGGTGGAAAGGACTTCGGAAATTCGGGGCCGGAGGACCGGGTCCGGGGGATCGGCATAAATTGGATAGGCTGCCGTGGCGACGATCGGGCCCTTGCCGTCCATCGGCCGTCCCATGCCGTCCAGGATGCGGCCCAGGAGGTGGTGGCCGACGGGGACAACCTGTTCCGTCGTATAGGATTCGACGCGGTCTCCGGGGCCTATGCCGCGCATTTCCCCCAGAGGCATCATCAGTGTGGCGTTTTCACGAAAGCCCACTACTTCCGCTTCGACCGCTTCGCCGCTGAGGCGGGCGTAGATATTGCACAGACTCCCGACAGGCAGGGGGAGGGGTGATGTTTCGACAATAAGGCCGGTCACTCGCCTGACCCGACCGGTAACCTTGGCCGGTAGGATATTGGCGATGCGCTTCCTTTTGTATTCAAACATCGAGGTACTCATTTGGCCTTGTTTCCCTCCACTGCTTCGTTCTGGTAACCGGCGACGCCAAGGTAGCGCTTCGCTTCCCAGGCAAGCCTGATCGTCATGAACACCAAGGCGAGAAAAACAGGCGTCTTCAGTGCCGCCGCAACGTCCACAGCCATTTGCCCTTGAAAAGACATGCCTTCCCGCCCTGCCGATTTGACCAGAAAGAACATTGAAATGCCGATGAAGATGATCCAGGCCGGCAGTCGCATTTGGATCAGCATTTGCCAGGCACGAAGATAAACCTTGTCAGCCAGGAGAAAGATTACCACCAGGAGAACGAGGACAATCGCCACGATCATGGAGTAGGAGCGTGGCATTTCCGGACCGAGGATCAGTCGGCCCCACATGAAGGCGCGTCCCAGAACGAGGAGCCAGCAAAAGATGGTCCAGCGCCAAAAGCTGCGCCACTCAGGGGTAAACTCGCTGTCGCGGGACAATTGCCACGAGGTTATCGCGCCAACGATCAGAATGAACCCATTTGCCAAATTCAAAAGGCCAAGAGGCTGGAGCCATTTCTCCTTGATGTATTCAAAAATCGCCAGATCAAACATCCCGCAGGCGACCGCGAGAAGGATGATGGTGAGAAAATCAATTTCGAAACTGAAATGCGTTTTAAGCCAATTCATACAGTCCCTCATTTTACAAATAACAGGTGATGTCGGAAATCATAGAACACGAAATGATCTTGCTATTTTATGTAATATGCTATGATATGACAAGATGAATAAAACAAAAACGGCAAAGCCTGCGCTTTGCCGAATACAACAAGGATATGGTTATGGCTAAAATAAGGGCGCAGTTCACATTTCACGGGGCCAAACGCGGGGCGGAACAGGAGTTCATTATCGCGTTGCAGAAAAGTTACCCCAGGTCCCTCAGTTTTGACGAACGTATTCCGGAAATAACCATCTCGATTCAGGGCACGCCAACCGCGCAGGAGGTCAAGGAAATGCTGAAATCATTCGTCCCTATCAGAAAAGTCGTCTCATACGAATTCAAGGTAGCCATTGACAACAAAACGTTCGTCTTTGAGGGCAGCTAGCGGATATTAGCGGCCGAAATTATCGAAGCGCAGATCCATGCCAGGCAGGTACCAATCGCTTTTCCGGATGTTGTCGACCTTGAACACCGCCATTTCGTTTGTTCCGGAATGATAAAGGACCTTGCGTCCGAGCGACCCGCCGACATCCTCCGAAATGATCGGAATCTGCATCTTCTGCAAAAGCCCTCTGGCGAACTGGACATTTTGCGAGCCGAGGCCGCCGTCATCTTTGAGTTGGCATTCCGCACCGCCGACGATCTGCGCCACGAGGCTGTTTCGGCTTGCGCCCATGTCGGTGAGCATTTTCAGCAATGCGCGGATGCCGACATTGCCGTACTGGGGGGTCATGTCGTCAGGTTCGGTGGTTTTCGGGAACACGAACTGGTTTATGCCCCCAAAGCGGTTGGCCTGGTCAAAAAATGTGACTGCCACGCAGTTCCCAAGGACCGTCCGGACAATTGTTGCTTCCTGGTTTGCCATCACGTAGCCTGGTTTGAGAAAAAACTGGGTTGGCAGACAATCTTGGTATTGCATTGTATACCCTTTCCACTCATATCAATATCTTCTATAAGTTCCAGAAATAATAAGTAATCAATAAATATGTTAAGAACAATTGTTCTTAAACCAGCCCGCATGTTCCCGAACACGGGAACAAAAGCTGCAATGCGGGATGCCGCAGTCGGGCCGTTACAATCTTCTGTTTTTTTTATCGGCCATCTTTTCGCGTCTCCTCAGTTATTTTCCAAAAAAATTGACGCCCGGCAGATTATATGACCGATAAAGGATATAGGTGATCCGTGTAACAGTTTACCTTTTACCGACTAAGCATCTTGCGCAAGACCGTTTCAAACAGGAGCTTCCATATATGAATCATACACTATATATGGCCAAAAAAGGGTTGCCGATTTTATTTGCGGCTATTGCATTGGCTCACATCTCTTTTGCCGAAGACGATCCGCCTTTGCTGCTTGAACGGTCCACGCCGACGCCATCCTTTGACGCGGAGGCGATCAGCCAAAATGAACAGGGTAAACGGCGTTATGCGCGCTTCCGCGACCATCGCAAATTTCCCGATATGGACAGTGTAAGAGAGCATGAAGAGAGGCGCGATCCTGATGCGGCGATCATAGTGCAGGACAGCGAAGAAAAGTCCTCCACCGAAGAAAAACGCTTTGTCGACAAAAGCGAGTTCGCCGATGGCGCCGCCGCCGGCGTCCAGGCCGCAGGCGGGGAAAAAGCGAAAAAATCGACAGAAGCGGCCGATGCCTGTTCGCAGTGCGAAAAGCCGCACCCCGGTGTGGAGTGTTACGAGGCTGAATACTATGATGACGTCCCTACGCCCGAAGGCGTGGAGGCATATCGCCACAAGCTCGCGGCCAGGCTGTATGAACGCTACAACAACAGCCCGCAGCATGCGGGCAAAGTCGGGAAAGTGTCCGTTGTCATCTCGAAGCCGCTGGAGACATCGCTGGACGGCAGGTTCATCCTGGCCGAATTCGACCAGCTGGTTTACGACATCTGGGGCAGGAGGATCCCGGCATTGGAAAAAGAGTACTATGTCGTGACCTTCGGCACCGGAGGAGCCGCTGAAGTGCGCACCGATCCGTCGGTCCGTGTCGGCCTCGACCTGCATGGGACGTATTCGGAACTCGCGCCGCTGGGGGCGGATCCGTTTTCCCGCGTTTCCGATCCGGTTGCCCGCCCGCAGGCAGCCCAGCCGGGCATGCCC